>NZ_CP107559.1 GCF_026427715.1 Methylocystis sp. MJC1 | reverse complement strand
CTGTGTCCATCATCGGCGGGTTCGGCTGGCAGCGTAGACAAATAGCTGGCAAAATCACGCGCATTTGGGAGTTAATGTTTGCGGACGCACCCCACATGTACTGTTGCGAATAGGGATTATCGCGCGTGTGATTCTTAAATTTTAACACTTGCTTCTCTATGTATTGGCGGGTTTGTCCAGCCAATCGAGGCGCTGTTGGGTTGTGCCGCAAATTTTGTCTACGGAAGCGTCGCGGGCATGCGAGAGTGACGCGGCTCACGCCGCGAGGGCATAAAACTGCTGCGCAGGACGCAATCCGCCATTGGTCTGCGATTGGTCCTTCCGGATCATATGCATGAGCTCTATCCCCGAGAGCGTCGCGGCAGCCGAGTGAAATGATTTGAAACCTAACATTGGCCGCGTCACTCGCTTCACCGCTCGATGGTCCTGTTCGACAATATTATTCAGATATTTGATACGCCGGATTTCGATGTCCGCTTCATGCTCCGCATTGTAGCTTTCGATCGCCGCCGTGTTGGCGCCGCTTTTGTTGATCGTGATCTTATCCGGCGCGCCATGCTGCGCGATCGCCTTGCGCAGGAAACGCAACGCGGCTTTGCGATCCCTCTTCGCGGTCAGCAAGAAATCCACCGTCGCGCCCGCCTTGTCGACCGCCCGATACAGATATTTCCAGTGGCCTTTGACTTTCACGTAAGTCTCATCGAGACGCCAGCTGGATCCGACCGCGCGCTTATGAACGCGGAACTGTCTCTCCAGAAAAGGCGCATATTTGACGACCCAGCGGCTGAGCGTGGAATGGTCGACGTCGACGCCGCGTTCTTCCATCATTTCCTCGAGTTGACGATAGCTCATCGGATAGGCCACATACCAGCGGACGCCCCACAGGATCACGTCGCGTTCAAAATGACTGCCCTTGAAATCGATCATCGCACAATTCCGCTTGCCCCACGCCCGGCGATCATAGCCCCAGCCGACCCGAGAGAAAAATTCGCGACAGAGCCTGGCGAAATCCCTTGACATGACAATCGCGATTAGACGACCCCATCACTCAAGCTACTGTCCGAGTTTGCCGGGCCAGCTCTCCCCCGATGGCGCGGATCGTAGTCAGACTGAGCAGCCCATATCGCAATACCGTCGACCTGACCGGGGGACTCATTTTATTTTTGCAGCGCGTTATTTTTGTTGCGGCGCACGCTAACTTATAAGCGGCGGTGGCGGCCAGGATTTTCCTAGGCGCACAGAGCCAAAAGGATATATATCATGCCCATCAACCTCCAAGAGACCCAAGCACCCGGCCTGAAGCAGTCCGAGGCAGTTTTGGAGGCCACGACCTCGGTAGTCAAAGGGCTACAGGCCGTCGCCGCCGCAATGACTGATTATTGGAAGACGTCCTCCGAGAAAAGCCGCGCGCTCTTCGAAAAGCTGCTCGGCGTGAAGCACATCGACGAAGCGATCCAGCTGCAATCCGACTTCGCCAAGGCGGCCTATGAGGATTTCATCGCCCAGGCGACGACGATCGGCAACCTCTACTCCGATCTGGCCAAGCAAGCTTTCCAGCCCTCGGCCGCCGCTCCCCCTGCACAGCCCCCGCTCGCCGCTCCCCCTGCACAACCGCCAGTCGCCGCTCCCCCGGCGAAAGCGACAGTCACTGCGAAGCAGAGCTGATCTTACGCCGGGAGCGCGCGTCGTCGACACGCATATCTCAGCCGCCCAACTGACCGACAGCGACCCGGATGGCTGGTCCCGTCCGGGGACCTTGTTGCATGGAGACTTGTACGTGGCGTTTGAACGTTGAGGCGGCAATCATGCCACTCGAACGAATTTCGCACGCCCGCGTTTGTTCATCCGATTGAGGGCCTCAACGGCGATCGCAACTTCAGTCGCACGCCGGGCGTCGCGGCGTGACTTCAATGCGTCGCCGATGACGCTCTTATAACGGCGCATGGCAGCCTCGACTTTTGAGCGCTTGTTGTAGCCGGATTCCTTCTGCCAATTCATCCGCCCATGTGTGGCAACCGCAAGGACATACAAATCCCACTGGGTTGGCAAGATGGTCGCTGTCGCTCCGGGCACCGCCCCCTTGCAGGGTGGAACGATGAAGTGGGCGGACGGATTTCGGGCGAGGACGGCGTCGTATGTCGCAGCCCTGTCGTATGCGCCATCGGCCGTGAAAGAAGCGGGAGTTTTCGTCAGTTGATCCAATAGCGCAGGGACATGGGAGGCGTCGTCAGCATCCTTGTCCGTGAGATCAAAGGCGACAATCTCGCCGCTCCCGGCGTCAATGCCAATGTGTAACTTGCGCCAGGCACGGCGTTTTGTTGCTCCGTGCTTTTCAAACAACCATTCGTCGGCGCCACGCAATTTCAATCCCGTGCTATCAACAATCAGGTGGAGCTCGTCCGTTCCAATCTGCGCGGGTTTGCCGACAGGCAATCCACACGCCCGCCGGCTCAGCGTCGTATGATCGGGAACCGGCAGATCAATCTCCAGCATTTTCATGATAGATCCGATCAGACCTTCGCTCTAGCGAAGAGCCAATCGAAACACCGTTAGCAAATTCAACGCGGTTTCGATGGCAAGATCGGAATAATGGCGCTGTCCGCCCGGCGTTGTTCGAGGCTGGGCCTTCCAACCCGCAATCGCCTCGGGCGTAAACCAAATAGTCAGGCTGCCGCGATTGCGCAGGGATGCGTCATACTCGCGCCAGTTCGTGACCCGATGACGCTGGCGGGGAATGTGGCGTCTGCCCTTCGAACGAAGCTTGAAAGGCATGAGCGGCCCCCGACATGAAAATCGGAAGCCTTTTGCGCCACCATTCCTTAAGATCCTGATTCCCAACCCTCCATGCAACAAGGTTGCTCGCAGAGGATGATGATGTCCCGGTCGAAATGGCGGCCTCTGAAGAGTTCTTCAATACTCAGCATATGGATACAGGTCCACTGCTCAGCGCGTTCGCCGGCAAATATGCCCCGCTTCCGCTGTTTGCACCAGAACCAAATTCTAAACGTGATTTCTCGTTCAAGGAGAGCCGGCTCCGGTTGCAAGGACGACACGAGACGATCGACGTTTGTGTGGCTGGGAACTCAGGCAAGAATTGCGCGTTGACGCAGTGGTTCGGGTTCAACCGCCCATCCCCGGTCATATGTGGAAAGTAGCCCAAACGTTTACAAATATTCACTCTCAGGGAGGGGTAACGGAAATGGCACAGGCACCGAAGCATCCGGCGAGTGAGCATCACCTTCAGGCGGCAGCTCACCACCACGCCGCCGCGCACCATCACCTGCAGGCGGCCCATCTTCACAATCTCGGCCAGCACGAAGAGGCGAAAGAGCACGCAGCTGCGGCGCTCGAACATAGCGAGCTCGCCCAAAAACATACCACGACTGCCCACGGTCATTCTCACAAATGACGACGGGAGGACGGGATTTATAGAGATCGCGCCGAAGCTCTCAGCCGACATCACCGGATGACGGCCATGTTGGGGTTAAGGTTCGGCTCTCGGCGGATTCTGGCAATGCCAATTGGTCGACACACGGGCTCCCGTGCTCTCGTCCAACAACTTCAGGTGAACCTCATGAAGAAGCATCTACTGATAGCCGCGACAGCGGCGGCCCTCATTTTGCCCGGCCTCTCCTCCGGAGTCTTCGCAGCGCCGCCCGAGAAAGCAAGCGAACATCATCAGTTTTCGGCAGAACACATTGCCGCCTTTACCGATGCGAGCATCGCCGCGCTGAAAGCCGGGTTGAAACTGACGCCCGCTCAGGAAAAGAATTGGCCTGCGCTCGAAACAACGCTTCGCGACGTAAAGCTCGAGCTGCGCGCGCAGCCGAATGGCACGAAAACGCCAAGGAGCTTCGCGAGCGACACGACGTGATCGAAGGCTTGCGGCTGCGCGAGAAAGGTCTCTCGGCACGCGGTGCGGAATTGGGAAAGATCGCGGATGCGGCCAAGCCCCTCTATGACAGTCTTGACGATGCCCAGAAACTCCGCTTCGGCGTGCTTCTCCACGACGTCTTCAAACCGCACGACCATCACTGGCATTGGGGCATACACCCCGACGAACATTCGGACGAACATGACGATGTCGAACACCAGGAGTAAGTGCTAGTCAGTAGCGCAGGTCGAAACTGCGCCCAATCTATGAGACCTTCCGGTTTCTGCGATTGTGGACGACACGAAGTCGTCCACATTGACAGTCAGAGCAACGATGGAGTGCACCAATGACACTACCGAGTCTGTGGTCTGGCAACCAAGACCTCATCTCCGACCCCTTCAGATCACTCCGGCCCATGGAAGACATGTTCCGGGCGTTCTATCAGAACGTGCCTTCGTTCTATCAGAATTTGCCTTCGTTGACCGTTGGGGCAGGCATGCCAGTGATCGGTGTGGCCGAAACCAAGGACGCTATTGAGGTAAACGCCGAACTCCCAGGTGTAGACGAGAAAGACATCAAGGTCAGCCTGGATGGCAATCGGCTGGCGATCTCCGGTGAGAAAAAGGGGGAGTCCAAGCAGGACGAAAAGGACTGGCACGTGGAGGAGCGCAGCTACGGTTCATTCTACCGGTCGCTGTCTTTACCTTTCAAACCGGAGGATGGAGCTGTCGAGGCTCACTTTGATAAGGGAGTCCTCCACCTCAACATCAAGAAGCCCACTGAAGACGCGAAAAGCGCCAAAACTATTCAGATCAAGCTTGGCGCGCCTGCAAAGGCGGCGGGATGAAGATGCATTTCTACCGCAAATGATATCGGGCCGGTCACCGACGCCGTATGCGGCGCATGGTGCGTCACGACAATGGTCGGGCCATCATAGGTCAACGCGAGCGATCTGGCTCTGTCGCAAACTTTTCGCGGCTGAGGCTTGGCGTATAATCGCTAGAATCAAATTCGGCGAGACGGCGCGATGATCGAGTTCAAAGGCAGCCATTTCGAACGCGAGGTGATCCTGTGGGGCATCCGGTGGTATGTGGCATATCCGATCAGCTATCGGCAGCTCGAGGAAATGCTGGAAGAGCGCGGCGTCGAAGTCGACCATTCCACGCTGAACCGCTGGGTCGTCAAATACGTCCCGCTGCTGGATCAACAATTTCGCGCCCGCAAGCGTCCGGTCGGCGCAAGCTGGCGATTGGACGAGACGTATGTGAAGGTCAAAGGCAGCTGGAAATATTTGTATTGGGCCGTCGACAAAGTTGGCGCGACGGCGGACTTCCTGTTGACGGCCAAGCGGGATCGTAAAGCCGCATTGCGGTTCCTACGCAAGGCGATAAGTCAGCATGGCGTGCCAAAGAAGATCACGATCGACAAGAGCGGCGCCAACACGGCGGCCATCGAAAGCTACAACGCCGAACATGAGGCGGAAATCGAAATCCGCCAAAACAAATTTCTGAATAACATCGTCGAACAGGATCACCGAGCCGTCAAACGAGTGGCGCGGCCAATGCTAGGGTTCAAGGTCCTTTCGAGCAGCTATGGCAACCCTCGCAGGAGTCGAGCTCATGCACATGAGCCGAAAGGGGCAGTTGCGGACGACGGGCGAATTGTGTCCCGCACAGCAATTCTACTCGCTGGCGGTGTAAACCTCGTCGTTGTTCCAGGCCCACCTCGGCCGCACAAAAAATTTGCGACAAAGCCAAAAGAAATGTGTTTCCTCGAAAGCCCCGAAAAAAATGTCGGCCGGTCAGGGAGGCCATGATGAATACCCGGTTGTTGCGCGCGGTTACGCTCAAAGGAGAGTCGCACATGGCTCGCGGGAAGCGCAATTCAATTTCCTGCCCACCATCATTGGTGGGTTAAGAGGCGCGCCTACCTCATGCCTCAAGATTTTGCCCGCGTTGAAAACGATTGAGGTTTGAAAGCTTCGCGCTAACGTTTTCGTATCCCGTTACCGGGTTTCGATTATGGTCCCGGGCGATGGACAATAAATATCTCTATACCGACTTGATCCCGCTCCATATTCTTGACCATGCCGCGAAGGAGCCGATTTACCTCGTAATGATGCAGGAACTGCGTGGTATCTCAGGTTGAAATTTCTGCCTTCCGCATTTTGTATGCGTGTCATGCTCCACGCATTGCCGGTCAGGACGCCCTTCTCGCTCTTAAGGCCTGTCAGTATTCTTAGCCTCCGATAGAAGCTTCATAATATCTTCTGGAGTCTCCATGACGTCTACGTAATTTTCTTCGCTCACCGCGAACGTGATCCGAGATCCTTTTTTGTGAGGGACTATCGTTCCGGCACTCGCAAGATTGACGAAGATGCCCGTCTCGCCATCATCCGATGTGCATTTTACCCATTCGGAAGGCATGCCAATCTCCTGCTTTGCGTTAGCCCTAGACTGATCGCCGGAAGCTGCTCCGCCCTCATTATCCCATACGGCAATAGCCCTTGCCTTCAACTCTGAGGCGGTCATCGGCTTTTTCAGATTATCGATCATCCCCTAAATATGGCGCGCCAGCCAAACAAATTCCAGGAAAGTGGATCTCCGGTGAGGCCTCAGTTTGAAATTCTGGACTCTTGGCGAGGCGATTGCGCTCGCCACGATCGTGGCCGCCGCCGTTGTGAAGATCGCGTTGAACGCAGTCGAGATCGATTAATGACCGGCGCGGGTATTGTAGCGTGGCAAAAGGACAAATGTTGTCGAAGATACTTGATATCAAATGCTAATAATGTGAACGTGTTAATTGTTCGTCCCGTCGGGCGATTTTTCGACTACTTCATCCAAAAGCGTCGGGAGCTTCTTAATTGCGTCCTGCTGAATTTCTCTAAGACCGGTCGCGAATGACGGCCAAGGCTCCATTCCGCTCGGCAAACGCCAACCTGGATGGGATCAAAGATTATGGCGCTTATGGCAGCTACAATAATCTGTTGAGCTTGCTCTGGAATCCTGGCTACCCTTTTTCTCTGCCAATCGTGCAGCTCATAATGGATTTGCTCTGTGATATCGGGCCTGGCGCACCCAAGCTTTCTAGGAGGAACAGAAAAGGCATGACCTAGCATTACAGTTGCGATTTCAGGTGGGCGCGCCTTGCCTGGGCTTGATGGGCTCTTCGCCAAAGCGACCAAGCGATGACGCACTCTGGTCGGATGCGCTTTCGAGCCAGCCGCGTTGCGATGCGGCGGATTTCCTGCATGGACCAGCGGATAAGCGACGGGCTCGTCAGCTCTGAGGCGGACTGGACGTCGTCGGCTTGCGCCGCATTGTTTTTGGGGGCGACGCGACCGTATTGGCGTGAACGCGGATCGCCGCCATCATGGCAAAGGCGAGCATGACCTGCGACACGTGACGACGCCAACCATGCCAGGAACGCGTCTCGTTGTGATCAAGGCCGAGTTCATTCTTCGTCGTTTCGAAACTGTCTTCGATCGCCCAACGACGCCCTTCGATTTTCGCCCAGTCTTTCAATCGATGTTCCGGTCGGCGCCCATGTCGTGAAGAAGGCGAGATCGCCATCGGCGATTTTGCGCCGGATCAGAAGGCCGCGCGTCCATGCCTGCCCGGCGAGAGCCTTGTTGTATTCGCCAGCGTCGAGATCAGCGAGTTCGAGATAGGCCCAGTCGTGAAAGCGCTCGCCTTTCGTTCCCGCGCCCGCCGAAAGACGCCGCCACGCGGAGGCCGGCAAGCCCTCGGCGATCTCCTTCGCCGTTCCGGCGACGGTCTGGGGCCTGTCCCAGGAGTGAAAAGGGTCATTGGATTTCACGCCAAGCACATAGCCCTTGCCGGCGCGCCGCAACGCCATTTCGATGTCGCCGACGCCATAGACAGTGTCGGCGGCGACGAAGGAGAAGGGAACTTTCGCCGCGATCGCACGCTCGATCATAACACGGGCTCTGTTGCAAGCCCTGAAGCGGGGCGCAGAAGCGCGACTGTCGTAGCTGGCGGGGTATCACGCCGCCTTGAGCTCGATCCGCTCACTGACGAATTGCATTGCCTCGGCAAGAACGCAGGAGCCGATTCCAAAAGCGCGCTCGACAATACGGGCCTCGCCTCGCATGTCGCGCGTGAGGTTGAAGATCGCCGCCTGCCCCTTGCGCAGCGCCCTCATGACCTCGAACCGGGCGGATCAGCTGCTTCAGCTTGCCGTGGTCCGCCTCGACGACATTATTCAAGTACTTGACTTGGCGATGCTCTGTTTCCTTTGGGCATTTGCCTTCCCTCTTCAGCTCGGCAATCGCCGCCGCGTAGGTCGGCGCCTTATCGGTGTTGATGACCAGGGGCTTCTCCCAAGCCTTGAGCCCGGTCAGCGATTTGGACAGAAAGCGCTTGGCGGCTTGGGCGTTCCGCGTCGGTGAAAGGTAGAAGTCGATGGTGTCGCCGTGCTTGTCGACGGCCCGGTAAAGATACGCCCATTTGCCGCCGACTTTCACGTAGGTTTCGTCAACCCGCCAGCTCGTCGACCGTGGGCGGCGTCACTGCCAGCGTAGCCGCTTCTCGATCTCAGGAGCGCATTTCTGAACCCAGCGGTAGATGGTCGAGTGGTCGACCGAGACCCCGTGCTCGCCCCATCATCTGTTCGAGATTGCGGTAGCTGACGCCGTAGCGGCAATACCATCGCACCGCCCAGAGCACGATCTCACCTTCAAAATGGCGTCCCTTGAAGTCCGACATCGCTTGCCTCCCCCGCGCTCGGACCCATCAAGCCGCAGAGCCCACGTTTTTGCAACAGAGCCAGCCAAAGAGGCCCAGTGCGAATAAGGTCGCCTTGCTCCGCGTTGGTCCAGTCCGGAACCCGAAGGAGAGATTTACGAAGTGGTGCAGGACAAGGACTTGATCACCAGCTCGAAAAGACAGGCGCAGATCGGAACCACTATCGAGCCCTTTATTCTTGAAATCTTAGCGTTCGACTCGTGTTAATGCGAACGGCGCATCGACTTCGCGTTCAAGCCGCGTTAGTAGGCGGCTCAGAAAAACCGCGGCAGGACAATCAAAAGCGGGAGTGGAGGTCGGACGATGACAAAGGATCAAATTGGCGCAGAACGTTCGGTGACCGTTTTTGGCGGATCTGGTTTTGTCGGACGCCATGTTGTGCGGGCGCTTGCGCGGGACGACTGGCGCGTGCGTGTTGCCTGCCGCCGGCCTGACCTCGCGTATTATCTGCAGCCACTGGGCGCCCCCGGACAAATCGCAGCCGTTCAAGCAAATTTACGCAATCCAGAATCAATCGTGGCTGCTCTGCGTGGCGCAGACGCCGTCGTCAATCTCGTCGGAATTTTGGCTGAAACTGGCACGCAAAAATTTTCAAGCCTTCACGTGCAAGGGGCTCGTATCGTCGCCCAGGCCGCCAAGGCCTTGGGAATCACCAATTTCGTGCAAATTTCTGCAATCGGCGCCGATCCTCAATCGTCTTCCGTCTACGGCCGCACTAAGGCTGAGGGGGAGGTGGCCGTTCTGGAAAACATTCCGTCCGCCGTCATCATTCGTCCCTCAGTGATTTTCGGGCCCGAAGACGACTTCTTCAATCGCTTCGCTACATTGGCGCGCTATTTCCCAATAATACCGATTGTTGGCGGCGAAACGAAATTTCAGCCCGTCTACGTCGAAGATGTCGCCGATGCTGTGGCGCTCGCGCTTGGCGGCGGCGCTAAACCAGGAGAGATCTATGAGCTTGGCGGACCGGAACAAAAGACTTTCATCGAGCTTGTCGAATATGTTTTGGAGGTAACCGAGCGTGATCGAAGGTTAATCAGCCTTTCTTTCGGATTCGGCAAGGCCGTCGCGTCTATCATGCAACTTTTAACGACCCTGTCGCAGGGTCTTTTCCCCAAACTTCTGCGAATGACCACAGACCAGGTCGAACTGCTACGCCACGACAATGTCGTATCGGAATCAGCCAAGGCTGAAGGCCGAACGTTCGCAGGTCTCGGCATTCAGCCAGAGGCGATAGAGGCAATCGTGCCTTCCTATCTTTTCCGATACCGCAAGACGGGGCAGTATCAGGGACAGCGGAGCTAGCCCCTCTTATTCGTGACGGCGCAATTTTTTGCGTCGACGCGCCGTTTTGCTGGCGGGGCGCACGTGGGCGTTCGGCTTTCTCACCGCTTGAAGGACTGCACTTTTTGGAACGCGTTGGAGGGATGGAAGAGACGAGAGGGGCGCGCGGCCCCATCGTTCACGGTCCGCCAGCCATGAGCAGCGCCGCCGGGAGGGAGCAGAAGAGATCGGCCTCCGGGCAGGCGGCGGAAAAGGCGAGGCGCACGCGGCTCGCGGTCTCGATCACGCGGCCGGCGATTTTCAGCAGCCGCAGGCGCAGCGTCGAGAACTCGGCTTTCGCCAGATCGCGCGGAGCCGGAATGGCGTCGCGGACGCCGAGCATCAGCCAATAGGCCGCGGTGTGCAAAACGAGGCGAACCTGATTGGCGAGCGCCGAACGACACGAGGTCCGGTCGGAGCAAAGCTGCGTCTTGTGAAGCTTGATGAGGTTCTCCGCCTGTCCGCGCGCGCAGTAGAGACTGTCATAGAGCCATTGCGGTGCGCCATACGAGAGATTGGTGACGACGAAGCGGATGTCGAGACCGAGCCGCGTCGCCTCGATGCGGGCGATCGCGCGGCGCTCTCTGTCCCAGGATTTGGCGCGGTGGCGCGTCTCGGCATAGCCGCGCACGACGTCCTTGTCGTCGAGGGCGCGCTCAACGCGGACAGCTTCCGCCGTCTCGTCGACTTTCTTGGACAGCGGCCTGGTTCCCGGAAGGCCGAAGACGTAATCGACGCCGTGATCTTCGCACCAGGCCATCGCCTCGGGCCGCGCATAATGTCCGTCGCCGCGAAACAGGATGCGGGTCGCCGGCCAAGACTTGCGGATATGCCGCATCAACCGGCGCAGGTGTGCTCTCACCTCGACGCCGGACGGCGTCTTGCCGGGGCGCAGGATCATGGCGACGGGGCGGCTCCTCTCGGTATCGTAGACATGGATCGGCAGAAAGCAGCGCTCGTCGTAATGGGCATTGAACAGCGACAATTGCTGATGGCCATGCGCGATATCGCAAGTGTCGTCGATGTCGAGTGTGACCGAGGACGGCGGCTCGTCGTAGGAGGC
This sequence comes from Methylocystis sp. MJC1, assembly GCF_026427715.1. Lineage (NCBI taxonomy): Bacteria > Pseudomonadati > Pseudomonadota > Alphaproteobacteria > Hyphomicrobiales > Methylocystaceae > Methylocystis > Methylocystis sp. MJC1. The sequence continues at coordinate 342,835 of NZ_CP107559.1, read as the reverse complement.
CATCCATTGGTCGACGAGCGCATAGGTCAGGCGGATCACGTCGCGCAGAGCCGGCGCGTTCTCGAGCCGCGACAGCGTCGGCTGGGAGGCGAGATCGCGGCCCGTGTCGGGCAATCGCCCGCAGGCGATCTTGAAGGCCGGATCGGAGCGCAGAAAGTCGAGATCGTCGGCGTCCTCATAGCCGCAGCCGATCGCGAAGATGCGGGCGCGGATCATATCGGCGAGCGTATGAGTGATGCGCGAAGGGTCTCGCCGATCCGGAAAGCAGCGCGCCAGCCGTTCCGCGACGCCGAGGCGGCGCTCCGCCATGGCGAGCAGCATGACGCCGCCGTCCGAGGAGATGCGTCCGCCGTCGAAAGCGGCTGTGACTTTCTTGCCCTCGACGGCTGGAAAGGAGAAGGCGGGAAACGTATCCTCTGTCATGGCGGGCGTGGCAGACCGGTGGAAGCGGAAGGGGCTGGTGTAAGCAACCGAATCCTACGCCGTTTCAACACTCTATGCTACGCTCGCCACCCTTCGAACAGCCCCATCGCGAATAAGATGGGCTAGAGGGTGTTATGTACTTTGGTGGTTGATTGTCTTAATGGAATCGGATGTCTCCGATTCGCAAACCGTATCCGTCTGATGTCAGCGACGAGGAATGGTCGCTGGTTGCGCCGTATCTGACGCTGATGGACGAGGGCGCTCCGCAACGTCAGCATTTGCTTCGTGAGCTTTTCAACGGCCTGCGCTACGTTCTGCGTTACGGCATAGCATGGCGCGCCATGCCCAACGATCTGCCGCCCTGGTCCGCAGTGTATCAGCAATCGCAGCGCTGGCTGGCGGCGGGCGTGTTCGAAGAGCTTGCGCAGGACCTGCGCGCCTTGTTGCGCGTCGCCTCCGGTCGCGCCGAGGAGCCAACCACGGCGATCATCGACAGCCGCACGCTGCGCTCTACGCCGGAAAGCGGTCCACGGGCCGGCTATGACGGCGCCAAGCGCAAGCGCGGCTCCAAGCTGCACATGGCGGTCGACACGCTGGGGCACTTGCTGGCGCTGCACGTTACGCCGGCGAATGTCGACGACCGCGCCGAGGTCGGCAAGCTCGCCGCCGCTGTGCAGGACGCCACCGGCGAGAGCGTCGAGCTTATTTATGTCGATCAAGGTTATACCGGCGAGAAAGCCGCCGAGGCGGCCAAAGCGCAGGGCGTCGAACTCTGCGTGGTCAAACTCTCCGAAGCGAAAAAAGGCTTCGTGCTGTTGCCCAAACGCTGGGTCGTCGAACGATCCTTCGCTTGGGCGACCCGATGCAGGCGGCTGGTCAAAGACTACGAACGCTACGCCGACACACTCGCTGGCCTCCACGTCGTCGCTTTCGCCTGCCTCATGCTCAAACGCGCAGCCGACTTCATAATACAGAGTGCATAACACCCTCTTCTGTAACGGGCCCTTCGTTGTCAATCCCCAACGCTCTTCCTTCGCCGGTTCACTCTTCTGTCCGTGGTCGGCGCCAAGAAGGATGGCCGCCACTTGATGGGATAAGATGAGGAGGAGGCCGGCCAATCTAGTTGCGCGTGGTCTTGATCCCACAGAGCGTGTTGCGGTCTGACCCATCCATCGTCCCGGCGAGGGACGAACGCTTCGGGAAAGGCTGGTGTTTGGCCTCGCCCGAAACCCTGCTTTTCCTCTCCTACGCCGCCACGACAGTCGAGGTCGCCTTGCGGGCGTCGAACGGCGTCCCGTCGGCCCACATCCGATGCAAGACCACGGCGAGCTTGCGCGCCAGCGCCACCTTTGCCTTCTTCATGCCGGCGCGCCGGGCGAGCTTCATCGCCCAGCTTTTGAGGCCGGAGCCCTTCACCGGCCGTGTCAGTATAACGTTGGCGGCTTCGTAAAGCGCCGTGCGCACGCCAGCGTCGCCGATCTTGGTAATCCGCCCGCTGACGTCCGTCTCCCCAGACTGATATTTCCTCGGCGTCAGGCCGAAATGCGGCCCGACCCGCTTCGACGAGGAAAATCGCAACGGATCATCGATCGCCGAAACGTAAGTCAGCGCCACGATCGCGCCGACCCCCGGCGCCGACATCATCAGTCTCGCGCGCTTGTCCTTGCGCGCCATCGCCCGCACAAGCTTCTCGAACATGTCGAACTCGCGCAGCAAGACCGCATGCGCTGAAAGCAGCGCCTTTGCGACGATCTCGAGCGTCCTATACCCGCCGACGAGCTCCTGGATGCGCCGTGCGAAACGCTTCGGCGTCGTCGGCCCGACCTTTAGCCCGAAGCCGCGCAAGATCCCGCGCAGGCTCATCTCAATGTCATAGAGTTTCGATTGAACCAGTTTGCGCGCCGTCAGCAGCGCTCGCGTCTCCTGCGCTGCCGAGGATTTGCAGTGGACCGGACGAAACCAACCAAGCCGCATTAATTGCGCGATGCCGCGCGCGTCATTGCGGTCGGTCTTGACTGGCATCGTCTGCAGAGCCGTGCGCACATGCCGCGTCTCCAGCAACTCCACCGCCAGGCCCGCCTCGTGCATCGCCGCGTAAAGCCATTGCGACAATGGCCCTGCCTCGAGGCCGATGCGCGCCAAATCCAGCCCGAGCGACGCCAACCAGCCGATGAGCGCCGCCGGCTCGCTGGAGATCTTCGCCTCCCGCACGATTCGCCCGGCGCCATCGACGACGCAAACGCTTGATGCTTCCAAAGACACGTCGATCCCCGCATAATGGTCCATGGTCATCCTCCAATGATGCTTGGAGCCGACGAAAGCCGGACTCCGTCTCACACCACCATTCTGGGGGATGACCACTCCTCCGCGAAGCCTCAGCCTCCGGCGGCCCGTTACGCCATCTAGTTTGTCTAGCAGGCAGTTGAAGAATCCTCCCGCTTCGCTTTGAGAGGGCTTCGTCGCCGCTGTATTCGAATTGGATGTCGATAGGCGCGTCATCGCGCAATTCGACGTTCCTCTCGCCGGAGACTTCATCCATTTCGTCGAAGCCGATCCAGGCAAAAGCGATCGAGGTCGGGGCGTATTCGACATCGAGAGTCGCCTGCATCGCGCCGAAGGCGATTTCCCCGCGGCCGTCGGCGCCGATGACGATCGTCGCTGGCCCGCACAGGTGAGATAGTCTCGATCCCAAATGTCGGCCTCGACGATCCGCCAGCGACCAACGAGCTTGCACCCGGCGGGCGCGCTCATGTCGGCGCCGCCATCAGTTTCGGCAGCCGCACCAAATTGTAGGCGGCGGCCGCAAAAGTGAACGCCCAGCCTACCCGCGCGCGACCTCGGAACTTTGTCTGCTCCTGACCAGCGACGATCTTGATCCAGCCGAAGCTTTCTTCGATCTTCTTGCGGATGCGCTGGCTGATGGCGTAGCCCGCATGCTGCGTCGTGCGTCCGTCGATCGTCGAAGCGCGGCCGCTGGTGTTTTGCGCGACATGCGGCGTCACCTTCATCGCGCGCAGCTCATTGACGAAATCCTCGGCGTCATAAGCCTTGTCGGCGCCGATCGTGATGGCCGTTGGCCGATCGACGCGCGGCTCGATCATGTGCAGCGCCGCGATGCGCTCGGCGTGACCATCCGCCGGCGTGAGGCAGGCGTCGACAAAGAGCGCATGCCGGTTCTCCATCAGCGCGTGGCCGATGAAGCAAAGCTTCGCCTCCTTGCCGGGGCCTTTGCGATAGAGACGCGCCTCGGGGTCGGTCGTCGAGGCGTGCGTCTCGTTCGAGCGCTTCTCGCCGTGGAAATCCGCCTCCTTGTTGCGCCCGCGGCTCTGGTGCAAACAGCGGAAGCGGGGCATATTTTCAGGAGAAGGCGCTGAGCAGAGGACCTAATCCATATGCTGAGTATTGATGATCTCTTCAGAGGCCGCCATTTCGACCGAGAGATCATCATCCTCTGCGTGCGGCGGTATCTGCGGTTCAAGCTAAGTTTTCGAGACCTCGTCGAGATCATGGCCGAGCGCGGAATTGATTTGGCGCATACGACGATAATGCGGTGGATCCAACGCTTCGCGCCCGAATTCGAAAAGCGCTGGAACCGCTTCGCCTGCCAAGTAGGAAGGTCGTGGCGGGTCGACGAAACCTACGTGAAGATCAAGGGCCGCTCGACCTATCTCTATCGCGCCGTCGATAGCGAGGGCAAAACCGTCGACTTCCTAATGCGAGCCAGGCGGGATGTCGCTGCCGCGAAGGCTTTTTTCCGGCGGGCGTTCAAGGGTCAGGGCCGACTGCCCCGCGCCATCACGCTCGATGGCTACCAGGCTTTGCACCGCGCGGCGCGCGAATTCCTCGCCGAGCATCAAGGCGGCGCGCAGACTCAAGTTCGATCTTCAAAATACTTGAATAACCTCATTGAACAGGACCATCGATCGATCAAGCTTCGCTTGGGTCCAATGCTCGGATTGAAACGGTTCCAAACTGCCTCGACCACCGTCGCTGGTATCGAGCTCATGCACCGGATCAGGAAAGGTCAGTTCAAAGTCGGAGCGCTTCGCATCAAAGACACCCGTGCGCCCGAAATCTGGAATGCCGTGCTCGCTGCATGACCTCCCCTTATGTCCTCTGCCATTTGTCATGCCGTCCGGAAAATTTTGCACCAGAACCCCCAAAACGAGTCGAGAAAAAAATTGGCGTCTCGGCATTCGCGTCGGCCGCGTTGCGCTAAGTATCCATTCTCATCAGCGGCGTTGCGCCGGCCGGGAGGTGCCACATGTATAAAGAACTCACGCTTCTGACAGTAGCAGCGTTTCTTACAGCTACGCCGTTGGCTCTAGCCCATGATGCTGCGGGCCATCCCTTCCATGGGACCACCCGGCCGGATTATGGCGGCCATTTTCGGTATCAGCACCGCGACTGGAGCACTCCCACTAAGCACGAGCCCGGCGTCTGCTGGGATTGGGACATCCTCGAAGGCTGGTAGTGGACCTGTAATGAATGAGGAACCTCCGTAAACTGTTTGATTGATTAAAAGCGCGGCCGTCTCGTGGGCATCGACCCGTCTGCGTCGCGCTGCCTTTCAACGGGCCTGTCGCAAACTCTGGGATTGGCCGCAGAAGGGCTTCAGGAGCCCTGATTTTTATGGATTGTTAACCATTAAGTCCGAAACAGCAGGCGAGCATTTCGTTCTGTTCGCGGACAGTCCACTCCCCGGCAAAGCCGAAGCCCTTTTTGAGCCACAGCATCGCTTCGAACCCGGCGATCGTTCGCCGCGCCGTGGCGAAGGAGCGGAACCCGGCGATTTTCGGCATATTCTTTTTCAGATGAAAGTGGTCGCTTTCAATGCCTTGCTGCAAATACTTCGAGACACGATGCGCTGGCCTGCTCGGCAGCAACCCCGCCTCCACGCTATCGGAAATCGCCGTCGGATAAACGCTTGCGCCATCCGTGCCGATCTTCCCAGGCGCCAGCAACGGCTCATCCTTCAAAGCCTTGCGGAAAAACCGCTTGGCGGCGGCAAGATCGCGCTTGGCCGTCAGGAGGAAATCGACGGGAACGCCGTGTTTGTCGATGGCGCGGTAGAGATAGCGCCACTCGCCGCGGATTTTCACATAGGTCTCATCGACGCGGATCGAGCCGCAATGCGGACGCCCAAACTGCCGCAATCGCTTTTCGATTTGCGGCGCATAGGCCAGAACCCAACGGTTCAATGTGCTGTGGTCGACCTCGAAGCCGCGCTCGAGGAACATGCTTTCGAGGTCACGGTAGCTCAATGGATAGCGCAGATACCACGTCACCGCCTGAATGATCAGCCATGCCTCGAAATGCCGCCCTTTGAAATCGTCTTTCGAACGGCGCTTCAGTTTCTCGGCCACCGCGTTCAGGATCATATTCGGGTTCCTCTTGAGAGCCCTTCATGACGCGCCCTCATCAAGGCCAGGTTAAGCTGAAAAATTTTGCGACAGGCCCATCGAAGCCGCCGCTGCCGCCATTTTCCGAAGAGACTGCCCGCCAGAAGGTGCACATGGCGGAAGACGCATGGAACTCGCGCGAACCTGCACGCGTCGTCCAAGTCTACACGCCCGACACGCTTTGGCGTAACCGCGCCGAGTTTCCGCAAGGGCGCGACGCCGTCAAAGCCTTCCTCGCACGCAAATGGGCGCGCGAACTCGATTACCGCTTGATCAAAGAGCTTTGGGCTGGTGATTCCGATTGATGGCGCCCCCCTAAAACGAGATGAAGGCGCCCCCGATAACGGAATGATGGCGCCCCCCGATTCCGAGATGATCCCGCCCCCCTGTAGCGGAATGATCCCGCCCGGGTAATTTCGTGCAGTGGCGAGCTCCGCTGTTGGCCTGATCAGGTCGCTTTTGGCAATCCAAAGGGGTGATCATGCCAGCGGAGCGGATTACGATGCGCCAGGCGCGTGAGATTATTCGACTGAAGTCCTCGTCGATTTCGGCGCACGAGATTTCCCGGCGGCTCGGCATGCCGCGCTCGACGGTGCGGGAGGCGCTCAAGCGCGCGGAGAGCGCCGGGCTCTCCTGGCCGTTGCCCGAGGGAATGACCGACGATGCGCTCGAGGCGGCGCTCTACGCCAATCGGCGCAGCAAGCGCGGTCATCGGCGCATTGAGGAGCCGGACTGGGCTGGCGTGCATCGCGAGTTGAAGCGCAAGCACGTTACCTTGATGATTTTGTGGGACGAATACACCGCCGCAAATCCGGGCGGCTATAGCTACTCGCGGTTCTGCGAACTTTATCGCGCCTTCGAAAAGACCCTGTCGGTGACGATGCGGCAGACGCATGCCGCCGGCGAACGGCTGTTCGTCGATTACGCTGGCGACGGCGTTCCTGTCGTCATTGATCGGCTTACCGGCGAGATCCGCATGGCGCAGATTTTCGTCGCGGTGCTGGGGGCGTCGAGCTTCACATTCGCCAAGGCGAGCTGGACGCAGACGCTTCCCGACTGGATCGACGCCCACGTCGGCGCGCTCGAGGCGATCGGCGGCGTCCCGCAGCTCATCGTGCCGGACAACGCCAAAACCGCCATCGTCAAAGCCTGCTTCTACGACCCGCAGGTCAATCGCACCTACGCCGACATGGCGATGCATTACGAGACGGCGCTTTTGCCGGCGCGACCCAGAAAGCCGCGCGACAAGGCGAAGGTCGAATCCGCGGTGCTGATTGTCGAACGCTGGCTACTCGGCAGAGTGCGCCGCCGGACCTTTTACAGTCTGGCGGAGGTCAACGCGGCGATCGCCGAGATGCTCAAAAATCTCAACGAGGAGCGGCCCCTCCGCCGGCTTGGCGTCACCCGCCGCCAATTGTTCGAAGAGATCGACCGCCCGGCGCTGAAGCCTCTGCCAATCGAGCCCTATGAATATAGCGAATGGCGTCTGCGCCGCGTCGGCATCGATTATCACGTCGAGATCGACGCGCACTATTACTCCGTGCCCTATCGCTTCGCCCGGGTGGAGGTGGAAGCGCGGCTGACCGTCCACGGCGTCGAGATTTTCCACAAAGGCGAGCGCATCGCCGTCCATTTACGGATGAGCGGCAACCGCAAGCACACGACCATTCCCGAGCACATGCCCTCCAGCCATAGACGCTATGCGGGCTGGACGATCGAGCGCATTCGCGAGGATGCCCGAAAGATCGGCCCGGCGACAGCCGCGCTCTGCGAGCAGATTTTGGAGGCGAGGCCCCATCCCGAGCAGGGCTATCGGGCCTGTCTCGGCGTCGTCCGTCTCGTCGGCTCGTATGGGATCGAGCGCGTCGAGGCCGCAGCCGAACGCGCCATCGCGATCGGCGCCAAGACCTATGGCTCGATCAAATCCATCCTCGACAACAAGCTCGATCGGAAGCCCGCGCCAAAGCGCGCCGCGGACGCGGCCCCGATCCTCCATCAAAACATCCGTGGCCCGCGCTATTATCATTAGGAGACGCCGACTTGCTCAAACATCCGACGCTCGACCAGCTCCACGGCCTCGGCCTTTACGGAATGGCCAAAGCCTTCGCCGAACTCGCTGAGGCGCCTGAAGCGAATGGACTCGACCGCAACGACTGGCTCGCCCTACTGCTGGATCGGGAAGCCTCCCTTCGGCGCGACAAACGGCTGACGGCGCGGCTGCGCGCCGCCAGGCTCCGTCAACAGGCCAGCGTCGAAGACGTCGACTATCGCACCGCGCGCGGGCTCGACCGAACTCTGTTCCAAAAGCTCGCCGAAGGCCAGTGGATCGACGCCCACGACAATTTGGCCCTGGTCGGTCCGAGCGGGACCGGGAAGAGTTGGCTCGCCTGCGCCATTGGCCAGAAGGCCTGCCGCGACAATCGCTCCGTCGTCTATCACCGCTGGCCGAAGCTCTGCGAGGAACTGGCCCTCGCGCGCGGCGATGGGCGCCATCCGCGCTTGCTCAAATCCCTTGGTCGCGCCGATCTCTTGATCCTCGACGACTTCGGCCTCGAGCCGCTCGACGCTGGCGCCCGCCACGATCTCCTGGAAATCCTCGAGGAACGCTACGGGCGTCGATCGACGATCGTCACCTCCCAGCTTCCTGTGACAGCCTGGCACGACGTCATTGGAGACCCAACTTACGCCGACGCCGTTCTGGACCGCCTCGTTCACAACGCGCATCGTATCGAACTCGCCGGCGAAAGCTTACGCCGCACGCGCGGCAAACAGGCCAAATCGGCTTGACCCAAAACCAGAACAGGTGAGACAAATCTCGTAGGTCAACGAACGCGGCGCCCGGGCGGGATCATTCCGTTACCGGGGGGGCGCCATTATCCCGGAATCCCCGGGCGGCATTATCCCGTTACAGACGGGCGCCTTCGTCGGAATCCGCACTTTGGGCTTTTGCCGGAAACCGTCTCGCCGTGCGCTTTGCATATGAATGGCATGACGATTCCGGGGATTGGTATCGCTCATATGGCAACGAAAATTGGGAGTTCGACGACAATGGTCTGATGCGTCGGCGTTACGCCAGCATCAACGATCTGCCGATCGCGCAGGAACAGCGCCTGTTTCACTGGCCGCTGGGCCGACGTCCCGATGATCATCCCGGTCTAAGCGAACTTGGACTTTAAGCGCGCTCACGGCGGTAAGCGGAGCGCTCGCGACGCGTCCTTCGCGTGCAAATTAAGGGCTTGTCCTTAGCTGAAACGGCGAGCGATTCCGCTATCGGCGCAAACTATTGCGATTGGTCCTTCCGGATCATATGCATGAGCTCTATCCCCGAGAGCGTCGCGGCAGCCGAGTGAAATGATTTGAAACCTAACATTGGCCGCGTCACTCGCTTCACCGCTCGATGGTCCTGTTCGACAATATTATTCAGATATTTGATACGCCGGATTTCGATGTCCGCTTCATGCTCCGCATTGTAGCTTTCGATCGCCGCCGTGTTGGCGCCGCTTTTGTTGATCGTGATCTTATCCGGCGCGCCATGCTGCGCGATCGCCTTGCGCAGGAAACGCAACGCGGCTTTGCGATCCCTCTTCGCGGTCAGCAAGAAATCCACCGTCGCGCCCGCCTTGTCGACCGCCCGATACAGATATTTCCAGTGGCCTTTGACTTTCACGTAAGTCTCATCGAGACGCCAGCTGGATCCGACCGCGCGCTTATGAACGCGGAACTGTCTCTCCAGAAAAGGCGCATATTTGACGACCCAGCGGCTGAGCGTGGAATGGTCGACGTCGACGCCGCGTTCTTCCATCATTTCCTCGAGTTGACGATAGCTCATCGGATAGGCCACATACCAGCGGACGCCCCACAGGATCACGTCGCGTTCAAAATGACTGCCCTTGAAATCGATCATCGCACAATTCCGCTTGCCCCACGCCCGGCGATCATAGCCCCAGCCGACCCGAGAGAAAAATTCGCGACAGAGCCATCTCACGCGCACCCCCAGCTTGAGAAAGGAGGTCGCCTTGACCAAGCTTTTGACTGACCCGGAAACATGCCGAAACGCGGAGTAACACGGCCCCCGGGATGATCCAGCGTGATAGGGCGCTGAAAGGGCTTTAGGGCTTCGTCCCCGTGGCAGTGCGGCAGGGCATGCCGTCATTCTAGCCGCGAGAAGGGGCTATAGCGAACTGCTTCGCGAGCAGGATGTCGCGAGGCGCGGCGCTTGACCCTGGGACGACCCTGCCTAGTCTCCGGAGCGGCGCGCGCCAACGAATCTAGCCAGTTCGACGAGGTTGCTCCCGATCGCGTCCGGCCGCACGCCCAATTCCTCCACTGGCGCATCGAGACGGTTGACCCAGAAAGTGGAAAGGCCGAAAGATTTTGCTCCAGCCGCATCCCATCCGCCAAACGCAGCGAAGACGATCTTGTCGCGAGGCAAGCGGAAGGCCGTCTCCGCCATCTGGTAGGCGCGCGGATCGGGCTTGAAGGCCTTGACAAAATCGGTGCTCAAGCGATGCTCGAATAGGTCTGTGACTTCTGCTGCGGCGCTCAGCCTGGCGAGTAATTCCGGGGTGAGATTGGATACGTATGCGAGGCGGATTCCCGCATTTCGCATGGACCTCAGCGCGGCGACCGAGTCGGGCCAAGGTTGAAACTCGAACGCCGCACTCATCAGCTTGGCACGCGCCGAGGCCTTCAGATCGACCTTTGCCGATTTGCATGCGAAGACCAGCGCCTCCTCCGTGATCTGTCGGAAGTCCGCGTAATTCCCGTTGAGCGTCCTGAGCCAGCAATATTCGAACTGACGCAAGCGCCAAGTCGAGAAAATCTCCTTGCCTTTGCCTGGAAAACATTCCTCCACAGGTGCGGCGACCGAGCGCGGATCGAAAATGGTGAAAGCGTCGAAGCCGATGGCTTCAATCCCGTCGGCGCGTGCGCGCGCTGGCGCAATGCCCTCCAGCATTCCGGCGGCGGCGACGGCCGTTCCCGCCTGCGCGAACAACCGACGGCGACTGATCGTGGGCATGCCGATTAAATTATTGGTCATGTAAAGTCTTCCTGTCTATGTTGAGTCTTGCATCGGACTATCTGATCTCGACGAGGAGGGGCCGGTCGGTGTCGCTTCCGAAGCGATAAACGGAGGCAATACGAACCGATCCTAGCGTCGCAATCGCCACGCTCGGCATGGCTTGAATTTCCACAGCCGTTCAGCGCCGGAGCGCGATGCGACTTCCGCACCTTCCCAAAGGATCTCGACGATGCCGGCAAGCCGTAATGCCTCGCCGGTTTCGAAGCACGGGAACAAAAGGCCCGCTCTCGGTTGGAAGAGCAGATTGCCGAGTGTGTTGAAGTAGCCGTTGCCATTGAAGTCGGGAACCGTAATGGTCCCGTCGTTTTCGATCTCGAGGAAGCCTGGCGATCCCCCACGATGGGATATGTCGACTCCGCTGCCCAGGTCGCAGCTCGCACTCGAGGCGATAAAGAAGGTTTCGGCGTTTGCGATGGCGCCTTTTCGCCGCATCGTCGACGCTGCTGAGGGGTTCCCAAAAGCACGGCGCGGCGGATGTGAGAGCGCCAATCGTCGCGCGCTGACGAATGTATCAGGGGCAGTTGCCGAACCCCTCCGTGACCGCGACCGCGATGCGGTCCGCCTCCAGGGATGCGATGCGCCCGTTGACGCGATTGCGGCGTCTCGATCGGAAATCCACGCCCAGAAGACCGACTTCGGCGTCTCGGTGCAAAGCGGTCGTCAATGGATCGCCGTCGAGGAGCCCCGCGTCGATCTCCAAGTTTCGTCACGCTGCGAGACCGATTTTCGTCGCGGGCATCGGCGCGAACTTCGGCAGAGCTTCGACCCGGCTTAGCCAGGCACGGATGTTCGGATTGGGGTCGAGGCTCACGCCGCCCTCTGGCCCATGGGCCGTATAAGTGTAGAGCGCCACATCGGCTATGGTCGCGCGCGAGCCGATCAGGAACGACGCGCCGCGAAGCGCCTGCTCCAATGTCGCAAAAAGCTTCTCGGCTATGTCCTTGGCCTGCGCATGGTCGACCGGCACTTTGAAGACGTTGAAGAGTCGAGCCCGCGCCGGGCCATTGATGAGTGGCCCCTGGGCGACTGACAGCCACCGCTGAATCTTGGCGGCCGCTTCCACGTCCTCGGGGAGCCACAGGCCCGCCGGATCATACTTCTTGGCCAGATAGACGAGAATCGCCGAGGAATCAGGGATGATCACGCCGCCGTCGTCGATGACGGGGACCTGCCCGAATGCGTTGAGTTTCAGGAAAGCCTCGGTTTTCTGCTCTCCTCGCGCCAGATCGACCTCACGAAATTCGAACGGCACATCGAGAAGACGGAGCATCAGCTCCGCGCGGTGAGAATGTCCCGACTTTTTGAAGCCATAGAGAATAATCGGATTCTTGGGCGCCATGGCCGTGCTCCTCCTTTGCGCCGGCGAAAATTCTCGCGGTGTTGGGCGGACCATATGGCGGGTCAAAGTCGAAATAATCATGCTAGATTGCAATACACTATTGCATTTTGCGGAATGATCTAAATGGACCGGCTCGATCTCATCACCACCTTCGTCGCGGTCGCGGAACTGGGCAGCTTTGTCGGCGCGGCGCGCAAGCTGGCGCGCTCACCGGCGGCGATTTCGCGCGCCGTCGCCACGCTTGAGGAACGTTATGGCTTGCAACTGCTCAACCGCACGACGCGCGCCGTGGCGCTGACGGACGCCGGCGAGCGCTATCTTCAGCAGGCGCGGCGGTTTCTCGCCGAACATGACGAATTGGAAAGGGCGATCCAAGGCGAGCGCGCCGTTGCGAGGGGTCTGTTGACCATTGCGGCGCCGGTCGTGTTCGGTCGGCTGCATGTGCTGCCGATCGTGACGTCTTTTCTCGCAGAACATCCGCTCGTCGAAGTTGAGCTCATGCTTCTCGATCGCGTAGTGTCCTATGTCGACGAGGGCGTGGATCTGGGCGTGCGGATCGGGGAGCTTCCCGATTCTTCGCTGAAGGCGACGCGTGTCGGCGCTGTGCGCCGCGTCGTTTGCGCCTCTCCCGACTATCTGGCGCGTAATGGCGAGCCGAAGAGCCTCGTCGATCTCACCCAGCATGCGATCATTATCGCAACCGGATCTTCGGTCCAGCCAACGGAATGGCTCACAGAAGACGGCGGGGTGCGAAGACCGCCGAAGCTGAGCGTCAATTCCGTCGACGCGGCGATCGCCGCGGCTTGCGCGGGAGTGGGAGTGACGCGACTCCTGTCCTATCAAATAGAGACAGCCGAGAAGCAAGGGCGGTTGAAGCGCATTCTTCTGGAGAACATCTCCGCGCCGGTTCCGATTCACATTGTGCGTCCGGCCGGCCGTCAGTCCTCGCTGAAAACAATGCTCTTCATCGAGAAAGCGGCCGGGGAATTGCGTAAGCGCTTTGGCGATGAGCCCGCATAATGCGCGCCCGGCGCATCGGGCATGTCGCAAATCAGTGGCGAGGTAGCCCCCCTGGGAGCGGCCAACTTTCAGGAATTATTAACCGTTTGAAGTCCGAAGCAGAAGGCGAGCAATTCATTCTGGCGGCGAACGGTCCCTTCTCCAGCGAAGCCAAAACCCTTTTTGAGCCAAAGCATGGCCTCGACGCCCGCGATCGTGCGCTTCGCCGTGGCGAATGACTGGAAGCCACCGATCTTCGGCATGTTCTTCTTCAAGTGAAAGTGATCGCTTTCAATCCCTTGGTGCAAATGCTTGGAGACGCGGTGCAGCACGCCGGACGGCGTCAGGCCGTCCTTGGCCGCGTCGTCGATGGCTTTGGGATAGACGCTCGCGCCGTCCGTCCCGATCTTACCCGGAGCCAGCAGGGGCTGGTCCTTCAGGGCCTTACGAAAGAACCGTTTGGCGGCGGCGAGATCGCGTTTGGCGGTCAGCAAAAAATCGACAGGAACACCGCGCTTGTCGATGGCGCGGTACAGATAGCGCCACTCCCCGCGGATTTTTACCGACACGGATCGAGCCGCAATGCGGACGCCGAAGCTGGCGCAGGCGCTTCTCGATCTCGGGCGCATAAGCGAGAACCCAGCGGTTGATCGTGCGGTGGTCGACATCGAAACCGCGCTCAGCGAACAAGCTCTCGACGTCGCGGCAGCTCAGGGGATAGCGCAGATACCAGGAGACTGCCTGGATAATGAGTCAGATGGGGTGATTGGGGTCTAGTCCCGGATGGGCGGCTGCTCCTGTCGAGATGTGAGAACGTGGTCGGTGGCGGATCGCCACAAGCACGGGGAAGGAGCAGCCATGAGACATTTTGCGGGACTCGACGTGTCATTGGAAGAGACTTCGATTTGTATCGTCGACGAGACGGGCCGGATCGTGAAAGAGCTTCGCGCCGCAAGTGAGCCGGAAATTCTCATCGTGTCTCTGCGAGACACGGGTCTGACGCTGGAGCGCGTCGGACTGGAAGCCTGCTCGCTGACGGCGTGGCTGCATGACGGACTGACGCAAGCCGGCTTGCCCGCGATCTGCATCGAGACCCGGCAGGCCAATGCGGCGATGAAGACGATGCCGAACAAGACCGACCGCAACGACGCCCGCGCCCTTGCCCAGATCATGCGGACGGGCTGGTTCCGGCAGGTTCATGTCAAGAGCCGGCAATGCCGGCTATGGCGCTCGCTTCTTGTCGCGCGCCGCACAATCCTCAACGAAATGCGGTCGATCGAAAATGTGGTGCGGGCGATCCTACGGGAAGCCGGCGTCAAGCTCGGCACTCCAAGCCGGGCAGATTTTGTCAAACGCGTCCGCGAATTGGTCGGCGGCGATTCCGAGGTGACGCCGCTCGTCGAGCCTCTTCTCACGATCCTCGTCACGATGCTGCGCGAATTCACTCGTTTAACGAAGCGGGTGCTCGAGGTCGTCCGCAAGGAGGCGGTTTGTCGCCGCTTGTTGAGCGCTCCGGGCGTCGGTCCGATCACGGCGCTCGCTTTCCGCGCCACGATCGACCGCCCGGATCGCTTTCAGCATTCGAGGGACGTAGGCGCGCATCTCGGCCTGACGCCGGCTCGCTACCAGTCCGGCGAGACGGACATCCAGGGTAGGATCAGCCGATGCGGCGACGAACTCGCCCGCACGGCGCTTTACGAGGCGGCGCACACGCTGCTCACGCGCAGCCGCAAATGGTCGTCTCTGCGCGCCTGGGGCGTGAAGATCGCCAAACATCGTGGCATGGCGCGCGCCCGTGTGGCGGTGGCGCGCAAACTCGCCGTCATTCTGCATCGCATGTGGACCGATGGCGCCGAATTCCGCTTCGGCAAGGAGCCCGCCGCCGCGGCGGTCGCTCCGGTCGCCTAAGCCAAGCCAAAGCGGGAGAGGAGAACACAAGGCATTCGCTCGAAAGAGCGATCCGGATCGTTCCCTTGGGGACGATGGGCAGTGCGATCTCGTTAAGAACCTCGAACCTGTGGGCGAAAGCCCACAAAGTCGTGAAACAGATTGAGACGCCTCGCCTTTCTGACCCCATCATGCGGCGGCCTCGCGCCGACCGCGAAGAGAAGCGTGTGACCCACGGGAATGAGACGAGCAAAAAGAGAAGTTACGATCAGGACGGACAGGACAGGACGGCTTGACGCCAGCGACCCCAATCAGAGAGGGCTCAAAGTGACGCCCCTTGAAGTCGTCTTTCGCTCGGCGCTTCAGCTTCTCGGCAAAGGCGGTCAAGAGCATTGGCGGTCCCTCCTGTCGGAGAGCCTTTTGCCCAGCCCTGCCTCAAAACTCGCTTAACCCGCAAAATTTGCGACAGGCCCTTTGGGAGACGGCTTGCCGTCTCCATTGTCATTGTGTGCTATGCTGGCGACCAGCGCTGCAGGAATTCGCCTCTAAACGGCGCGGCTACGCGAACCTCTAACCTCCTGGTTGCGGCCAGCGCGCACGTGTTGCCGCGAGCCGGCTCCG
Source organism: Methylocystis sp. MJC1 (assembly GCF_026427715.1). Lineage (NCBI taxonomy): Bacteria > Pseudomonadati > Pseudomonadota > Alphaproteobacteria > Hyphomicrobiales > Methylocystaceae > Methylocystis > Methylocystis sp. MJC1. The sequence goes on along the minus strand of NZ_CP107559.1, from coordinate 327,081 downwards.
CCTCTAGCTTAGACTAAACATTAAATTCCTTGACTATACACCATTAAGGTGTATCATGGCCCATGACTGAAAAGCGGAAGCCGACCTACGATTTGACAGCTTTTATGGCGGCTTGCGGGGACGCCGATAAGCTCAAATGTTACGGGCACGGCGGTGCGAAGCGCTGCGGCCTTGGGTTTCGGCCGAGAGGACATCGCCGCAACGATTCAGACCATGCGGCGCGAGCATTTCTACAAATCCATGACCTCTTACGCAGATCATCGGATTTGGCAGGATGTCTATCACGTGCCCTCGCCGGTCGGCGCGCTTTACGTCAAGTTCACGGCCGATGCCGTGACCGAGTTTTTGTTGCTGTCGTTCAAGGAGAAAGACAATGACTAATCCAGTCTGTCCGACAACGGGAGCACCTATGCAGCGCGGGGTGCGTCCGATGACCCTCGACTACAAGGGCGCGAGCATCACCTTCGACATGCCCGGCTGGTATTGCGAGGAGTCCGGCGAAAGCATCCACACGGGCGAGGACATGAAGGTGTCCGACCGCGCCCTTAATCGGCTCAAAGCCGAGAGGGAGGGCTTGCCTTCACCGGAGGAGGTCAGGCGCATTCGCACGAAGCTGGGCTTGACCCAAGAGCAAGCAGGCGAACTGATTGGCGGCGGGCCGCGTGCCTTCCAAAAATACGAAGCTGGCGATCTTTTACCGAGCCGCGCAATCGGCAGCGCGCTCGCGCTGCTCGATCATGACCCTTCGGGTCTTGCCGTGTTAAGCGCGCGGCCACATCCGGCGGCCTCTTCAACTTCGTTCAGCGAACTGCGCGCAGGCGACTGATTCACTCGCTTGCAGCGTGCTGCAAGCCCAAGGACCGCCTCGGAAAACCGACGCGGCCCTTGCTTATTCGATCGTTCTCAAAGGAGCCTGCTTTCTTTGTTCGATGTGGGCGTGGACGCGTGCGCCGATTTCGGGGAATAGAAACCGGAGGGCCGGAAGCCAGCGCGTATCGGGTTCAAAATCCTTGTTGCATGGAGGTAGGCTGGCGCAATTTTCTGGTTGCGGGCTGGTTTTCAAGCGAGGCGAACGGCTCTGGTGCAAAGGGGGTGAACGGGGCATAGTCGGCAGGGTTAGCTGGGCCGGGTGATTTTGATGCTGAGCGTCGACGAGCTTTTCAAGGGCCGCCATTTCGAGCGGGAGATCATCATTCTCTGCGTGCGCTGGTATTTGCGATACAAGCTCAGTTTCCGAGATCTCGTGGAAATGATGGCCGAACGCAGCTTGTCGCTCGCTCATAGGGGTCAGCACAGAATCTTCCCAAAATCGTACTTTAAGGGGGTAGGCCAGGCTGAAAACAGCGGCTCATCCGGATTTAGACCACTGATTTCGCGTCCAGAATGCTGATTTTTGAATTTCCGGCCAAACTGCAGCGTCACCATTTTGGTGCGCTCCAGGGGGCCAACAATGAAAAAGCACGAAATTCTTTCTCCGCAATCTCGGGCTGAGTTGTTCGACCCACCGAGAGATCCGGCCGCAATCGTCCGGCATTACACGCTCTCGCCCGATGATTTGACGTTGATCCGTCAACGACGGCGCGACGCCAATCGATTGGGATTCGCCGTGCATCTTGCGTATTTGAAATTTCCGGGCAGAGTTCTTGGCAGTGAAGAAACTCCCGCTCCCGAAATGCTCGCCTTTTTGGCCCGTCAGCTCGGAATTGAGTCTGGTGCTTATCTTGAATACGCACAGCGCGACGAAACCCGTCGTGAGCATCTCGGTGAGATACAATCGCATTTGCGCGTTCGTCCTTTCAGTCGCGGCGATTATCGGTCTGTCGCGGAGATTGCGACGGACGAGGCAATTGGGACGGATCGTGGCCACGCGATCGTAGCAGCCATGATCGAGACTTTGAGATCCCGCAGCATTTTGTTGCCCGCGCCGACAATTTTGGAGCGCATCGGTCTGGCGGCTCGCGCTCGCGCCCGAAAGCAGGCCCACAAGAATCTCATCGAGGGATTGGAGCAGCGGGCGATCAATGAATTGCAGGCGTTGATCGCGGTCAGCGACGACAGAGATCGCACACGGCTTGCCTGGTTACGTGATTGGCGAGAGGCGCCGACGCAGAAGAACCTGGTTGGCGTCGTCGAACGCCTGCAATTCGTTCGTAGCTTGGGAGTCGGGCCAGATCGCGAGCAACGGATTCTTCGCGCGCGTTACAGGGCGATAGCCAAGGAAACAGCTATTCTCAGCGCGCAGCATCTTTCGCGGTTCGATACGCCCCGCCGACTGGCGGCTCTGGTCGTGTTCGCCCGCGAGATGGAAGCTATCCTAACGGACGCGGCGCTTGTCATGTTCGACAAGATGCTCGGCGGCGTATACCGCCGCGCCGATCGCACCTACAGAGAAAATCTTTTCCATCGAGCGAAAGCGCTCGATGCGTCCGCGCGTGCGCTGCTCCACATGGCGAAAGCCATGTTGGCGGCGAAGGAGTCTGGAGAGGACCAAGATGCGGCTGTTGAACGCTCGCTTGGTTGGGAGCGCTTAAAAGCGCTTGTCGCTGAAACAGACATTGTCGTCACCAACACGCGCGAAGACAATCTGATCGAAATCGTCGAAAGATATCCGACGGTGCGCCGGATGATACCGGTCCTGCTCAATGTATTTGTATTCCGCTCATGGAAACCAAACGACTTATTACTCGACGCGCTTGAACTGTTGCGTGGACTTCATGCGGCGCGGCCGAGACACCTCCCGCAGCGCCCGCCCACAGCGTTTCTGAAAGCGACGTGGCGCAAGCTCGTTGGACGAGGCTCTACATTTGACCGTCGGGCATATGAGGTCGCGGTCATGATGACGCTACGCGACAGTTTGCGGTCCGGAGACATTTGGGTCGAAGGCAGCCGTGCATTCCGCGCCTTCGGCGATTTTCTTTTGCCGCCCGAGACCTTTGTCGCACGGCGACAAGAAGGCGAGTAGGGACTGGCCGTCCCGGATCGCTTCGATGACTGGCGCACTGAGCGAATGGTCTTGCTCAAAGCACGTCTCGAAGAAATCGACGCTCTCGCGTCGGCTGGCAAGCTTGTCGAGGCGGCAATCACTGCGGAGGGGTTGTCGATCAGCCCCATTCGCAGGGAGGAGAATGACGAAGTAGACGATGTCGCCCGGCGGCTTTACGGCATGCTGCCGCGCCTGCGCATCACCGAGCTTCTCGCCGAAGTCAACGGTTGGAAAGGATTCGCCGAGCATTTCGGTCATCTGCGGACCGGAGCGCCGCCCGAGGAAAATATCGGGCTGATGACGGCGTTGCTCGCGGACGCCACCAATCTCGGCCTCGCCAGAATGGCGCGCAGCTCCAAGATATTCAGCCATTCGAAATTGCTCTGGATCGCGGAATGGCACATTCGCGACGAAACCTATCAGGCGGCGCTGGCATGCCTGACCGAGGCGATACATGCGCAACCATTCACAAGAGTATGGGGTGACGGTGGCGCGTCATCGTCGGATGGACAATTTTTCAAGGCGGGCGGGCATGGGGAAGCGCGTGCCGACTATAACGCCAAATACGGGTCCGAGCCGGGCGTCAAGTTCTATACGCATATCTCCGCTCGCTACGCGCCGTTTCACACCAAGGTCATCGCGGCCAACGCCAGTGAGGCCGCGCATATTCTGGACGGCCTGCTTCATCACGAATGCTCGCTGGATATCCGTGAGCACTATACGGACACGGCGGGCGCCGTCGATCACGTGTTCGGTCTCTGCCATCTCACGGGGTTTAGATTCGCGCCGCGCATTCGCGATCTTGCCGATCGCCGCCTCTATGTCGCGGACGCTCGTGCGACCTACGCATCTCTCGACCCGATGATCGGCGGCGCTATCGACTTTCGCATCATTGGCGAAAACTGGGATGAGACGTTGCGCCTCGCGGCGTCAATCAAAGCTGGGACCGTCGCACCGTCCACCCTGATGCGTCGGCTCGCGGCTTACCCCAAACAGAATGCGCTGGCGAAGACCCTCCGAGAGATAGGCCGGCTCGAACGCACGCTCTTCACCCTCGACTGGATCAGCGACCCCGTTCTACGGCGGCGAACAAATGCAGGCCTCAACAAGGGCGAGGCGCGCAACGCGCTCGCCAGGGCGGTGTTCTTTCATCGGCTTGGCGAGATCCGCGACCGGACCTTCGAAAATCAGCGCTACCGGGCCTCAGGCCTCAATCTCGTCGTCTCGGCCGTCATCCTTTGGAATACGGTCTATCTCAGCCACGCCGTTGCCGAACTGCGCTCCAGCGGCGAACGGGTCCCTGACGATTTGCTCGCTCATATCGCGCCACTCCGCTGGGAGCACATCACCTTCAACGGCGACTATGTTTGGCCGACCGAGCCTCTCCAGAACGCCTTCCGGCCCCTCAGAAACCCGCGATCCGAGCTACTCGATGCAGCTTAGAGTACAATTTTGGGAAGATTCTGCGCTGACCCCTATTTGACGACCCAGCGATTGAGCGTCGAATGGTCGACCTCGACCCCGCGCTCTTCCATCATCTCCTCGAGCTGCCGATAACTGATCGGGTAGGCGACATACCCGCGGACGCCCCATAGGATCACGTTCAAAATGGCTGCCCTTGAACTCGATCATCGTGCTATTCTGTCCGCCCCTGGATTCCAGCCATCATAACTCAGGCCGTTCTGGCACAAAAGTTTGCGACAGAACCGTTCTCAGTGCGTCTTGGTGACCACTTTCATGGGCTGCGAGCGTTCTTGGGGAGGATCGTTTTGCCCCATTCTTAAATGAGTGAGAGTTCTGAGAGGTCGCCCATGACGAACGACACCGCTGCTCAACTCGCAATCCTTACCGACCGTTGACGGAGATTGTCGATCTCACGACAGTTCGACCGACTTCAGTCGCTCTGTCGCATGATCTTCTCGATCGAATGGGCGAAATCGCTGCGGGAGCGCTCATAGATGCGGCGACCTACGGGCAGTTGCCGCCGTTCCCGACGGAGAGCGGTCTTCGCGGAGACACGCTAAATTAGCGTCGCTTGATCGCTGAAGCGAGCTTCTGGCTTTCCTCGATAGGCGCGGTTGAGGGGGCCAGTGATCCCATCCGATTATTCCTATTTGGCGTGCACCGCCAGCCAAACAGTTGGCTCGGCTGCGTCGGTCCATTCGACGCGATGCCGAAGGTGGGCAGGGATTTCGACATAGCTCCCTGAACGCAAAATGTGCAGAGCATCCTCCCCCTCGAACATCAATCCCGCTGAGCCGCTCAGCAGAACGACCCATTCGGTCTGCTCCTGGTCGTACCAGAAGCCAAGCGGACTCGCTTGGCCGGTGGAGACGATGCGTTCGATCCGTGTGAAACGGCACGGTGAGGTGACCCCGCCGATTTGCGTAAAGTCAACAGCTTGGCACGCCGATCGGCGTCGGGACCCCACGCTGATCAACAGCTAGCAGTCTGACGGTCCTGCTGACCGTCTTTTTGGTAAGTCGAGCCTCGAATATATTATCGCGCGCTTTAGGAACGCCAACCATAGCGTTAGCGTTTAGGCGGTAGGGCACAGACAGCCCACAGAAACCCCTTCGTCTCGCAGAGCCTCGCAATATGCGTTTGGGGGTAAACGACGATGCGAAAGCCAAGGACAAAGCCACCGCTCACGATCATCGCCGCCGCCATTGTTGCGGGACTGTTAACCGGCGGCGCTAATGGATGGGATCAAACGGTTAAGGCTGCCGAAAGTCAGTCTACATCAGGGGCGTTGACGCTACCGCTTGGCGTCTCCTCTGAATTATATGCGACGGCCATCGCCCGCAGCCGGGAGCCGACACAGGCGCTCATTTCTCTCGGCGAAAAGCTATTCAAAGATAAACGTCTTTCATTGGACGACTCTGTCGCCTGCGAGACCTGCCATGATCCGGCAAAGGGGTTCACAGATCATCGCGGCGCCGCAACCTCGGCGGGCGTTCAGGGAAAGCTTGGGCAGCGAAATGCGCCGACCGTTCTAAACGCCATGTTTCAGGCTACTCAGTTCTGGGATGGACGAGCGCCGACCCTTGAGGACCAAGCCAAGCTTCCGATCATCAATCCAATCGAGATGGCTCAAAAAAGCCCCGATAACGTCGTCGCCAAGGTGCGTAACATTTCGGAATATAACGCCGCCTTCAAATCCGTCTTCGGAGGCGAGGCGACCTATGACGACATCGCTGTAGCAATCGCCGCCTTCGAACGCACTCAATATTCCGGCAATTCTCCCTTTGATCACTTCATGGCCGGCGACCAGAACGCGATGAGCGAGTCGGCCAAGCGCGGTTGGGCCTTGTTCCAGGGAAAAGCGCGGTGTAGCGCATGTCACGCGTTCAACTCGGTTTCGCCGCTCTTTTCCGATCAAAAGTTCCATAACATCGGGGTCGCCGCTCACAAGCAAAATTTTGTTGAGCTGGCTCGAAAGGCGCTCGCCATCATCAAGGGCGGCGACGTCAAGCAGATCGACGAACTCGCATTACAGACCGAATATTCGGAACTCGGCCGCTTCCTGGTAACGAAAAACCAAGCCGATATCGGCGCTTTCAAGAGCGAGACCTTGCGCAATATCGGCATCACCGGACCCTATATGCACGATGGTTCGCTGACGACCCTGTGGGACGTAATGGACCATTACAACAAAGGTGGCGTCCCCAATCCGTTCCTCGACGGGGGAATGGAACGTCTGGCGCTCAGCGAGGCCGAAATCGACGATCTTGTCGCTTTTCTATTTACGCTCACCGATGACCGATTCGCGGACTTCAATAAGACGGAGATGGCTAGGCAGACAGCGCTCCGGAACACTCGGCCACAGCGCGACGCTGACGTGGCGCTGGGCAAGAAGGGCGATCTCGGCGACGCCGCGCCCGTTCCGGACCTGCGCAACCCCGCAACAATCGGCGCGTTCTAGGAGACGAGCCCATGTCAAGCCGGCACAAGAGCGTTGAGACCAAGCACTATGAGGAACGGGAATCCTTTTTCAGGGGTCTCACACGGCTTGGCGCGGTGTCGCGGCGCGGCTTCCTCCGGGTTACCGCCGCTTCGGCGGGCTTCGCTGCGGCAAAAGGGCTTGTGGCTCCCCATAGCTTCCAGCTTGTCGAAGTGGCTGCCGCTGAAGCTGGCGGGCCAGCTTTCACATTTGCCTATATCTCGGATACGCATCTCTACACGCGGGACGTCAATGACCGCTTTGTCCGATCCGCCCTGAAAGCCGTCGCCGACGTCAACGCCCTCGATCCGCAACCCGATTTCGTTCTCTTTGGCGGAGATTTGGCCCAGCTCGGGCAGAAGCAAGAACTCGCCCTCGGCGCCCAGATCCTCAAAGAGTTGCGGGCGCCCGTGAAGATGATGGTTGGCGAACATGATTGGTTCCTCGACATGGGCGAACAGTGGCGGGCGCTCTTCGGGGCGCCTCAATATTCCTTTGATCACAAGGGCGTGCATTTCGTGACGCTGATGAGCGTCGAGGAGAAAGATTTCTGGACAGCGCGCGGGATGACGCCGATGGAACGGATGCAGACTGTCGCCGGGCTCGATAATGGCGTTCAGTCGCGCTTCGAGGTTGGCGCCGCAGGACGCGAATGGCTGAAGCAAGACCTCGCCGCGGTCGACAAGAAAACCCCGATCATCGTCTTTTCACATTCGCCGCTCTACAAGTATTATCGGAACTGGAATTTCTGGACCGAAGACGCCGACGAAGTTCAGGCGATCCTGGCGAGATTCGACAAGGTGACCGTCATTCACGGCCATACGCACCAGCTCCTTCTCAATCGCATCGATAAAATCAATTTCTACGGGCTTCTTTCGACGGCCTGGCCGTGGCCTTACGCCCCGGAAGGCCTTCCCAAGCTGACGGTCCAGATGAACCGCGCCGATCCTTTCAACGCTTTTGATGGTTGCGGCGACGGCCAGATCGACGTGCTCACCTCGGGGATGATCGACAAGGTCTACAACTTATGGAACCGCGATCCGGTGAGCATTCGTTCGACGTATCTCGTTTCGAACGGCGCGCGAGATCGTCCGCCAGCTACGACGCTGTCGAGCTATTAGCAGGGAGCGGCGCTTCGCCTATTAACCCGCTCCTTTCCGCGCCGTGGAGGACGCAGAAAATTTTCCAAGGAGAATAAGCGTGCGTCTACTCGCCCCTCTCGCCCTTTCAATTCTTTCGGCTTGCCCTGCGCTCGCTGGGGATGAAATGCCTCGCCATAATCTTCCAGTCTCGCAAGCCGGAAATCTCATTGTGGGCCTCTGCGACGGCGAAACTTCGATGGAAGTCCCGGGCATTAAACCGGGCGATCCAATAACGCGCGAAGAGGCGCAACGGGTTGCAGACGCGCTTATGCAAAAATGGCGAGACAAGCATCCGAATGCAGAATGGATTGACGCACAGAGGATGACGCTGCCCTCCCCGCAATCCGAGGGCAGCGCGACTCCTCCGACCACTCCGCCGAAAAGCCAGTTCCAAACCTACGGTGCCTTCACTGATCGTGACAGGAAAATCTGGCAAGAGTCGACGGACAAGCTGGTTGCGGAGGGCAAACGGATTTTCCACGACGCCAAGGCGTTGGGCGGGACCCACGCCATCTCCTGCGATATGTGCCATCCTGACGGCGCCAATACCCATCCCGAAACCTATCCTAAATACCAAGTTCAGTTAGGCCGCGTTGCACTGCTTCGCGACATGATCAACTGGTGCGTCGAGAACCCTGTTCGTGGCAAGCCCTTCGCCGACGACGATCCCCGGCTGAAGGCGCTCGAGGCCTATATTCTGGCGCAGCGGAAAGGCGTACCTCTCGATTACGGCAAGCATTGATATTTCCGTTTGCACATCCCACCAAAAACGCATTGCGTCCATAGGCTCTTTTTTAGCCACGGCAGCGCAGGCGCTCCGCTTTTGAGAGCGATAACGGGCGATTTTCCAATTGACCGACGCATTATTCGGAGTGGCGAAGATGTGCCGCTACAGCTCCGCCGGGCTACGTCCGCACGAAACCTGTGGAGCGGCGAAAGCTGGGTCCGCTCGTCCCGGTGATCGAGGCAATCCTGGAGGCGGACAAATCGGCTTTGTCGCAAATTTTCACCGAAGACGCGATGCGCGCAGTGAGGATGATTTGGTTTACCCCGCCAGGGCATAGAACTGCTGCGCTGGGCACAATTCGTCCGTCGTTCCCAGCTGTCCCTTGCGGAGCATGTGCATGAGTTCGATCCCGGTGAGCGTCGCCGCGGCTGATCGAAAGGATTTGAAACCCAGCATCGGCCGTGTCACGCGCTTGACGGCTCGGTGATCCTGTTCAACGATGTTATTCAAATATTTGACTTAGCGGATTTCGATATCCGCTTTTTCCTCGTCCTTGTAGCTTTCGATCGCCGCCGTGTTCGCGCCGCTCTTGTCGATCGTGATTTTTGCCGGCGCGCCATGCTGACCGATCGCCTTGCGCTGAAACCGCAACGCGGCTTTGCGGTCCCGCTTGGCTGTCAGCAGAAAGTCCACCGTTGCGCCAGCCTTGTCGACGGCCCGATACAAATATTTCCAACAGCCTTTGACCTTCACGTAGGTCTCGTCCAGTCGCCAGCTCCCGCCGACCGGGCGCTTGCGGGCGCGGAACTGACGCTCCAGCAATGGCGCATATTTGACGACCCACCGATTGAGGGTGGAATGGTCGACATCGACGCCGCGCTCTTCCATCATTTCCTCGAGTTGCCGGTAGCTGATGGGATACGCCACATACCACCGCACGCCCCACAAGATCACGTCACGCTCAAAATGGCTGCCCTTGAACTCGATCATCGTATTTTCCGCCGGACGTCCTCCCGAAAATCATAAGCGCTGCACATAGCTCAGCAAAATTTGCGACAAAACCCATTAAGCCGTTTTGGCCGAAAATTCGAAAAATCGCCCTCTGATTTTGCACGGATTTTTCACCTCGCTCTGGACGATTTTTCGCTAATGCAACAGAGCCGAACGAATTGCTCGCGATCTGCTTCGGACTTCAAATAGTTTCGATCCCTGAAATTTGGTCTTTCTCCGGGATTTTGCGGCCTCGCTACGGGTTTGCGACAGGCCCCGCCCTACCGGGAGATATGCAGATCTCCGACGCCGGTCCGCCGCGCATTGGCGCAGATAGGCGGGTGAACGCAGGCGGCTTCGGCGCAGACCGACGATGCGCATTGCTCGTCAGGTTTTTCCCTTGCAGAGCCGCGCCATCCATTGAACGTTCATATCCCACTTCGCGTCTCTTCACGGAATTTGCGCCAGTGCACCCTAAGGACGTGCCGCAAAATTGCAAATGGGCTTGTAGGAGGGCACTCTTCTCCGTCTCCCTCGACGCCACGTTCAGCACTATGGCCGAGGTCACGGTTCGGGTCGCTCGGTGCGAAGCGAATGCGCTTTGCGACCTCCGCGGTGAATTGAAGCAGGGGCCTCACGCGCAATCAGATCCTTCGCGAGATCGAAGCAGCGTTTTGCAAGCATGGCCGCGCCCTCTGCCAACTCCTTGGAATGGCGTACGATTTCGACGTTTCGTTCCATATCTTCGTGCGACCAACCTCGCGAGTGGGCAATAAAGGGAAATTGGGGGAAGATGAAGCCGAGCTCGGCGAAAAATCCGAGCATTTGCCCGGCCACTGCCTGAATATTGTCCTGCCCGCCCACAATGATGAAACCCGCAACCTTGTTGCGAATAAGCACGCGATTGGCGATTGTGATCTGGTTTTGAACGCAATTGAGCCGTTCGGCCATCTTGAAATAGAGCGAGGAGGCAGCGCCCCAACGGATAGGCGACGCTACGAGAATTGCGTCAGCCCAATGCACCAGAGCCTCATATATGCGATCCATCTGATCATTTTCATCCATCTGCGTTATCGAACACGGCCAAGTGCACGCATGCGCGGATTTTGAATAGTATCCTTCGCAGGCGCGGAATTTTAGCTCGTTCAAGCTGATCAGCCGCGTCTCAGCGCCAAGTTCGTTAGCGGCTTTCAAAGCTTGAGCGAGTACGTGTTCCGAGCCGGAAAACCTTGGGTTCGACGCATCCATCACTGAGGTTGCGATGCCCGCGAGACGCAGCGGGCCGGGGGCGCGTTGGATCCGTCTTGCAAGCGGATGCTGTGCGTGCGGCGTCCGCTCGCGTTTCGTGGCGGCGTTCAGATCCACGAGCACGCGCCCATTTTCGACTTTCACCGGATAGGCCGGGACGCAATCTCCTTCGAAGCCAGGTTCGCCGACCCCAGAGCAACGTTGGAATTTCCAATTGTGCCATGGACAGACAATATACTCCCCGTCCAACCGCCCTTCGCCAAGGGGGCCGCCGAAATGATTGCAGGCATTGGAAATTACCCCGACTCTTGAGTCTTTAAAGGAAACCGCAAATTCCATGTTGCCAGCTCTGACGCGGCGGAGCGGCGCCCGTGATGCCTCCTCCAGAGAGCAGAGATCGAACCAATTCTCGTCTTCGGCCATCGCGTTCCGACGCTCCTCTTCGCATTGATCCGCATTGATCGGCGGCTGGGCGCGAAGGAAATATCTAAGCCTGCGTTCTGCAGATACCCACTTTGATCCCGCTCAGCGATTTCCGCGACAGCTAAATCAAAGTTTAGCGCTCGTGACTCCGCGCCGATCGGCGTCGGACCCCCGCCACGAATTACATTCAGCGCCCATCTCGCGCCCGGCTGAACGAGTGAAGGCGTCCAATAAAAGGGGGGCGACCGGCCGCCTCCCCCTTTCTACGGCGCTCGGCTAGGCTACGAGGCTCTCTGGAACCGCGCGGCCTCTTCCGAACCCTTTGTGGCGTCGCCGGCGCTGTAGGAATGGGCGCCGACTCCAGCGAGCTTGCCGCCGTCTACGATGAGATATTCGTCGCGGATCGGCCTTCCCTCGAACCAGCACTCCAAGATCTCGCGCACGCCGGCGGCGTAGCGCGCCTGCGCGGAAAGCGAGGTCCCCGAGATATGAGGCGTCATGCCATGATGGGGCATGGCGCGCCAGGGATGATCCTTCGGCGCTGGTTGGGGGAACCACACATCGCCCGCGTAGCCTGCGAGTTGGCCGCTCTCGAGCGCGCACACGATCGCGTCGCGATCGCAGATCTTTCCGCGGGCCGTGTTCACGAGATAGGCGCCGCGCTTCATCTTCGAGAGCATCTTGGCGTCGAACATATGCTCTGTTTCAGGATGGAGCGGGCAGTTGATCGTCACCACATCGCAAACCGACACCATATCCTCGACGTTCGCATGCCAATGCAGATCGAGCTCCTTCTCCACCGCCTCCGGGAGACGATGGCGGTCGAAGTAATGCAGCTGCACGTCGAAGGGTTTCAGGCGTCGCAACACCGCAAGACCGATGCGACCGGCGGCCACGGTGCCGATATGCATGCCCTCCACGTCGTAAGAGCGCGAGACGCAGTCGGCGATGTTCCAACCGCCCTTGATGACCCAGTTATAGGAGGGAATATAGTTGCGCACGAGGCCGAGGATCATCATCACGACGTGCTCGGCGACGCTGATCGAATTGCAGAAGGTGACTTCCGTGACCGTGATTTTGCGATCGATCGCCGCCTGCAGATCCACATGATCGGAGCCGATGCCCGCGGTCACCGCGAGTTTGAGCTTCGGGGCCTTGGCGATGCGTTCCTCCGTCAGATAAGCCGGCCAGAACGGCTGCGAGATGACGATTTCCGCATCATGCAGCTCCTGCTCAAGCCTAGAATTCGGCCCGTCCTTGTCCGAGGTGACGACGACCGTGTAGCCTTGGCTTTCGAGATATTCGCGCAGTCCCAACTCCCCCGAGACGCTGCCAAGCAATGCGCCCGGCGTAAAGTCGATCGCCTTCGGGTTGGGCACAGTCTGACCGTCTGGATACTTCAGGATTTTCGGCAGATCGTCGCGCGGGTAGGTTTTAGGATAGCCGTCGACGGGATCGTCATACAGCACGAGGACAACCTTAGCCATTTTGAACACTCCTTTCCTGTATGGAAATAGAGGAGCATTCGGCCATTTCGTGATATTCGAGCAAATTCCACCGACATTCCCGCGTGAACGCCCGCGTGAACGCCGAACTGGCGCCGATGGTTCCCGTTTCCAGGTGGATTTGGAGGTCGCGACACTGCTTTCGCGTCATTCAAGTTGGCTGGGCTCACCGCCCGCTCAGGGTCATCAAGAGACCGATCAATCTATTCACCGCGCGGTCCCAGCGCCTTCGGCCCGGTCTAGCGTGCGCGCAGGCGGGCGTCACGGTTCTGTCGCAAATTTTGCGTGAGGGCGAGACGCGCGACAGCGGGCCTCTCGAGGCTTATGCGGCGAGAGCGTAGAACTGCTTCGCTGGGCGCAATTTGCCCGTCGTTTGCAACTGCCCTTTTCGGATCATGTGCATGAGCTCGACGCCGGCGAGCGTTGCTGCGGCCGAGCGAAAGGATTTGAACCCCAGCGCCGGCCGCACCACCCGCTTGATCGCTCGGTGGTCCTGCTCGACGATGTTATTGAGATATTTCCTTCGTCGGATTTCGATGTTCGCCTCGTTCTCGGCGTTGTAGCTCTCGATTGCAGCGGTGTTGGCGCCGCTCTTATCGATCGTGATCTTCTTCGGCGCGCCGTTCTGACCGATCGCTCGGCGCAGGAACCGCAACGCATCTTTGCGATCCCGCTTTGCCGTCAGCAGGAAGTCCACCGTGGCGCCGGCTTTGTCGACAGCCCGATAGAGATATCTCCAGGAACCTTTGATCTTCACATAGGTCTCATCCAGCCGCCAGCTGGCGCCGACCGGCCGCTTGCGGGAACGGAACTGACGCTCCAGCTCGGGCGCGTATTTCATGACCCAGCGATTGAGCGTCGAATGGTCGACTTCGACCCCGCGCTCTTCCATCATCTCCTCGAGCTGCCGGTAACTGATCGGGTAGGCGACATACCAGCGCACGCCCCAGAGGATCACGTCACGTTCGAAATGGCTCCCTTTGAACTCGATCATCGCGCTGTTCCGCCTGCCCCGCCAACTAGCGTAACCCAGGCCGACTTCAGACAAAAATTTGCGACAGAACCTTAAATATCCTATCCACGACAAGTTGAGGGCTGATTCAGCCTTAAAGCAAAGCTATTTGCATTTACTATCAGTCGTTGACCAATCTATTTGGTGAGATTTTGGGTTTGGTGGATTATCATCTTTTCTCCACCACGCGGCTCCGGCGCATTGGCGATCTACATTTTTTCCAGATAGGAAATCCGATCGACGCGCCACACGGTCATCATCGCGGCCGATTGCTCGCAGACGAATTCCAGAGATTTACCGTCGGCGATGTCTAGGCGGGTCGATTTAAACGGGTCGAGCGCTACCAACACTCGCGAACCCGTCTCCTCGGGATGGCTGTTTTCCAGTTCCGACACCATCAGGGTCAGGTTACAAACGCCGTCCCTACTCACGAAAAAACTGAGGATGTGCTTCGAACCCGACGCATGGCTGGCGGCCATGAGGGGCTTCATCGTCACCTTCGCTTCGTCGCCCATCCCGGGAGAGTTCGCGAAAAAGGACGTCAGCGCCAAGGCGCACAGGAAGAGTTTTTTGCCTTGCATGTCGGGATTCCCCTTGCTCGGCCAGTTGGGATTGTTTGGCGGCCGTTGCGTACGTCCGGGGTTAGCTATGGTGCACTGCACACATAACAAGCCTGACGGCCTGATAGCTTCGCTTGCTATGCGCCTCAAAAGCGCGCCATGGTGCGATGCAAAGGGTTGCGCGCTAAAACTCCAAGGGATTTTTCGAAATCACTACGGAACCGTTGGACCCTCAATACGCGGCGCTGCTGGCGCACGCGATCGTCGACACAGTGCGCGACCCGCTTCTGGTGCTCGATTGCCAGCTCAACGTCAAAACAGCCAGCCGATCCTTTCTTCGGGAATTCCAGGTTGAGCCGGAAGCGGTCGACGGCCATCCGGTTTATGACATTCTAGACGGCAGCTTGAATGTTGTCGGTCTCGTGGCCTTGCTCGAAAAGGCCCTGGCCGATCACACAGCCAGCAAAGCCGTTGAAATCGAGAAGGATTTTCCGCGCATCGGAAAACGGTGTCTGGTCGTCGAGGTGAGCGAGGTCTTCTTTGCTCACAACGTCCACAAAGCCATTTTGGTCTTGTTTCACGACGTCACTGAGCGCCGCTCGATCGAAAGGGAGAAGCAGGAACTTCTTATTGAGACCCAGAATTTGCTTAAGGAGAAGCACGTGTTGCTGCTGGAAATGCAGCACCGCATATCCAACAGCCTGCAAATCATCGCCAACATCCTGATGATCAAGACGCGCGCGACTACCTCCGAGGAGGCGCGGAAGCATCTTCAAGACGCTTACACGCGTGTCATGTCCGTCGCTGAGATGCAGCGGCATATCGACGGCGCTGCCCGAGCCAAGACTGTTAGCCTGCCTCCTTATTTCAAGACGATTTGCGATAGCCTCGTTTGCTCCATGGTCGACGACAATAGACGCGTGTCGCTTCGTTACGAGTTCGACGATGCCTGTGCTGCTTCGACCGTCGCTGTCAGTCTCGGCCTCATAGTGACCGAGTTAGTCATCAACTCCTTGAAATACGCATTTCCAACCAATCGGCCCGACGCGGAAATTGTGGTCAAATATGAAACATCTGGCGACAATTGGCGGCTGACCGTGGCGGACAATGGCGTGGGACGGCCAGGCGAAACGCCGGCGTCGTCTGATGGCCTTGGCAGCACGCTCGTAAAGGCTCTAGCCCAACAGGTTAAGGCGCAGATTGAGACGAAGAGCGACGCTCACGGCCTCACCGTGTCGCTTACCCATGTGACTTTCACGCCGCGGGACGACTGATCCTCTGCGGTGCAGCTTTGGCGCGAGCGACTGTCCGAAAAATGAAGGTTTCTGAGACACTTCAGCCGAGGCCTTGGCGCAGCGCGTAAGGCCTCGTTTCCGCGTCTCAAAACAGGTCTCAGAAGTCCGCGACAGTTCCCTTCTGGCTGCGGCTCATTTGGCAAGGCTATTCGCAGTTCGCGCAGCGGGCAAGTAGCGGTAGAGCGTTGCGGGAGACACGCCAAGGCGGTCGGCAACTTCAGCGACTGTGATGTCGGGATTGGCGAGAAGCGTCCTAGCAACGTCGAGATCGTCTTCGAGCAATTTGGCCGGTCGGCCGCCTGTGCGCCCCATACGCTTCGCCGCTCTAAGCCCCGCGCGGGTGCGTTCTCGAATGAGCGCGCGCTCGAATTCCGCCAGAGCGCTGAAAAGGTGAAACACCAAGACGCCTTGCGGCGTCGTCGTATCGAGCGCCTCCGTCAGGCTCCGAAACCCGATGCCGCGCACCCGCAAGCCCTCGATTGTCTCGATGAGCTGCTTCATCGACCGCGCTAAGCGATCGAGCTTCCAGACGATGATGGTGTCGCCGCTGCGAGCGTATTCGAGGGCATCGCGCAGGGCAGGGCGGTCGCCGACTGCTCCCGACATCTGCTCGATGAAAATCTTCTCGCACCCCGCCTCCTTGAGGGCGTCCTGCTGCAAGGCGAGGTTCTGGTCGAGCGTTGTAACTCGAGCGTAGCCGATACGGTATCCTGCTCGGTGAATCTCACCGTCCTTCCTCGTCCAAGGATGGCGCGTCGGCTTGCTGCTCGGAGGCGGACGCTTCTTTCGGGGCGCGGCCTTCTTTGTCGTCGTGCTCGGCTTCGATGCCATGATTTGCTCTCTCCAATCTCACCCGTACGATGAGCTTTTGAGAGACAGGAATCAAGAATGAGTTTTGAGAGGTAATTTCGACGATTTCGGGGGGCGAAGCGCCCGCCCGCGCGCCTCTCTCAAAAACGACCGTTTTTGAGAGAGACGATTTTTCTCCGTTTCGTACGGAGCTGCGCTTGGCTAATCTCTAGCTATGAAGGACATGGCGGGTCGCATCATCCAGCATTACGAGCGTCATGCCCGTGATTGGGATGCTGACCGCAATCGCTACGTCGAAACCTGGAACGATAAGCCATGGCACGACCGATTTGTCGCTGCGCTGCCGGGGGGCGCAGCGGTCCTCGATTTAGGGTGCGGGTCGGGGTCGCCGGTTGCAAAATACCTGGCTGAGTGCGGACTTCATGTGATGGGAATTGATGCGTCTCCAACGCTTGTTTCGTTGTGTCGGAAACGCCTCCCTGAGCATGAATGGCTCGTGAGCGACATGCGGCAGCTTGAACTTTCCCGTAAGTTTGACGGCATACTTGCGTGGGACAGTTTCTTTCACCTCACTCCGGACGACCAACGCCGTATGTTCGACGTATTCGCCCAACATGCCGCGCCCGCGGCCGTGCTCATGTTCAACAGCGGTCCAGCATACGGTGAACGCGTCGGGTCATATCGAGGCGACCCGCTTTACCACGCCAGCTTGAACCCGGACGAATACACCGCACTACTCGACGGCATCGGCTTCAGGGTTCTCGCTCACGCCATTGAGGATTGGCAGACCGGGGGCGGTCGTACAGTTTGGCTTGCGCGTGATAGCGCGGCGATGCGGTGACATTTTCCGTCGCCGCCGCGTATCTCTCAAAAGGGCGCAATTTTTCGGGCGGAACCCGCGTTGCGAAATTGTTAATTAATGCACGGCGCATCACGAACTCACACCGCGAGCTTCCAGCCTCGACCGTTGCAATGTAAAAGTAAAACCGACCCTCGCCGTCAAAGGAACGGCGACCCCGGCTCCCGATATGCCCGCGCGTAGTCCCGCTTTCGTGGCGCGGGAACCAAAACCTGTGACCGTTCCAATCAATTTCAGAATGCCGGATGACTTCGTGCAGAGATTCAAGGCCCCCGCCGTCGCCGACCGTCTCAAGCTCAATGAGCTGCTGAGACGGTCGTTCGAGGCTTCTGACCTACCCGTGAATCGGCGCGCCGAAAACATGCCATCCGAGCAGGACGAACAGGACGAACAGCAGCAGGCTATTCACGACGCCGCCATAAGGCCCAAAAAATCCGCGGCCCGGCCAATTCGTGGCGAGCCCGAATACAAGCCAAATGAGCATCAAGACCCAATACGCAATGGACACTGACATTTTTTAGCCCTCCATTTGATGAATCACAGCGGCGACCCCGTGGCTGGAAGGAAGCAGGAAGGCGAACTAGTCGGCCCCGCAGGGCGGAAGTCCGCTTAGGGCCGCCCTTCTCCTCCCGGATCGGCGCAGGCTCTACCGGAGCCGCGCCTAAAACCAGCGTCCCCGGCCGTACCAGCCGCCTCCGCCCAGGAGGAGAACAAGAATAATAATGATGAGAAGCGTCTGGGTATCCATGGTGTCCAATCCTTTCAGGGCGATGGCTTCGGCTTGGGCTTCTCCATAATATCCGGCTTCGCCGGATATTCCCTCGTTGCTCGCAATAAACAATTAGCGCGCATCCTGCTCCCCGACGATTAGATGCAGGTCTGCACGTTCAGTGTTCCCGCGATCGTTCGTCTCGATAGCGTTCACGGTCATGTTTTCGCGCCTCATGTCGTCCAATAGTGCACCCCATGGCCGCACCTATAATGCCATGATGACCTGCGTAGTGGCCGGCGACTCCGCCGACAATAGCTCCCTTAAGACAGCCTCTGGAATCTGCGGGTAGGCATGGCGATCATGGAAAGGACTAAAACGGCAGAAACATAAAGGATTTTCACTGGGACGGCCCATTCTGATTACAGCTGCTGCCGTTACAACTCGTCGACGCGACGTTCGTTCCTAATCGCGAATCTAGCGCGTGTGATCCACGTAAGCCTACGCCGTAGGCCGCAGGAGAGGTCCGCCGCGGTTATGCTGCCAGCGCCGAGGTGGGCTGATCCTTCTTGCGCCAGTTCCACGGCAGCAGTTCTTCGAGCCGATGCGCGGGGTGGGCGGCGATGCGGGCGAGAACGTCGGCGAGCCAGGCCTGCGGATCGACGCCGTTCATCTTCGCGCTCACGATCAGGCTGTACATCGCTGCGGCACGCTGGCCGCCGCGGTCAGAGCCGCAGAACAACCAGCTTTTCCTGCCAAGGGCGATGCCGCGCAGTCCGCGCTCGGCGGCATTGTTCGACAGGCACACGCGCCCGTCATCGAGGAACAGCGTGAAGGCCGGCCACCTCTTCAGCATGTACTGGATCGCCTTGGCGAGATCGTGCCCACGCGAGAGTTTGGCGAGCTGTTCGCGCAGATAGTTTTCCAGCGCGTCGACGAGCGGGCGGCTCGACACCTGTCGAACAACGAGACGTTCCTCCGCACTCTTGCCGAGGATCGACCGCTCGATCGCAAACAGCGCGTCGATCCGGCGCACGATTTCGATGGCGATCGGCGAGAGCGGGATCTCTTTCTTCCCCGCCGCCTTGCGCCGCGCATTCTCGTCAATGTCCGCCATTGCGAAGAACGGGCGCCGCGCATGGACCCAGCACGCGGCCTCGCGGATCGGGCCGGGCTCGCGCCCCGGCAGATACAGCTTGCCGTAGCCGTCATAGGCGTCCGCTTGCAGGATGCCGGACCAGTTCGCCAGATGGCCCTGCGGATGTTCGCCGCGCCGATCGCGCGAGTAATAGAACATCGCCGCCGGCGGCCCGGCGCCGCCGAAGGGCGCGTCGTCGCGCACATAGACCCAGCAGCGGCCTGTGTCGGTCTTGCCCTTGGCCAGCACGGGAACCGTGGTGTCGTCCCCGTGCAGCCGCTCCGCCGCCAGCACATGCGCCTCGACGAGGCGCCGCAGCGGATCGAGCGCGGCGCAGATGGAACCGACGGCGTCGGCCATGGTCGACAAGGCGATCGGCGCGCCTTCCAGCGCATAACGCTCGGCCTGACGGTTCAGCGGCTGATGCTGGCCGAACTTCTCGAAGGCGATCATCGCCAGCAGGCTCGGCCCCGCCCAGCCGCGCGCGACGACATGGAACGGCGCCGGCGCCTGGGAGATCTTCTCGCAGTCCCGGCAGGTGAACTTCTCCCGCACGGTCTCGATGACCTTCCACTGGCGCGGCGTCGTCTCCAGCGTCCGTGTCACATCCTCGCCGAGCTTGCGCAGGCGCGAACCGCCGCAGCAGGCGCAGGCCTTCGGCGCCTCGATCACCACGCGCTCGCACGGCAGATGGTCAGGAAAGGTGTTGGGTTCTGTTGCGTTAATTTCCTTAGAGTGTAGTCAGGTTGCTCCTCGGGGGTGTTTCAGGCGGCTAGCGAATAGAACTGTTCTGCGACGGAAAGATTTTCGCCCGCATTGGAAATCATCTGGCGTTTGTTGATCAGGTGCATGAGTTCGATACCTTGCAAGGTGGTTCGGGCCGAGCGAAATGATTTGAAACCGAGCATCGGCCGCACCACTCGCTTGACGGCTCGGTCCTGTTCGACGATGTTATTTAGGTATTTGTTCTGCCGCATCTCAATCTCTTGGCTCGTTTCCTCCTTGAGCGCCTCGATGGCTGCGGCATTGGCCCCGCTCTTGTCGATCGTGATCTTTTCCGGCAGACCGTGTTGCCCCACCGCTTTCTTGAAAAAGCGCAGAGCGGCTCTTTTGTCGCGATGGGCTGCCAACAAGAAGTCGATGGTGTGCCCGTGTTTGTCGACGGCTCGGTAGAGGTATTTCCACTGACCGTTGACCTTGAGGTAGGTCTCGTCCATCCGCCAACTGTTGCCGACCGCACGCTTCTCGCCTTTCCGGAAGGCGGCCTCTAACTGCGGCGTGAACTTCTGGACCCAGCGGTAAATGTTGGAATGGTCAACCTCAACGCCCCGCTCGAGCATCATGTCCTTCAGGTCTCGGTAGCTTAGGGGATAGGCGAGGTACCAACGGACACAAAGCAGGATGACGGTCTTTTCAAAGCGGTGTCCTTTGAAGTCGATCATGGGGGCCGATCTAAACGGTGTTGGGCGGGCCCACAGCTTACCCAAACCGCGCCGCCTCCGCTAACGCAACAGAACGCCGGAGAATGCGTCCGGCGGCTCCTCTTCGTCATCGAATGCTCCTGATTCGCGGCGAGAATCCTCGCCGCTGTCAGGCAGAAAATCCACTCAAGCTACCGTCCGAATTTGCGAGGCCGGCTCTCATCAAGGCGGCGCGTGGACTCAAATTCGTTCTTCAAAATACTTGAACAAGCTCACTGAACAGGATCATCGATCGATCAAGCTTCGCTTGGGCCCAATGCTTGGGTTGAAGCGGTTCCGAACTGCCTCGATCACCATCGCTGGTATCGAGCTCGCGCACCGGATCAGGAAAGGTCAGTTCAAACTCGGAGCGCTTCGCATCAAAGACACCCTGCGCCCGAAATCTGGAACGCAGCGCTCGCTGCATGAACCTCTGGCCATTCGTAGTTTCGTCACGGAGATTTTGCACCACAGCCCTCAATCTGGCCTCTACAGCCCGCATCGAGTAGACAGTCTCCTCACCAAACAAATCGAGCTAGGAGTTCGCCAATGCCTTTAAATTTCACGGGCACAACGGTGGAAAGTCCTGACCTCACCGGCATTTCAATCCAAGCAAAGGACACGGCAACAGGAAAGCCTGTCGTTGTTAAGTCGTCGCATAAGGCAATCCAAGATTATGGACTGTCTCGGGTGCAAGAGGTCGCCAGCGATAAGTATGATAAGGGCAAAACTCAATCTGACGGTAGCGTCCGCGTCCATGCTGATGAATGTGCATAATTTAAGCAGAATTCAAGGCTGCATGAGCGGCCAATTGAAAGCGACCTGTCTCGCACCGCGCCACTCTCGCGCGGCCTCGTCCCCGCCGATGAGCAACCTTGTTGCTTGGAGGGTTGCGAATCAGGATCTTAAGGAATGGCGGCGCAAAAGGCTTCCTATTTTCCTGTCGGGGGCCGCTCAGGCCTTTCAAGCTTCGTTCGAAGGGCAGACGCCACATTCCCCGCCAGCGGCATCGGGTCACGAACTGGCGCGAGTATGACGCATCCCTGCGCAATCGCGGCAGCCTGACTATTTGGTTTACGCCCGAGGCGATTGCGGGTTGGAAGGCCCAGCCTCGAACAACGCCGGGCGGACAGCGCCATTATTCCGATCTTGCCATCGAAACCGCGTTGAATTTGCTAACGGTGTTTCGATTGGCTCTTCGCTAGAGCGAAGGTCTGATCGGATCTATCATGAAAATGCTGGAGATTGATCTGCCGGTTCCCGATCATACGACGCTGAGCCGGCGGGCGTGTGGATTGCCTGTCGGCAAACCCGCGCAGATTGGAACGGACGAGCTCCACCTGATTGTTGATAGCACGGGATTGAAATTGCGTGGCGCCGACGAATGGTTGTTTGAAAAGCACGGAGCAACAAAACGCCGTGCCTGGCGCAAGTTACACATTGGCATTGACGCCGGGAGCGGCGAGATTGTCGCCTTTGATCTCACGGACAAGGATGCTGACGACGCCTCCCATGTCCCTGCGCTATTGGATCAACTGACGAAAACTCCCGCTTCTTTCACGGCCGATGGCGCATACGACAGGGCTGCGACATACGACGCCATCCTCGCCCGAAATCCGTCCGCCCACTTCATCGTTCCACCCTGCAAGGGGGCGGTGCCCGGAGCGACAGCGACCATCTTGCCAACCCAGTGGGATTTGTATGTCCTTGCGGTTGCCACACATGGGCGGATGAATTGGCAGAAGGAATCCGGCTACAACAAGCGCTCAAAAGTCGAGGCTGCCATGCGCCGTTATAAGAGCGTCATCGGCGACGCATTGAAGTCACGCCGCGACGCCCGGCGTGCGACTGAAGTTGCGATCGCCGTTGAGGCCCTCAATCGGATGAACAAACGCGGGCGTGCGCCTCAACGTTCAAACGCCACGCACAAGTCTCCATGCAACAAGGTCGCCATAAACTGACATGCTCCCGTTCTTGAAGAACAATTGGGTCACCCGTGTTTGTCGGGCGCATGTCTTGGCTGCACTGACCAAGCCGCTGGCTCGTCGTCTTTGTCGGATTCGGCCGCCGCCGCCGTCGCCTGCACCTTCCCGGGCGTGTGATGGGCGGGCGCGTAGATCGCATAGACCTGCATTGGCGTCGCGCCGATATTGGTGATGTTGTGCCAGGTCCTCGCCGGAACGAGGACGCACCAGCCGTCTGAAACTTCCTTTTCGAAAGTCAGCTTGTCCTTCGCGGCTCCCATCTGCACTCGGCCGCTGCCAGCGTCGAGGCGGAGAAACTGATCGGTCTCCGGATGCATTTCAAGGCCAATGTCGCCGCCAACGGGGATCGACATCAGCGTCACTTGCAGGTAGCGCCCGCTCCAGGCGACTGAACGGTAATTTGCGTTTTCCTTCGTCGCGCGTTCAATGTCGAATGCTTGCGGCTGTGGCCCAATGTCTTTGATCCTGTCAGCAGTGCTGCCCATGACTGATCTCCTCAAGATTGCGGGCGATTCATCTCTCATTGGCTTGCGCAATTTGTTGTTCTCCGCGATGACAATATCACACCATCCATTGACAAGCGGGAAGGTTCGGAAAATACCCCAGGCAATGCTGCATTCAGGGGCGTGATTGCTTCGGAATGCGCCGTCATCGCTTCTCGCCCCGAGGCCATCCGGCATGCGGTCTGGCTCTAACTTCGGTTCACTGCTCGCGTCGATCCAGATCTAAGATCAGCGTACGTGATAGTCGATGGCAGAGTTCAGAATATTGAAGGCGTCGACATTGAACTTCCAGCCATGGTCGAACCGGTAGCCAACACGCGCATTGACGGTTCCCACCGCGGGCGACTTCATGATTCCGTCTTCTGTGAGAGGCCGGGCTCCGAAATAACGATAGCTCAGCCGACTAAACCGACCTTTGGTCTCACCAACCTCGACGCCGCCATTCGCGACCCAGATCGGCGCGGGAGTCAGATAGTTTCCCAGGCTTATCCCCCTCCGACCGGCTTCCATCTCACGCCCGGACAGGCGCATGATCTCGAGGGTGCCGACGCGCTTTTGCCGGGGCTTGGGGCTGACGCGCTGCTTGCCGACAAGGCCTACGACGCCGACGAGCGAGTGATCGAGCCCTCGCGCCACGCCGAAATAGAGCCAGTCATTCCCACAAAAGCCAACCGCAAAGAGCCGCGCCCTCACGACAAAGACCTCTATAAAGCTCGCAGCCTGATCGAGAATTTCCGTTGTAAGCTCAAGCAGTCTCGGGGTATCGCTACTCGACAAAACAGCTCGAAATTTTCTCGCCGCGATCCACCCTCTCCGCAGCCATCGTCTCAATTGATGACAGGCCCTAGGAACCATGGAATATTTCCACTGCTTTCGAAATACGCATTGGAAGCCAAGGAAGGACGGCAACGAACGCAACTGCGGCTTTAGCGGATTTTTGAAAGCTTCACTTTGGAGACGCATATGCTGAAAAAACTGCTCGTTGTTTCAATCGTAGGAGCCTTTGCCTCCTTGACGCCCGCCTTCGCGCAGGCTCCAGATGTCAATGCGCCCGCCGCCGAAGCGGAGAAGGGCGCGCCGGTTAAGCCTGCGAAGCATAAAAAGCACAAGCACAAGGCCAAAAAGGCGAAAGCCGAGAGCACGGAAACCGAGACTAAGGACAACGGCGCAAAATAGAGTTGCCGTTGCGGGGCGCGACCTCGACTTGGCCGCGCCTCTGCCCGCGTTGGCCCCATTCTCTCGTGACCTCATCAGGGCCGCGCGCCCCACAGGGAAGGCCGTGGGTCCGCGAAACGGGAAGGGCCTGGATGGTTCCTACCCCCGCCTCCCGGCCCATCACGTGTGGCGCGCCCCACACCTTGGGGCCGCCGGAATTGAGCGGGCGATTATACGGAGTCCCCCGCGAGATTGGCGCAGCTGCGCTATGCATCCAGCGGGTGACGCGCCGCTGCTCGATCGGCGTGCACTGATGCTTAATCGCGCATGCGCCGCAGACGTTGGTCCAATAGCGGCGCACATTGAGCCCGTTTCCTCACTTGCGAAGCGATGACGGCGGCAATCGGACTGGCCTCGCGCCCTTCCGCTACCCGGCACATAACATAAAGCACGTGGTGTAGGCGTTGTTGCATAAATGTAATTTCGGCCGAAAGTTTCGCTTCGTTGACCTGGTTATGTGTTGCGAACCGAAGTCTCGAAAACTCAGCTTGAACCGCAGATGCGACCGCACGCAGAGGATGATGATCTCCCGGTCGAAATGCCGGCCTCTGAAGAGTTCTTCAATACTCAGCATATGGATACAGGTCCTCTGCTCAGCGCGTTCGCCGGCAAATATGCCCCGCTTCCGCTGTTTGCACCAGAGCCACCCCATGGAGCTGGCGCAGCGTGACCTTTCCAAATCGGGGCTTTACCTTTCAAAGGCCATCGCCTGCGTGATCGTCACTTTGACCATCGGTCAGGGGGCGCTTGGGTCGTAATCCACGCTCAATGTTCGGTCAGTGTCAATAATATGTCGGCATACCAAGCGCAGTTCAACCCTAGGGCCTCATCCAGTATCAGATCGCGGGTCCCGACATCGAGGCGCGCCGAATGGATGCCGAGTAGAATCCACGGCAAATCACCCTGGATCGGCGCCCGGTCAAAGGTGCGCATCACTACGGGGGCGCCGCTGGTGCCCCTGTGCGTGCGCGCATCCGTCAGGAAATAGCCCTTGCCCTGAAAGCGCAGGCCGAAGGATGACGCGATCACAGCATGACGCACCACCGGCATGTGGTGCAGCGTATCGTGAAAACCGAGTGGAAAGCCAACGACAAGGAGTGAGGAGCCGATTTCGACCTGATCCATCGCGCCGAGCAGGTGCTTGGGCGTGAAGGCCCGGTAAACGGTCGGGACTGGCAGCGCGGCGCGTTCAATCTCGATCACGGCGACGTCGATGTCTCCGGCGATGTCGAGCCCCTGCCGCCAGACGCTCGCGCCATTGCGGTAAAGCGGTAGCGAAAATCCGGTGGATCTGACCATATTTTTCGGGTCGGTGTGCAATTCGATCTCAATACGGTCGGGGTAGTGCTTGCTCGGCGCGTCGAACAACACGTGTCGGCTCGTCACGAGGAACAAGCGTTCGTCGCGCTCGAAGAAAAAGCTGCTCGCATTCGTCAATATCCGTTGCTGTTCGAATGTGTAGACGCGTGCTGTGGTAAGCAGAAGGGATTCGATCATTCCTCTTCAGCCTCCTTCTAGTGGCTCGGCGATTCGCGTAGGCTCGGCAGTGCGTTGGATGACAACGCCCGTGGGAAGACAGCAATCCCTTGGGCTCTCGATGCGGATCCCGCCTTCAGCTGAATCTCTTTGTCGTAAAAGGGCTCGTCTACATTGCGGCGCGCGGCATGGATGATGGTCGAGCCCAGCGCTTCCTCGGTGAGCAGTTCCATCAGCCGGGTCTGGCTGAGGTCGTCGAGCGCCGAGGCGGGCTCGTCCATGATGATGATGTCAGGCCGTTTCAGCAGCACGCGCGCGAAGCCGAGCTGTTGCTGTTCGCCGCCGGAGTGCACGTCGGACCAGCTCTGATCCTCGTCCAGCCGCGACAAGAGATGAGCCAGCCCACAAGCGGTAAGGATTTTCTCGATGCGCGCGGGGTTGGGCGGTGTGTCGTCGTGGGAATAGTCGAGCGCATCGCGGAGCGTGCCACGCGGCATGTATGGCCGCTGTGGCATGAAGGCGATGCGCGCATCCCTTGGACGGAGAATGCGGTCGCTGCCCCAAGGCCACAAACCGGCAATGGCGCGGATCAGCGTGCTCTTGCCGGCGCCGGACTCTCCCTTCACGAGGACCTTCTCGCCACGGCCAATCACTGCATCAGTTTCTGTGAGCATCAGCGTGCCATCATTCTGGGCGATCGAGAGCCCGCAGAGATGCAAGCCGCCATCGTCGCTGAAGCCGAGGTCGATCGTCTTCTCCTCGGCCCCGATCGCGAACGCGTCGAGGTTATCGAAGAAGAGGTCAAGGGCGGCGACACCTTGCGGCGCTTCTGGCCGGTCCAGAAACCGAAGGAGAGACTCGCGAAACGGCGCAGGAGCTGTGCGTCGGCCTCGGTTGGGATAATGCGCTCAACCATATCTTTTCTTAAGCCCAACTTGGGATGACCGACAAGCCTGGGTGGACACCCCAGGCGGCTCGGCGCCGCTGAAGGCTCAATTCTCCTCGCTTTTCGAACGACGGCGATCTGGGTCGCTTATCCAATTCAGAGCTTGGTCGACCGCCGCCTTTACCTTCGCCTTTATGCCGAAGGCGAACGCAAGCGCGCCAAAAAAAGGAACAACGCCTTTCGGAACATCCACGTCGCAGCGTGGCCGCCAACATCGCGGCAGGCATTGACGCATTTAGTAAAGCGCGCTCCATCGCCTATCGCCTATCGCCTGTATTTGCCGGAAGAATGGGCGAGGGACACGGCGCGGCGCAAGAAGGCCCATATTCCAGACGACGTCGTCTTCAAGACCAAGCCGGAGATCGCGCTCGATCAGATCAAGTATGTCGATTCCCTCTCGGCGGTCCTGTGGCGGGATGACCGCGTGCAGCCGCTAAAGGATTATTGCATTGGCCTGCTGATGCCCGGCGAGCGCAAGAGCGTCGAGCCGATGGCCGCGACGGTGGCGCCCTCGCGCGTCTCGGCGAAACACCAATCCTTGTTGCACCTCGTCGGTCAGGCGGCTTGGTCGGACGAAGCGGTTCTCGACAAGGTGCGAGAACTCGTCCTTCCGGCGATCACAACACAGGGTGAGATCGAGGCGTGAATCGTCGACGACACGGGTTTCGCCAAGAAGGGCGTTCATTCGGTGGGCGTCGCGCGGCAATATTGCGGGCGGCTGGGCAAAACCGACAATTGCCAGATCGCGGTGACGCTTTCGATCGCCAATCATGTGGCCAGCCTGCCCACAAGGCTGGTCTTGCGGCTGGCGTCGCGCCCGGGGTCTTGCTGGCCGACGCCGGCGCGATGGGGGCAAGAGTAGGCGGCGCCAATATTTTACGCGCGACAGTGAGAATGACATTCTGGGGCGCCTTGGCGATGGCCATTACCGCCGGCGTCGGGAAATGTTTCGTCGCGGTTGTCTGAACATAGAGGCGATCGAAGGAGTCGAGGTGCATCATGAACGTCGTCGGTAACTCGGGCGTCCTGACGACCGGCTCCGAATCGCGGTCGGCCACGTCGCGTATTCTCCGTCACGTCAGCTTCGCGGTCGCAGCCGTTATCATCTCATTGCCGGCATTCGCAGAAGAGAGGTCTCGCGATCTGGCAACCTTCTTCAACGGGCGATTGACGGCCAAGGGACAATTCAGGAATTTCCATGATGGATCGACGCGCGGTCTGCGGGTATGCACCAGAGCCCTAGCTGTAGGGTAAGGTCGCTGCAAACGGGGTGTAGTCGTTACGGTCGCTGTCGATTTGATCAAAATGGAATGCTCGGATAACACCCCATAAAATGAGCGCCCGTCGCTGCTCGACTGCTTGCGCCACGAAAGCGACGCCGAAAAAGCGACGATCTCGGAAATTTCCAAGATCCTCAACGTTTAGCAAAAAACCGAATGCCGCATGCTTCCTTGGTTGCGTTATCAACGATGCGATCCTGGGTTCCATCTCGCAGTGGGAGAAGCCCGCGATCCACGCATTCACCCTTGGCGCAGTCTGCGATCTGCGCCTTATCGGACTCGTCGCCGCCTCGTCCGCCCGGCCCACTCGGGCAGAAACGCAATCATCCGACAGCCTCATGGTCGTGCCGCTCGACTTTTTGCCGAGTTACGGCTCGCAGGTTTCGGCCTGGCATAAGCAGCGCGTCTACGCTCGGGAAAGAAGGTCCGCGGCACTGTTGCGGACATGGCGTTCTCTCCCTCGGTTTGCGGATTCCGACGAAGGCGCCCGTCTGTAACGGGATAATGCCGCCCGGGGATTCCGGGATAATGGCGCCCCCCTGTAACGGAATGATCCCGCCCCGGGCGCCGCGTTCGTTGACCTACGAGATTTGTGTCACCTGTTCTGGTTTTGGGTCAAGCCGATTTGGCCTGTTTGCCGCGCGCGCGGCGTAAGCTTTCGCCGGCGAGTTCGATACGATGCGCGTTGTGAACGAGGCGGTCCAGAACGGCGTCGGCGTAAGTTGGGTCTCCAATGACGTCGTGCCAGGCTGTCACAGGAAGCTGGGAGGTGACGATCGTCGATCGACGCCCGTAGCGTTCCTCGAGGATTTCCAGGAGATCGTGGCGGGCGCCAGCGTCGAGCGGCTCGAGGCCGAAGTCGTCGAGGATCAAGAGATCGGCGCGACCAAGGGATTTGAGCAAGCGCGGATGGCGCCCATCGCCGCGCGCGAGGGCCAGTTCCTCGCAGAGCTTCGGCCAGCGGTGATAGACGACGGAGCGATTGTCGCGGCAGGCCTTCTGGCCAATGGCGCAGGCGAGCCAACTCTTCCCGGTCCCGCTCGGACCGACCAGGGCCAAATTGTCGTGGGCGTCGATCCACTGGCCTTCGGCGAGCTTTTGGAACAGAGTTCGGTCGAGCCCGCGCGCGGTGCGATAGTCGACGTCTTCGACGCTGGCCTGTTGACGGAGCCTGGCGGCGCGCAGCCGCGCCGCCAGCCGTTTGTCGCGCCGAAGAGAAGCTTCCCGATCGAGCAGCAAGGCGAGCCAGTCGTTGCGATCGAGCCCCTTCGCGTCATCTGCATCGGCGAGTTCGGCGAAGGCCTTGGCCATTCCGTAAAGGCCGAGAGCGTGGAGCTGGTCGAGCGTCGGATGTTTGAGCAAGTCGGCGTCTCCTAATGATAATAGCGCGGGCCACGGATGTTTTGATGGAGGATCGGGGCCGCGTCCGCGGCGCGCTTTGGCGCGGGCTTCCGATCGAACTTGTTGTCGAGGATGGATTTGATCGAGCCATAGGTCTTGGCGCCGATCGCGATGGCGCGTTCGGCTGCGGCCTCGACGCGCTCGATCCCATACGAGCCGGCGAGACGGACGACGCCGAGACAGGCCCGATAGCCCTGCTCGGGATGGGGCCTCGCCTCCAAAATCTGCTCGCAGAGCGCGGCTGTCGCCGGGCCGATCTTTCGGGCGTCCTCGCGAATGCGCTCGATCGTCCAGCCCGCATAGCGTCGATGGCTGGAGGGCATGTGCTCGGGAATTGTCGTGTGCTTGCGTTTGCCGCTCATCCGCAAATGGACGGCGATGCGCTCGCCCTTGCAAAAAATCTCGACGCCGCGGACGGTCAGCCGCGCCTCGACCTCCGCCCGG
Organism: Methylocystis sp. MJC1; assembly: GCF_026427715.1. Lineage (NCBI taxonomy): Bacteria > Pseudomonadati > Pseudomonadota > Alphaproteobacteria > Hyphomicrobiales > Methylocystaceae > Methylocystis > Methylocystis sp. MJC1. The sequence goes on along the minus strand of NZ_CP107559.1, from coordinate 297,027 downwards.
GCGAAGCGATAGGGCACGGAGTAATAGTGCGCGTCGATCTCGACATGATAATCGACGCCGACGCGGCGCAGACGCCATTCGCTATATTCATAGGGCGCGATCGGCAGAGGCTTCAGCGCCGGGCGGTCGATCTCTTCGAACAATTGGCGGCGAGTGGCGCCGAGTCGGCGGAGGGGCCGCTCCTCGTTGAGATTTTTCAGCATCTCGGCGATCGCCGCGTTGACCTCCGCCAGGCTGCAAAAGGTTCGGCGGCGCAGTCTGCCGAGTAGCCAGCGCTCGACGATCAGCACCGCGGATTCGACCTTCGCCTTCGGCATGCGTCTGCCGCATCGTCACCGACAGGGTCCTTTCGAAGGCGCGATAAAGTTCGCAGAACCGCGAGTAGCTATAGCCGCCCGGATTTGCGGCGGTGTATTCGTCCCACAAAATCATCAAGGTAACGTGCTTGCGCTTCAACTCGCGATGCACGCCAGCCCAGTCCGGCTCCTCAATGCGCCGATGACCGCGCTTGCTGCGCCGATTGGCGTAGAGCGCCGCCTCGAGCGCATCGTCGGTCATTCCCTCGGGCAACGGCCAGGAGAGCCCGGCGCTCTCCGCGCGCTTGAGCGCCTCCCGCACCGTCGAGCGCGGCATGCCGAGCCGCCGGGAAATCTCGTGCGCCGAAATCGACGAGGACTTCAGTCGAATAATCTCACGCGCCTGGCGCATCGTAATCCGCTCCGCTGGCATGATCACCCCTTTGGATTGCCAAAGAAGCGACCTGATCAGGCCAACAGCGGAGCTCGCCACTGCACGAAATTACCCGGGCGGGATCATTCCGCTACAGGGGGGCGGGATCATCTCGGAATCGGGGGGCGCCATCATTCCGTTATCGGGGACGCCTTCATCTCGTTTTAGGGGGGCGCCATCAATCGGAATCACCACCTCGGTTCGATCAAGGCCGTAATGTTGAATGTCGGCGGCTTCCTCGGCGTCGGACAAGAGCATGTCGCCGTGCCGGTTTCCGCGATCTCGGTGACCCAGAGGAGCGGCAAGTCCTGGCTGACGATCATTACGACAAAGGAGATTGTCAAGATGGCCAGCGAATATAATGCGAGCCGCGCGGGCAATTCTTGCCGCGCACCAGGCGCGAGAGCCTATCGCATGAGAAATGGAATGATGCGGCCTTCAGGGAATCATCAGCACAGGCGTACCGACGCTGACGATTGCCGGCGGCCTCATCTTGATCACGCCGCAGTTGCTCAATTACATCGTGGCGATCTTTTTGATCGTCTTAGGGATCTTGGGCCTCGGTCTGTTCAAATGATATAAATATGAAAAAAGCGCCCTTTCGGGCCGCTTTTTTCTCACGCAGGATCAGGTTAAGTTAGGCTTTGTCGACGAGCTTCTTGACCGCATCCTTGGCCTTGCCGACGGTTTCCTGCACTTCGCCTTTGAGTTTCTGCCCAGCGCCTTCGACCTCAAGGTTCGGGTTCCCTACCGCCTTGCCGACGCCCTGCTTGACTGCCCCTGCCGCCTGATTGGCCGCGCCCTTGATCTTGTCGGTGGTGCTGCCCATGATTGGTCTCCTGAATGATTGTCGCGCGGCGGATGTCTCTCTCGGACGACGGCTTCTGGCTATCGGATTTCGAGCTCATCTCCACTCATCGCGGGTTAATGATGAGCCAGACATCCTCCTTTCTTCAATCCGCTTGTTCGGTCTCAAAGGCACTGACACTGGACAAAAGGGCAAGAGCGCGATCCATCTGGCGCTCGTTTACGCGGAGCGGAAACGCGGCTTCTTTGGGCAGCACTTCGTCTCGACGGTAGGTCCAGATGAGGAATTGATCCGGGAATATCGGCAACCAGAACTAGGAAGACAAACGCCTGGAGCAGTTGAAACTTTGGCCGGCTCACATCCTAAAGCCCCGGTTTTGCCGGGGATACTCACTCGTCTTCCGTAGTCGTAGCCGCGACCGGCCCGAACTCAGGGTTGCGGTAAAAATAGGTGAACATCAGCCCCAGCATCGCTACGCTCGCGAATAGTCCGGAAAAACCTCCGATCCACAGGCCCGACGACTCGCCGATTTCGCGGGTGACATCGTGGCCAGCCAACCCTCACACGGCCGCTTTCGCCTCCTGCAACGAGAAGTTCTCGCGGCTCCGAAGCACCACCCAGGCGATCCGCGCGAGCTTGTTCGCCAAAGCCGTGACGACGACATTGAAGTGAGACCGAGCGAGCAGTCCCTTCACCCAGCGACCGAGCGCAGTATCCTGTCTGACGAAGTGCTGCACCGCCGCGCGGGCCCCGTGGATCAGCTGCTTCCGCAAATAGACGTTACCGCGCTTGCTGATGCCGAGGAGCCTCGGCTTGCCGCCGGTCGTCGACTGTCGGGGAACGAGTCCGAGCCAAGCAGCGAGATCTCGGCCATGCTCGAAGGCTTCGGCGTTGCCGACGGCGGCTACGAGCGCGGATGCGATGATCGGGCCGACGCCGGGGATCGTCGTCAATCGGCGGGCTTCATCGCTGTCCTTGGCGAAAGCGACGAACTCCGCATCGAAAGCCCCTATCTTTTGATCCAATTCCCGCCACTGCTTCGGCATGTCGTCGATGAGTGAACGCATCCGCTCGCTCATCGACGCGCCTTCTTCTCCTTCCATAATTTCGACGAGCCGCTGTTCGAATTTTAGCCGGCCTTGTGGGACAACGATTCGCGTTCGATCAGAATCCCGCGCAACTGATTTACCAGAGCCGTCCGTTCGCCGACGAGCCGTTCCCGAGCGCGATGCAGAGTTTGCAGATCGAGCTGCTCCTGCGTTTTCAGCTCGACAAACCGCATAGTCGGCCGTGTCGCGGCTTCTGCAATGCCCTCCGCGTCGCGATCATCGCTTTTTCTGCGCCTTGATGTAGGGCCTGACATATTCGGGCGGCATCATCCGGATGTCGTGACCATGTCCGGCGAATAAGCGTCCTGGCCAGTGAGCGCCGCAACAGGCCTCCATCGCGATAATGCAGCGAGGGAGCTTCGCTGCGAGAGCGATCAACGTTTCTCTTTTCGCTCGCCGCCGCAAAACAACGAGGCCTTTGTCATCCAGACCGACCAGACTGCAAATATTCTTGCCGATATCGATGCCGAGCGCGTGAACATTCTTCATGACCCGTCCCTTTCGCAAAAAATATCCGGCGAGGCTACAACGCCGGAAGGAGGGGCGGCCATCCCATAATGGTGCAATGGATACGAAGAAGAAGACATCGAACAGATTTTCACCTGAAGTTCGGGAACGTGGGGTTCGGATGGTGCTGGAGCACCAGGGCGACCATGCCTCGCAATGGGCGGCGATTGCCTCGATTGCGGCGAAGATCGGTTGCACGGGCGAGACGTTGCGAAGTTGGGTTCGGCAGGCAGAACGCGAGTCCGGCAGCGGGCTGGCCTGACGAGCGACGAGCGTGCTCAGTTGAGAGCGCTGGAGCGGAAGAACCGCGAGCTGCGACAGGCCAATGAGATCCTGCGCAAGGCGTCCGCTTATTTTGCGGCGGCGGTCGGCGACAGCTACGAGGGGCCGTGGCGGGGCACCGTCAAGTTAACGCGTTCAGGTTACGATTGTCGACGCGAATTTGCACGGCCTTTGCAGCGAGGTCGGCTCTGGAGATCTCGCGCCAAGCGGCGAAGGGCGTCGGCGCGATGCGAGCGGCGAGTGGCGGCGGGTTTGCATTCGGGATAGGGATGGTGGAAGAGGTTGGCGATCTCGTGGTGAATGGACAGAAATTTCTGCGCCTGTCGCGCCGATTTGGACCGCTTCATAATCCCTTCTCGTCGCCTCGTCGGTTGATGCGAATTTTCCGCCCGGCTGTTGAGACCATTGTGCTGGCGATGTTTGATGCGCAACCCCATGGCCGCACGGGCGCTGCCGTATGATTTCAGTTTGTCCGTGACCATGACGCGGGGAGCCCGTCCCGCGTTCTTCAACAGCTTGCGCATAAGCCGCTTTGCAGCTTTCTTGTCACGACGGCTTTGGGCGAGAATGGCGAGCACGAAGCCATCCGCGTCTACGGCGCGCCAAAGCCAGTGTTTCTTGCCAACGATCGACACGACAACTTCATCGAGATGCCATTTGTCGGCTCTATGAGGCGAACGTCGACGACTGTCGGCAGCGAGATTCCAGCCGAATTTTTCGCCCATTGCCGGATCGTTTCATGGGTGATCTCGACGCCGCGGGCCGCGAGCAATTATTCGACCATGCGCAGGCTGAGCGGGAAGCGAAAACCAGACGACGTAGCCGATGATCTCCTTGGTGAAGCGATGACGATGATGGCGAGGGTCGGACGAGCTCGGCATACCGCTCACTATGCTCCCGAACCCTTATCCGCCGTTAACTTGACGGTGCCTCATCCGACTATGATGCGGTTTGATCGGATAGCGCTCTAATGGCGAAGCCGACTTTGGGTCCCCTTGTGCTCCGCCTGTGCATCTTGGATGATAAGCAATCCCATTGCATGCAGATCGGCGGCCCGCTCCTCGATGTGCGCGCCGCCAGCGCGAACCTCCCGCTGAACCTTTCCGAAGGCGCGCACCTCGATCTGGCGCACACGCTCGCGCGACACGCCAAATTCGGCGGCTAGAGTCGTGAGCGTCACGGGAGTATCTGTGAGGCGGCGGGCCTCCAGAATTCGACGCTCCCGCGGATTCAGCACGTCAAGCGCGTTCCGCAATGACATCTGTCGATTGTCGTATTCTTCGTCGCCGACAAGAACCTGCTCCTGATCGTCACTGTCGTCGACGAACCAATCTAGCCATTCGCCACCTGTCTCGCCTTTTTCGCCAATCGGCGTATTGAGCGAGGCGTCGCTACCCATACGACGGTTCATCGCTATGACGTCCTTCTGGCGAACGCCAAGGAGGAGGGCCATCATTGCGACATTTTCTGGCTTGAGGTCGCCTTCCTCATAAGCCGAAAGGCGGTTCTTGGCGTGACGGAGGTTGAAGAATAGCTTCTTCATGTTCGCGCTTGAGCCCATCCTCACCAGAGACCAGGACCTTAGAACGTATTCTTGAATCGACGCCCGAATCCACCACCTCGCGTAAGTTGAGAGGCGGAAGCCACGATCTGGTTCGAAACGCTTGACGGCTTGCATGAGTCCGAGATTGCCCTCTGAGATAAGGTCGCCGACGGGGAGACCATAGCCACGATAACCCATGGCGATTTTGACGACGAGGCGTAGATGCGAGGTTATGAGCTCGCACGCGGCCTGTGAATCCCCGTGCTCACGCCACCGTCGCGCTAACATCTGTTCCTCCAGCAACTCCAGCATGGGAAACTGGCGGATTCGAGATAGATAACGGATAAGTCTGCTTTCGGGGGAGAGCATGGTCAGGGTAGTCGGCATATCTGTTCCTCCTAAGAGATTCTCGCGCAGCGAAACCGAAGCAATGTGGATTTGTGCCGTCATGGAAATTCCAACCCGTTCCAAAGGAGAACGAGCATCTTAGTTCCGGTACGATCGTGCGCTAGTCCCGGAAACTACCCATTCGCCTCAATGTCCTCGACAAGGCACTGGTGCAAACAGCGGAAGCGGGGCATATTTGCCGGCGACCGCGCTGAGCAGAGGACCTGTATCCATATGCTGAGTATTGACGAGTTCTTCAGAGGCCGGCATTTCGACCGGGAGATCAGCATCCTCTGCGTGCGGTGGTATCTGCGGTTCAAGCTGAGTTTTCGAGACCTCGTCGAGATAATGGCCGAGCGCGGAATTGATTTGGCGCATACGACGATAATGCGGTGGATCCAACGCTACGCTCCCGAGTTCGAAAAGCGGTGGAACCGCTTCCCCTGCCGAGCAGGCAGGTCGTGGCGGGTCGACGAAACCTATGTGAGAATCAAGGTCAGCGGGACCTGTCTCTATCGCGCCGTCGACAGCGACGGCAAAACCGTCGACTTCCTATTGCGAGCCAGACGGGATATCGCTGCTGCGAAGGCGTTTTTCCGGCGGGCGTTCCAACGCCAGGGCCGACTGCCTCGCGCCATCACGCTCGATGGCTACCAAGCCTCGCACCGCGCGGCCCGGGAGTTCCTCGCCGAACATCGGGGCGGCGCGCGGACGAAACTGCGGTCTTCCAAGTACCTCAACAACTTAATTGAGCAGGATCACCGATCCATCAAGCTCCGGTTGGGCCCGACGCTCGGCTTCAAGAGATTTCGTAGTGCGTCGATCACGATCGCTAGCGTCGAGCTCATGCAACGGATCCGGAAACGTCAGTTCGCATTGGGTAAGCTTCGCGTAGCGGGCAAGACTGCGTCTGAGATTTGGAGCGCCGTGCGCGCCGCCTGATTTTAAATTGAACGTTCAAATCCCACTTCGCGTCTCTTCACGGAATTTGCGCCAGAGCCACTTTTTTTACCTTGAGGGCTGCGGCCGCAGTCGCCTTGATCGTTTCCTCAAGTGCCTCAAGCGCCCTTCAGTTCGATCCGATCTGTGGAGAGCTGATAGCCTATGTAATATTATAGATATTGCTGACATACTGGACAGGCCACAGGCCTTCATACGAGCCTTGGCGAGTCGACCCCCGACGAATTCGCCGCCCGGTTCAATGACTCGCACATTCGCCAGCACCTGTGAATCCTATGTCAGTGTCAGTGCCCTAGCCATTCTCACGAGGGAACGCCATTTTGTAGCGATCGATGACCGCCTGATAATCCTCCCGCTGAACGGGGCCTTCAAAGGGATTTTCATTTTGGATGTTGCTTGGCCCTTCGGGATTTTCGCTCACTTTGGAGCTGCTATAAAAATGAAGGAGACCCAAGCAGCGGAAGCACCCGGGCTACGATCGCTCCCAAACAGACTAGCACCACTAGCAGCTTGAGTAGCTGTGCTAGCCGCGCGTCGGGACAGAATTTATCGATTACCCAAAACAAGATCGCCCCAAGGACAACGATAATAAGGATCCCAATTATGAGCGTTAGCACGGCGGTCTCCCGGTAAATTTGCGGCAATGTTTAAAACTCTTTGCGCTTTCATCGATTTTTGGTGACGGGCGCTTGGGTCAGCCGGCGGCTCTCGACTAATGAAGAGCTTACCTCAAACCTGTTTCCAAATTTCACATTTGCGATGAGTTTTGGCAACAGGAATTCGTGAGACACCGGCGCACGTCGGCGAAAGGGTTCTCAGGCAGTTCGTGGCCCGTCGACGAAACCTATGTGAGAATCGAGGTCAGCTGGACCTGTCTCTATCGCGCCGTCGACAGCGACGGCAAAACCGTCGACTTCCTATTGCGAGTCAAGCGGGATGTCGCCGCCGCGAAGGCTTTTTTCCATCGGGCGCTCAAAGGCCAAGGCCGACTGCCCCGCGCCATCACGCTCGATGGCTACCAGGCTTCGCATCGAGCGGCGCGCGAATTCCTCGCCGAGCATCAAGGCGGCGCGTGGACTCAAATTCGTTCTTGAAAATACTTGAACAACCTCATTGAACAGGATCATCGATCGATCAAGCTTCGCTTGGGCCCAATGCTTGGGCTGAAGCGGTTCCGAACTACTGCCTCGATCACCATCGCTGGTATCGAGCTCGCGCACCGGATCAGGAAAGGTCAATTCAAACTCGGAACGCTTCGCAAAAGAGACCCGTGCGCCCGAAATCTGGAACGCGGTGCTCGCTGCATGACCTCCGCTCATGCCCTCTGGCCATTCGTTGTGCCGTCACGGAAAATTTGCACCACAACCTGGCAGCGTTCGGTTTAGTTGTCGCTCGAGGCCCGACGCACGTCGACAAGCTCATTTCGGTGGTGCAGGATCCGGGGCAGCCTCTGCCGGAAGCGGCGCGTCCTATCCTTTGCGTTTTGGTCGATACGCTGAGCTTGTTGGATCAACGCATAAAGCTCCTGGACATCGCAATTGCTCGGCGGGCCAAAGAAGGCGAAGCGGTGCGTCGCCTCATGAGCATCCCAGGAGTCGGTCCGGTGATCGCGCCCGCAGTGGCGGCGCTGGCGGCCGCCGGCCGAAACATTCAAACGAGGTCGCGACTTTGCGGCTTGGCTCGGGCTCACGCCATTGCAACACTCCACCGGAGGAAAGCAGAGGCTCGGCGCGACGTCGAAAATGGGAGACCGCACGCTACGACGTCTGCTCATCGCGGATTCCGACGAAGGTGCCCGTCTGTAACGGGATAATGCCGCCCGGGGATTCCGGGATAATGGCGCCCCCCCTGTAACGGAATGATCCGGCCCGGGCGCCGCGTTCGTTGACCTACGAGGTTTGTCTCACTTGTACTGGTTTTGGGTCAAGCCGATTTAGCCTTTTTGCCGCGCGCGCGGCGTAAGCTTTCGCCTCGAAGTTTGCCGTTTCCGAATACTTGCGTGAAGGCGTGAGTAAAAATCGGTCAAGGGGCGACGCCACCGTGGCCTCGTTTTACGTTAAAGAAGCGAATTTGCCTTACATCGCAAGGCGTTTCGCTGTTGTAATTTTTTTGAGTTTCGTACAAATTGTCAGTGTAAGGAGTCCTTTGCACAGCTACCGCCGTTATCGCTCATTTCGTCATCACAAATTAACATTTGCCTTATTTTATTCTATCTGAGAGCATATTTTGGTCTACGGTTGAACGAGCGAGTTTCCCCTTGGACCCAAAAGCCCACGTCGCGGAGTTGGAAGCCGAGCGAGATGCGCTTCGGCAGGAACTGTGCGCCATCAAATCCCGCTACGACGAGTTACGGCATCGCGTGAATAACGAATTTCAAGTGCTTCTGTGTTAGTTTAGAGTTCAAGAAAGGAAAGCCCCAACACCTCCATCATGCAGCCGGTGCATTTCCCGGATGTGGAACGTGGTGGCTTTGCACAAAGCGCTCGACAATTCACCTGCATCGGTTGAAATGACCCATTATTTACAATGCATAATAAAGGCCTTTGAAACGGCATTCGGGGATCCCGTTCAATTCATTATGTCGATCTCACCAGGCCTGTATCTTGACGCTCGCTGTGCGAGCTATGTCGGACAAATTTTCTGCGAAATCGCAATGAATGCGATTAAGCACGGTTTTCCCGACGGTTCGAGGGGCCATATCGTAACGACCCTTCGACGCGTGGGCGATAAACGTTTCGAATTGACTGTAGCAAACGACGGCGCGGCGCTCGACCTAAAAACCGTGCCGCCGAGCGGGTTCCGCGCTTTGAAAGACCTCGCTCGTCAAATAAACGGCGAGCTGCACATAGAACCGATGCCAAAAGGCATGCAAGTCCGATTTCGGTTTACTGCTTACCAGCGCGGTGACGAAGTCGTAGCTTGATTAAGCGAGTTCTTGAGGGTTCTGTTGAGTTAGCAGAGGCGGCGCAGTTTCGGTAAACTGTGCGCCCGATGGTACCGTCAAGTTAACGACCTGAAGACCGAAGAATGGCGATCCGTCGTGGTGGCTCTCATGCGCCTGATCGCACTTCTGAAATCTCACGCCACGCGGTGATCGCCCCCGCACGATGGGCGCGGCGGATGCGGGCTGGCTGACGTTCAGGGCGAGGGAGATGAAAAAGGTTGGCGAGCTGATCGTGGGTGGACAGAAATCGTTGAGCCTGTCGCGCCGATTTGAACTTCTTCATGATCCGCTTTCGTCGCCTTGTCGGCTAATGAGGATTCTCCGCTCGGTTGTTTAACCCTTTGTGCTGCCGATGCTCGGTAACCGCTGTTTTCAGGCCACCTCTTTGAAGGCCACGGCGGATTGTGCATAGGCCCAAGGCATCAGTTCGTCGAGCTTACTTGCGAGATGGCCGTTGACGATCTTAGAAAGAGCGTCAGCGATGTAGGCCAGCGGATCGACGCCATTGAGCTTGCAGGTCTCGATGAGCGAGGCGACGATCGCCCAGTTTTCGCCGCCTCCGTCCGAACCCGCGAAGAGAGCGTTTTTCCGATTGAGGGCGATGGGACGGATTGCACGTTCGACGACATTGGAGTCGATCTCGATGCGCCCGTCGTCGATGAAGCGTGTCAGGCCGTCCCAGCGCGAGAGCGCGTAGCGGATCGCCTCGGCGAGCTTGGTCTTCTGGCTGATCAGCGCGAGTTTTTCACGCAGCCATGGCTCGAGCGCGTCGAGGATGGGGCGGGATTTCTCCTGCCGCGCGTCCCGACGTTTGCCGGCGCTTTGGCCGCGGATGTCGCTCTCGATGGCGTAGAGTTCGCCGATGCGCGCCAGAGCCTCGCTGGCGATCGGCGCGGGACCTGCTGCGGCGAGTTCGTAGAAGCGCCGGCGGACGTGAGACCAGCAGAAGGCGAGCGACACGCTGTTCTTCTGCGTCAGCGCGCGATAGCCGGCGTAACCGTCGACCTGCACGACGCCCGTGAAGCCAGCAAGATGCGTGAGCGGCTGCTCGGACTTTCGGTTTTGCGCATAGACATAGACTGCGATTGGCGGATCGGCGCCGCCCCATGGCCGGTCGTCACGCGCATAAGCCCAAAGTTGGCCAGTCTTGGTACGCCCGCGCCCGGGGTCGAGCACCGGCGCCCTTGTCTCGTCAGCGAAGATTTTCGTCGACGATCTGATGTGTTCCAGAAGCCGCTCGTGCACGGGCCGCAAATGCCAGGCGGCGCGACCAACCCAGTCGGCGAGCGTCGAACGGTCGAGGGCGATCCCCTGCCGGGCGTAGATCTGTGCTTGGCGATAAAGCGGAAGATGATCGGCGTATTTGGAAACGAGCACATGTGCGACTGTCACCTCCGTCGGCAAGCCGCCTTCGATCAGCCGCGCCGGGGCCGGCGCCTGCACGACCGCGCCCTCGCAGGCGCGACAAGCGTATTTGGGTCGACGCGTCACCAGCACGCGGAACTGCGCTGGCACGACGTCGAGCCGCTCAGAGACATCTTCGCCGATCTGGTGGAGCGCGCCCTTGCAGCAAGGACAGGCTTTATCCTCGATGTCGATGATGGTTTCGATGCGCGGGAGATGGGCAGGTAGCGCGCCACGGTTCGTGCGGCGCTTTCTGGCCGCCTTTTCACGTTCGGCGGCGGACTTGGCTTCCCCCTCCGCCGCGGCGCCCGCTTCCGTCTGCTCGACCTCTTCGAGCGCGAGCAGCATCTGGTCTTCGGGAAGGGTCTCGGCGCGCCGTCCAAAGCGATGGCGCTGCATCTCCTTGATGATCTGAACGAGACGCTCGTTGCGCGCCCGCTCGGCAAGCAGCATCGCCTTCAGTTCGTTTGGATCGTCGGGAAGCGTCTCGATCGCCTGCGCCATAGTCGCAGAAGACCATATTTTCCGCCGCCTTTCGACGTTCTTCGATGCCCTGATTCACTGTGTCGCGGCTTATCCCGGCAAGGTCGGCGCCGCCGTCTCTTTCGCCGCGCGCACGCGGCGAAAGTCGAGCCCCTCCAGCAGCGCCGAAAACTGCGCCGCGGACAACCGCATCACCCCGTCTTCGATCTTCGGCCAGCGGAACTCGCCATCTTCCAGCCGCTTGGCAAAGAGACAGACGCCCGTGCCGTCCCAGAACACCAGTTTGATGCGATCAGCCCTTTTCGCGCGGAACACATAAACAGCGCCGTCAAAAGGATCTGCCTGCATCGTCTCTCGGACCAGCGCAGCCAAGCCCTCGGCGCCCTTTCGGAAGTCGACGGGCTTCGTCGCCACCATGACGCGGATCGCGCCTGTCGGCCCGATCATGAACTCGCCTTCAAGGCGTCGATAATCGCCGTGACCATGCCCATGGGCGCGTCACGCCAGATCCAGACGCTTGCACCGTCAATTGCGAGCTCAATCACGTGCGGGCGAGCAACCGGTCTGCTCTCCGACCCCAGAGCGACGGGCGCTTCCTCTCGTCGCTCGACAACAACCGGCGCAAATGAAACAGCATCGAGTTCCGCTTGCCGTCGCGCCTTTCGTCGCCACGAAAACAATTGCTGCGGCGCCAGCCCATGCCGTCGCGCGACAACTGAAACCACCGCGCCAGGCGCAAGCGACTCTTCGACGGCTTGCGCCTTCTCCGCAACCGACCATCGTCGACGACGTTCGCCGCCGCCCGTGATCACTTCGATCCGGCGCACCGCTCCGCCATTAGGCTCAAGCGTAGGGTCAAGTCTGGACACAAGCCTTATCTCCAAATCAGGAGATCAGACTCGCTGCTTTCAGCATCGGTTGGAAGGTGGGACCGCAACAGCGCTTACGATGCTCGATCTTCAAGCCCATGTCCTTGCGGGCGGCTCCATAGGAGGGCAGCTTGTCCGTGACCATCACGCGCGGCGCTCTCCGCGTCTTCTTCAACAGCTCGCGCATAAGGCGTCGTGCGGCTGTCCGGTCGCGCTTGCTTTGGACGAGAACATCGAGAACAAAGCCTTCTGCGTCGACGGCACGCCAAAGCCAATGCTTTTTTCCGGCGATGGAGACGACGACTTCATCCAGATGCCAATTGCCGCCCCGCTGCGGTGCACAGAGACGAATCTCACCGGCAATATCGCAGCCCAATTTCTCGGCCCATCGCCGTATCGTTTCGTGAGTTACGTCAATGCCACGCATTGCGAGCATTTTCTCGACTATGCGCAAGCTGAGAGGAAAGCCTCGCCAAATTGCTTTTGGCGATTGTATGCTAAGCCTCGACCAGGAAAAAATTTGCGACGGATCCCGGAAAACTAAAGGGACTTGTGTCGGCTTGGGCCTCGACAGCTTCAGGTTTGGGCTTAGTTATCTGGTTTCGGACACCGAAGCAGCGCTCGGCTTGCGCAGGTGGGAGGGGATCGACCCAGCGCGCGCCCGAAAAACGGAGGTTGAAAATGCGTAAGAGTGTGAAAATTGTCGCTGCCGCGTTGTTCGGAGCGACCGCGCTCGCGGCTCTACCGGCCGAAGTTTTTGGCGGCCCCATGAGCGCCGCGAGTCCAACGAGCGTCGGCCTAAATGCGTCGCTCGAAAAAGCTTACTATAGGGGCTATCGCCGGGGCTATTATCCACGTTACGGTGGTTATTATCGCCGCGGCTACGGCCTCCCGGGCGCGGCGGTTGGTGCCGCGGCTGGCGTTGCGGGTGCCGCAGCTGGAGTTCTGGGCGCGGGAATCGCAGGGGCCACGGGCTACGGCTACCCCGGCTACGGCGGTGGGTATGGCGGCAGTTCTTGCTGGCAGTGGGACCCCGGTGCTGGTTGGGTCTGGGGCTGCTAATAAAGCGACATCCGACCCGCAATTGTCGCCCCATTGTGAGCGGCGCGGGTCGGTAGCTCTTTCAAATATCAGGTCATCTTTTCAAAAGATATTTCAATGGCGTAGATTAGACTGAAATGCCTGCTGGGTCACTTCAATTGAGACACGTGCAAGCACTTTTGGACGCTCAATATGGGATTGACCGACCGGTCAATCGACTAGAGGGTGTTATGTACTTTGGTGGTTGATTGTCTTAATGGATTCAGATGTCTCCGATTCGCAAACCGTATCCGTCTGATGTCAGCGACGAAGAATGGTCGCTGGTTGCGCCGTATCTGACGCTGATGGACGAGGGAGCTCCGCAACGTTAGCATTTGCTTCGTGAGCTTTTTAACGGCCTGCGCTACGTTCTGCGTTACGGCATAGCATGGCGCGCCATGCCCAACGATCTGCCGCCCTGGTCCGCAGTGTATCAGCAATCGCAGCGCTGGCTAGCGGCGGGCGTGTTCGAAGAGCTTGCGCAGGACCTGCGCGCCTTGTTGCGCGTCGCCTCCGGTCGCGCCGAGGAGCCAACCGCGGCGATCATCGACAGCCGCACGCTGCGCTCTACGCCGGAAAGCGGTCCACGGGCCGGCTATGACGGCGCCAAGCGCAAGCGCGGCTCCAAGCTACATCGCGGTCGACGCGCTGGGGCACTTGCTGGCGCTGCACGTTACGCCGGCGAATGTCGACGACCGCGCCGAGGTCGGCAAGCTCGCCGCCGCTGTGCAGCACGCCACCGGCGAGAGCGTCGAGCTTATTTATGTCGATCAAGGTTATAACGGCGAGAAAGCCGCCGAGGCGGCCAAAGCGCAGGGCGCCGAACTCTGCGTGGTCAAACTCTCCGAAGCGAAAAAAGGCTTCGTGCTGTTGCCCAAACGCTGGGTTGTCGATCGGCCTTTCGCTTGGGCGACCCGATGCAGGCGGCTGGTCAAAGACTACGAACGCTACGTCGACACACTCGCTGGCCTCCACGTCGTCGCTTTCGCCTGCCTCATGCTCAAACGCGCAGCCGACTTCATAATACAGAGTGCATAACACCCTCTTCTGTAACGGGCGCTTCGTTGTCAATCCCCAACGCTCTTCCTTCGCCGGTTCACTCTTCTGTCCGTGGTCGGCGCCAAGAATGATGGCCGCCACTTGATGGGATAAGATGAGGATGAGGCCGGCCAATCTAGTTGCGCGTGGTCTTGAGCCCACGGAGCGTGTTGCGGTCTGACCCATCCATCGTCCCGGCGAGGGACGAACGCTTCGGGAAAGGCTGGTGTTTGGCCCCGCCCGAAACCCTGCTTTTCCTCTCCTACGCCGCCACGACAGTCGAGGTCGCCTTGCGGGCGTCGAACGGCGTCCCGTCGATCCACATCCGATGCAAGACCACGGCGAGCTTGCGCGCCAGCGCCACCTTCGCCTTCTTCATGCCGGCGCGCCGGGCGAGCTTCATCGCCCAGCTTTTGAGGCCGGAGCCCTTCACCGGCCGCGTTAGTATGACGTTGGCGGCTTCGTAAAGCGCCGTGCGCACGCCAGCGTCGCCGATCTTGGTAATCCGCCCGCTAACGTCCGTTTCGCCAGACTGATATTTCCTCGGCGTCAGGCCGAAATGCGGCCCGACCCGCTTCGACGAGGAAAATCGCAACGGATCATCGATCGCCGAAACGTAAGTCAGCGCCACGATCGCGCCGACCCCCGGCGCCGACATCATCAGTCTCGCGCGCTTGTCCTTGCGCGCCATCGCCCGCACAAGCTTCTCGAACATGTCGAACTCGCGCAGCAAGACCGCATGCGCTGAAAGCAGCGCCTTTGCGACGATCTCGAGCGTCCTATACCCGCCGACGAGCTCCTGGATGCGCCGTGCGAAACGCTTCGGCGTCGTCGGCCCGACCTTTAGCCCGAAGCCGCGCAAGATCCCGCGCAGGCTCATCTCAATGTCATAGAGTTTCGATTGAACCAGTTTGCGCGCCGTCAGCAGCGCTCGCGTCTCCTGCGCTGCCGAGGATTTGCAGTGGACCGGACGAAACCAACCAAGCCGCATTAATTGCGCGATGCCGCGCGCGTCATTGCGGTCGGTCTTGACTGGCATCGTCTGCAGAGCCGTGCGCACATGCCGCGTCTCCAGCAACTCCACCGCCAGGCCCGCCTCGTGCATCGCCGCGTAAAGCCATTGCGACAATGGCCCTGCCTCGAGGCCGATGCGCGCCAAATCCAGCCCGAGCGACGCCAACCAGCCGATGAGCGCCGCCGGCTCGCTGGAGATCTTCGCCTCCCGCACGATTCGCCCGGCGCCATCGACGACGCAAACGCTCGATGCTTCCAAAGACACGTCGATCCCCGCATAATGGTCCATGGTCATCCTCCAATGATGCTTGGAGCCGACGAAAGCCGGACTCCGTCTCACACCACCATTCTGGGGGATGACCACTCCTCCGCGAAGCCTCAGCCTCCGGCGGCCCGTTACGCCATCTAGAGCATTTCCGACGGCAACGTCACGCTTGACGTAGACGTCGGCAAGCTCCGCAAGCTGAAATTCGCCATTCTCGCGCAGTTCCTTGCGCTCGCGTAAAAGATCCGCCTGTTCTGTGTCTGTGTTGGATTGCGAGCTAACGGAAACATACTCGCCAGCGGCCATCGATATGGCGCCAGCCACCAGTCCGGCGACCCCCGCAAGCACGACGTCGTTCCGGGTCACGGCAGCCGCCGCGACTCCGACGAGCAAGCTTGCGGTCGAACCGATGCCGTCGTCGGCTCCGAGCACTGCTGCTCGCAACCACCCGATACGCTCGACCAGGTGGCTTTCCGGGTGCAATCGACGACGACTAACGTCCCCTTCGTCTGATCAGATCCGCCCTAGCAGCATAAGAACGACAAGGATAATCAGAATGAGGCCAATCACGCCGACGCCGCCGTGTCCGTAACCGTAACCGTAGCCGCCAAAGCGTCCACTGAAGCCGCCTAGCAAAAAGATGAGGAGGAGGATAACGAGAAGCGTCGAGATTGACATGAAAGTATCTCCAAGTTCAGGACCTCAGTCCCGGAGGCGACTTAGCCCGGAAAATTCACGGTCAGTTGGCGGGCATGGTACAGGCTTTTGATTTGGCGTAGAGTTCGGTTATCGCGCCATTTCGCATTCCGCCACGCCCGCCATGAACGATCCTACGCTTCCACTCTTTGGTTTGTCACCCGTCTCCGGCATAGTGGTCGTCGCCAAATTCGACTTTTGTCCTCTGATAGCGGCGTTCTGCTGTTGCGCGAAGTCGAACGACGGCTGCGCGTTGCCGAGCTGGCTGTCTGCACGATCCGCAATGCGGCTTTCGTCACGCATCCGTTGACCGACCATTCTTCGCTTTCGCCTTCTGATGATCGACGCCGGCTACGAAGACGGCAACGACGCAAGTTCTCGCTTCCACGCCTTGATAGGCTTCCTCCGCTTGGCCGCGTCGGCAGTAGAGGTCTTCATAAATCCTGCGCGCGTTGCCGTTGTCGAGATTGGTGGCGACGCAGAGCAGGTCGACGCCGCCCTCGCCGACTTCGGTTCTGGCGATGATGCGCTCGATTCTGCTCCAGCTTTGCGCGGCGTCGAAGAACTCCCTGTAGCGCCGGATGTTTCCCGCGTTCGGCGCGGCTTCGAACAACGCCGTCGTTTTGGCTTCGAGAGATGCAGCCGTGATGAGCCCATAGGGGCAAGCCGTATCGCATGGAGCGGTTTTCGCCCTCATCGCGAATGAGGGCTCGTCGGCGCTACGGCATATAGAAAAGCACGAGCTGTTCAATCCTGCGAAAGCGGAGGCGCGACGCATCGTCGCAGTTATCACACATGCATTGCCATCCCACGTTGAAACTGTTCAAGCGATGCCTAAGTCTTCAATATAAGAATGGAAGGATTGTGTCATGGACAAAGAAAACATCGAGGGCGCGGTTGAAGGGCGAAATCGAAGAAATGATGGGAAAGGTTCTCAACGACAAGTGGCTTGAGCTCAAGGGAAAGCTCGGTCTACTCAGAGGTATCGCCATTGGGACGGCGAAGGACGCGATTAACGACGCAGTCGAGGATATCAAGAAAATCTGACCGGCGTGCATCAATCAATTTCCTCTCGGCGCCGCGAGTTGGCTATCTGCACAACAACACACTTTCTGCTTGGCATTGTGCAGCGAGAAGGAGTTATGACGTCGGGAGATTTCCTGCCATTAGTTTATATCGTTGCTGTCAATTGACGACCTGCTATGGAGAAGCGCAAATGTTTGAGACTGTCGCAATCATTCTGATTGTTCTCTGGTTGCTGGGCGTGGTGTCTTCTTACACAATCGGCGGATTCATTCACATTCTCCTGGTTATCGCGGTCGTGGTGATTGTGCTGCGTGTGATTCAAGGGCGAAGCCCGATCTAGCGGTACGGGAACGTGATTAAGCCACGCGGCATCGACGGGGGACGCACGAAACCGAACTGATTCTCGTTGACCCGCGAAGTACCGTCGCTGCTATCAAACGTCGTAACCGGAAAGTCGCTGGCGGTGTTGCGCGTCGCGTCCAACCAAATGGTGACGCGACTCTCCAGATAGCAAGTGCTAAAAGTAGAACGATTTATTCTAAAAGGAGAACGATCATGGACAAAGAGAACATCAAAGGTGCAGCGCAGAAGGTGAAGGGCCAGATTGAAGAGGTCGCGGGAAAGATTCTCGGCGACAAGGATCTTGAGATCCAAGGGAGAGCCGATCAGGTCGTAGGCATCGTTCGGGACGCGGTCGGAACCACGAAAGATGCGATAAAGGACGCGGTCAAGGAAGCGAAGAAAATCTAAACCGGGATCCGGCGTCGCCGTGCAGCGATATGGCGTTTAACATATACGTTTCTTCGGCCGGCGGATAACTTGAGGCGCGTATGATACCAGTTTTGTCGTTGATGCGTTGACGGCGCAAACCAGCGCTCTGGGACAGCCGCCGCAACCAAAGGCGGTTGCATTGTAGGACCGTAAGACTTGGCGGCTCGACCAAAGTCCTGACAAAAGGAGTATGCTATGCAATTTGAACAATCGGCATCGCGCAGCGTCCATTGGCAAGAATGTCGGTCGGACGTGATCCACCAGAGCCTCGACCATCTCTTGGCCATGGCGCACCGTTATCGGAGTGAAGGCAACGTGTGGCAGGCGATGGAGATGTATTGGATGTTGTCGGAAGACCATGCCGGGACCGCGCAATCGCTGGAGGCGGAAAGGAGCCTGCTGGAACTGGCGGAGACCTACGAGCACGACGCGCAACATTTGGCGCGCGCGCTCTACGAACGTCTAAGTGATTTGGATGGCTCAGGTGCGAACCGCATGAGCGAGGCATACTTGCGGGTAAAAGAGTGACCGCGATGCTGAGCGTCGATGATCTTTTCAAAGCCCGTCAATTCGACCGGGAGATCGTCATTCTCTGCATGCGCGGGTGTGCGATACAAACTCAGCTACCGAGATCTCATGGAAATGATGGCCGAACGCGGATGGCACCGTCAGGTCAACGGATGGCTGTGGGATTTTGTGGTAAAGGCATAGTTATGCCGACATCCGCCTGGCCTATATCGTCGCGATCGTTTCCCGCCCGAGACTATTTCCGTTCCCCCTTGAGCCTGCGCATGGTCCAGGAAATGCTCGCCATGCGCGGCGTCGACGTTAACCTACGAACCCGCCAATGAGCTAAGAAATTTGGCCAGAACTTCGCTGCGAGGATACGCCGTCGCGCGCCACAACGCGGCGACAAATGGCTTCTGGACGAGGTTGTCGTCAGCATTGCCGAGAATATGCATTGGCTCTGACGCGCTGTCGAGCGGGATGTTGGGCATAGCCCCGCCGGCTCGACCTGCCGGCGGACAGCGTCGCTGTCGTAGCCCTTGTCGCCATGCAGGATGCTACAGGCGGGCATCTTCGACAGAAGCTCTGCGCCGGCCGTGCAATTGGCGACATTGCCGCCCGTGAGCATGAAGGCGACAGGCCGGCATTGAGCGTCCGTCAGCGCATGGATTTTGGTCGTGCGCCCGCCGCGGGATCGACGTAACCGCTGTTTTCAGGCCACCTCTTTGAAGGCCACGGCGGATTGTGCATAGGCCCAAGGCATCAGTTCGTCGAGCTTACTTGCGAGATGGCCGTTGACGATCTTAGAAAGAGCGTCAGCGATGTAGGCCAGCGGATCGACGCCATTGAGCTTGCAGGTCTCGATGAGCGAGGCGACGATCGCCCAGTTTTCGCCGCCTCCGTCCGAACCCGCGAAGAGAGCGTTTTTCCGATTGAGGGCGATGGGACGGATTGCACGTTCGACGACATTGGAGTCGATCTCGATGCGCCCGTCGTCGATGAAGCGTGTCAGGCCGTCCCAGCGCGAGAGCGCGTAGCGGATCGCCTCGGCGAGCTTGGTCTTCTGGCTGATCAGCGCGAGTTTTTCACGCAGCCATGGCTCGAGCGCGTCGAGGATGGGGCGGGATTTCTCCTGCCGCGCGTCCCGACGTTTGCCGGCGCTTTGGCCGCGGATGTCGCTCTCGATGGCGTAGAGTTCGCCGATGCGCGCCAGAGCCTCGCTGGCGATCGGCGCGGGACCTGCTGCGGCGAGTTCGTAGAAGCGCCGGCGGACGTGAGACCAGCAGAAGGCGAGCGACACGCTGTTCTTCTGCGTCAGCGCGCGATAGCCGGCGTAACCGTCGACCTGCACGACGCCCGTGAAGCCAGCAAGATGCGTGAGCGGCTGCTCGGACTTTCGGTTTTGCGCATAGACATAGACTGCGATTGGCGGATCGGCGCCGCCCCATGGCCGGTCGTCACGCGCATAAGCCCAAAGTTGGCCAGTCTTGGTACGCCCGCGCCCGGGGTCGAGCACCGGCGCCCTTGTCTCGTCAGCGAAGATTTTCGTCGACGATCTGATGTGTTCCAGAAGCCGCTCGTGCACGGGCCGCAAATGCCAGGCGGCGCGACCAACCCAGTCGGCGAGCGTCGAACGGTCGAGGGCGATCCCCTGCCGGGCGTAGATCTGTGCTTGGCGATAAAGCGGAAGATGATCGGCGTATTTGGAAACGAGCACATGTGCGACTGTCACCTCCGTCGGCAAGCCGCCTTCGATCAGCCGCGCCGGGGCCGGCGCCTGCACGACCGCGCCCTCGCAGGCGCGACAAGCGTATTTGGGTCGACGCGTCACCAGCACGCGGAACTGCGCTGGCACGACGTCGAGCCGCTCAGAGACATCTTCGCCGATCTGGTGGAGCGCGCCCTTGCAGCAAGGACAGGCTTTATCCTCGATGTCGATGATGGTTTCGATGCGCGGGAGATGGGCAGGTAGCGCGCCACGGTTCGTGCGGCGCTTTCTGGCCGCCTTTTCACGTTCGGCGGCGGACTTGGCTTCCCCCTCCGCCGCGGCGCCCGCTTCCGTCTGCTCGACCTCTTCGAGCGCGAGCAGCATCTGGTCTTCGGGAAGGGTCTCGGCGCGCCGTCCAAAGCGATGGCGCTGCATCTCCTTGATGATCTGAACGAGACGCTCGTTGCGCGCCCGCTCGGCAAGCAGCATCGCCTTCAGTTCGTTTGGATCGTCGGGAAGCGTCTCGATCGCCTGCGCCATAGTCGCAGAAGACCATATTTTCCGCCGCCTTTCGACGTTCTTCGATGCCCTGATTCACTGTGTCGCGGCTTATCCCGGCAAGGTCGGCGCCGCCGTCTCTTTCGCCGCGCGCACGCGGCGAAAGTCGAGCCCCTCCAGCAGCGCCGAAAACTGCGCCGCGGACAACCGCATCACCCCGTCTTCGATCTTCGGCCAGCGGAACTCGCCATCTTCCAGCCGCTTGGCAAAGAGACAGACGCCCGTGCCGTCCCAGAACACCAGTTTGATGCGATCAGCCCTTTTCGCGCGGAACACATAAACAGCGCCGTCAAAAGGATCTGCCTGCATCGTCTCTCGGACCAGCGCAGCCAAGCCCTCGGCGCCCTTTCGGAAGTCGACGGGCTTCGTCGCCACCATGACGCGGATCGCGCCTGTCGGCCCGATCATGAACTCGCCTTCAAGGCGTCGATAATCGCCGTGACCATGCCCATGGGCGCGTCACGCCAGATCCAGACGCTTGCACCGTCAATTGCGAGCTCAATCACGTGCGGGCGAGCAACCGGTCTGCTCTCCGACCCCAGAGCGACGGGCGCTTCCTCTCGTCGCTCGACAACAACCGGCGCAAATGAAACAGCATCGAGTTCCGCTTGCCGTCGCGCCTTTCGTCGCCACGAAAACAATTGCTGCGGCGCCAGCCCATGCCGTCGCGCGACAACTGAAACCACCGCGCCAGGCGCAAGCGACTCTTCGACGGCTTGCGCCTTCTCCGCAACCGACCATCGTCGACGACGTTCGCCGCCGCCCGTGATCACTTCGATCCGGCGCACCGCTCCGCCATTAGGCTCAAGCGTAGGGTCAAGTCTGGACACAAGCCTTATCTCCAAATCAGGAGATCAGACTCGCTGCTTTCAGCATCGGTTGGAAGGTGGGACCGCAACAGCGCTCTTATGTCCGCTGTCAACAAATTTGACGAGCGACTTCACGCCACGGGAAGCGGCGTGGAAGGACGGTTGTCGCGCAGGGGTAGGGACTGGATCTGAAAGACGTCGGTGATCAAGCTCTTATGCGCGGGTTGGTTACCGCATTCCCGAAAATGGGTCTGGGGCTGTCCCTATCTTACAACGGGCGTCGGCTGTTGCCGGCCACAAAGCGTGTGACGGGTATTCCCCTCGCCGAGATCCAGTCCCCGCCCATGCGCGAGCGGATAATCAATTGCCTGTGTTGCGTCTCAGGCGGTTTGCGCCTCCTTTGCAACGCACCACATGAAACCAACAAGCTCCCGCGCAATTGCGGCGCAGACGACGGTCGTTTTTTTGCCGCGTGCACTGAGCGCGCGATATCGTGCTGTTAGGCGGGTCTGCGCTTTCCACGCTATCTCTCTTACGCGCGGCGGCGCGGCTTCGAGTTTGTAGAGCTTCAATTTTCCGATCCGTGGTGGATGGCGGTAGGTCCAGGCGCTTTCGATCAGCAGATGCCGCACGCGACCATTGCCGGCCTTGGTGATGCCGCCACGCCGAACTGTGTCGCCCGTCGAGCGCTCACTCGGCGTCAGACCGAGATAGCCCATGAGCTGACGCGGATTTTCGAAGCGACTCAGATCGCCAAGCTCCGTGGCGCAGGTAACGGCTACGATCAGATCGATCCCTCGTAGGGTCTGGAGCGCCTGGACCACAGGCGCCAGCGACCATTCGGGTAGGAACTCTTCGATCGCCGCCTCGAGACGCTCCACGCGCTCCTTGGAGATTCTCACGGCTTCGACCATCTCCTGCAACGCGATCTGATGGGCCGGATGATCAAATTTCTGTTCTTGAAGCCAGCGAAGATGACGAGCGCCCCAAGCGGTCTTGCGCGGAAAAATCCGACCGTGCCGGAGCATAAATGCGCTCACCTGCTGACGATGCACACACAGCGTTTCGACCGCCGCGGCTCTTGCGCGCACGAGATCGCGCATCGCTTCATGACTTTCGTCCGGAACCCACACGGCTGTCAGTTCACCAGCCCGAAGCAACCTGGCGAGCGCAACCGCGTCGCGACGGTTGGTCTTGACCCGATCGCCCGCCTTGCGCGGAATGAGAGAAGGCGCGACCACGGAACAAGGGAACCCCATCGAAACGATGAGCCGGTGCAGGCCATAACCGGTCGGTCCGGCTTCATAGCAAAAATGCGCATCCGCATGTTTGGCCGTAATGCGCTTGATGAGGCGGCGCATGCTTTCGACAGACGAATCCACTTCCCCGACAAAACGCACCTCGCCGCTTCGCCCGCCGGAAGCGACTGCAACCGCGTTACGCGCCTTCGAAACGTCGATCCCGACGAAAATCTCTGTAGACTGCTCCATGGCTCGCCCTCCTGCGCTGAGGATCGGTTCGGATCGCCGAGCAACCCTCGCTCGCACAGCGTAGGGCGAGCCACCTCAGTCGCAAAAGCGGACATACGGTCTTACGGATCGACCGATCGCCTGGGCGCGCTCCCCCCTTTCCCGCCGCTGGCCGAGCGGTGCGCCTTGACCGCTGAAGAGTCGATGAGGATCTGCGCCGGCGGCCCGCCGGCTTGCGCAAGCGCGTGGAAGAGATCGACCCAGACACCCTTCGTCGCCCAGCGGACATAGCGATTATAGAGCGTCTTCCTCGGCCCGTATTCCGGCGGCGCGTCGATCCAGCGCCCGCCGGATTTCAGCACATGTACGATACCGCTGATGACGCGCCTGTCGTCGACCCGCGCCTTGCCCCGCGTATCGTTGGGAAGATGCGGCGCGATCTTCGCGAACTGGGCGTCCGTCAGCCAAAAGCGATCGGGAAACATGGGCGCTTTCTTTCGGAAGCTGTGAATCACGACCCCACGTTCAAGCCAATCACTTTATGGGTCCGAGCCCTAGCATTACAGTTGCGTTTAGGGCTGCTTTCTGACTCCTTGGATCACCATGATTCGTCATGGGGGTATTGGGGATGTCGGGAGCTTCGATCGAGACGACTCTGGAGCTGTGGGCGTCTTCGTTGCGGGATGTGAAGCGTCGGATGCGGCCGCTTTTCGCGCAGGTGCGCGTGGCCCACTCGGCGGAGAATTTTCTCGAGGGCTTGCTCGGCGAGGAGCGCCGCAAGACAGGTTGGATGCGCCCCGAGGCGGCCGGTGATCCAGGGCCGTGGCGACAACAAGCGATCCTTGGCCGCGGGCGTTGGGACGCAGATGCGTTGCGCGACATCGTACGCGATTACGCGCTCGAAACCCTGGCCGATGACGACGCGGTTCTCGTCGTCGACGAGACGGGCTTCCTGAAGCAGGGCAAGGCGTCCTGTGGCGTCGCGCGGCAATACACCGGCTCGGCGGGCAAGATCACGAACTGCCAGATCGGCGTCTTCGCCTGCTATGTCGCGCCGCGCGGCCATGCCTTCATCGACCGCGAATTGTATCTACCCAAAAGCTGGACGGACGATCCGGCGCGGATGGCCAAGGCGCATGTTCCACAGGAGATCATCGACAGCGCGTCTGGCGGCTTTGCGACCAAGCCAGCGTTGGCGCGCGTCATGATCGAGCGCGCGATCGCGGCGAAAGTTCCCTTCTCCTTCGTCGCCGCCGACACTGTCTATGGCGTCGGCGACATCGAAATGGCGTTGCGGCGCGCCGGCAAGGGCTATGTGCTCGGCGTGAAGTCCAATGACCCGTTTCGCTCTTGGGGCAAACCTCGGACCGTCGCCGGAACGGCGAAGGAGATCGCTGAGGGCTTGCCAGCCTCCGAGTGGCGGCGTCTTTCGGCGGGCGCGGGAACGAAAGGCGAGCGCTTTCACGACTGGGCCTATCTCGAACTCGCCGATCTCGACGCTGGCGAATACAACAAGGCTCTCGCCGGGCAGGCATGGACGCGCGGCCTTCTGATCCGGCGCAAAATCGCCGACGGCGATCTCGCCTTCTTCACGACATGGGCGCCGGCCGGAACATCGATCGAAAGACTGGCGAAAATCGAAGGGCGTCGTTGGGCGATCGAAGACAGTTTCGAAACGACGAAGAACGAACTCGGCCTCGATCACAACGAGACGCGCTCCTGGCATGGTTGGCGTCGTCACATATCGCTTGTCATGCTCGCCTTCGCCATGATGGCGGCGATCCGCGTTCACGCAAATACGGTCGCGTCGCCCCCAAAAACAATGCGGCGCAAGCCGACGACGTCGTCCAGTCCGCCTCAGAGCTGACGAGCCCGTCGCTTATCCGCTGGTCCATGCAGGAAATCCGCCGCATCGCAACGCGGCTGGGTCGAAAGCGCATCCGACCAGAGTGTGTCATCGCTTGGTCGCTTTGGCGAAGAGCCCATCAAGCCCAGGCAAGGCGCGCCCACCTAAAATCGCAACTGTAATGCTAGGAGCGTCGGCTCGCTTGAAAGGTTATCGCGTCAAAGCCACGCAATGTTTTCGTCTGTAAATCGCGATTCTTCCAAATCTGCGGAGAGAGATTATGACAGTAGGCTTAGCGCACCTTCAACCGCCTAACGACAATCGTTAACCATATTGTGGACGCCGGAAATCATCGGTTGGCAGACGCTGTGTGCGCTCCCTGCCGCGTTGCGAAATAAATATCCCAAGCCGCGATGAACATCGCTGCGATCACTGGCCCGATGACAAAGCCGTTGAGTCCAAACATTTCGATGCCGCCCAGTGTGGAAATCAACACAACATAGTTAGGCATCTTGGTGTCTTTGCCCACCAGAATCGGACGAAGAACATTATCCGCAAGACCCATTACGAATGCGCCATAAGCAATCAGAACGATACCCTGCCAAATTGCGCCCGTCGTCAGGAAATAGATGGCGACCGGACCCCAAACCAAGGCAGCGCCTACTGCCGGGACCAGAGATAGAAGAGCCATCGATGCGGCCCATAACAGCGGGGCGCTGACTCCGAGAATCCAGAAAATGAGGCCGCCGAGCGCTCCTTGCAGGAGCGCCACAAGTAGATCCCCCTTGACCGTGGCCCGAATGACGACCGCGAATTTGCGGAAGAGAGCGTCTTTCTCCTCAAGGCGAAGCGGAATCGCGTCCCTGATTTGGCGAGCCAACACCTCTTCGTCGCGTAGCAGGAAGAACAAGAGGTAGAGCATCACGCAAAGATTCACGATGAAGCTCAACGCGCTTTGTCCAATGACGAGCGCCTCCGCCGCAAAAAACTGGCTTCCCTTGATAAGGGCGGCGGACACCCTTTCTTGCGCTTCTCCTAGGCTGGTCAGACCGAAGCGCCGCAGGAGATCGGCCGCCCATGAAGGCAAGGCGTCGAAGAGTTGCCGAAAGACGCTTACAAGGTCTAGATCGCCTGATTGGAGTCGATCGTATACACCGGATGCCTCTTGCGTCATTGACGCTGCGAGCAGACTCAATGGAAGGATCACCACCAAGACAATGATCATTACCGTCGCGACGGCGGCAAGATTTCGTCTTTGCTGCAATGTATTCGAAAGGCGTCGATACATTGGCGCAAACACGATTGCGATCACGGTTCCCCAGAGTATCGCTCCGTAGAAGGGCCAAAGTATCCAGGCGAAGGCGGCGGATACCGCCAACGTCAAGGCGAGAAACGCTGTGTCTTCAATGGCGCGCATTCGCATGGTCCGTCACTTGTGCGACCTTGTATAGCGGACACTTTATCGAAAGTTGGCTGTGAAAGTTCGCTATTTTAGATTGCGCCTGATTTCTTCGTAGGTGTTTTCCGAAGCTATCCGATACCTCTCCTTCCCAGATACAATTTCGTCGTCGAACAAGAAATCGACCGGGGCAATGCCGATCAATGCATTGTCATCTTATCCATTAGGAGACGACCTATGAGCGGTACAACAGACAAGATCAAGGGCGCGGCGAATGAAGCGGCTGGCGCCGTCAAAGGGGCTGTCGGCAAGGCCGTCGGCAATCCGAGCCTCGAGATAGAGGGCGCCGCGCAGAAGCTCAAGGGCGAGGCTCAAGGGGCCGTCGGTAACGCCAAGGAAGCCGTTAAGAAAATCGTTGACAAGGCGTGATTTGCCCTTCGATTCAATTACGAAAGCGCCTTTCAGAGCGGACCGAGCAGGCCGGCTTTGAAGGGCGCAGCAATTTTTTCCGGAGCGATCCCTACCTCAGCGGCCAAGTCTTAATGACTGCCTTTGGCTCAGCCATTGGCCTCGCTTGTCTCACCCTATCATCAGCCGTCGCCGATACACTCCGGCTATGTTGTGGTTCGCGGTAAGCAGGAAGGCTTCCATCTTCCTAGCTGGTCGGCGCTTCGCGCAGACTCGGTAATACGTCGGATGACAACGCCCGACGAAAATCTGCAACTCCTTGGCCATTCGAGGCGGGTTTCGCTTTAAGCTGAATCTCGCGGTCGTAGAAGCGTTTGTCGACGTTTCGTCTTGCGGCGTGGATGATGGTCGAGTTGGGCGCTTCTTCGCTAAGCAGTTCCATCAGCCGAGTCTGACTGAGATCGTCGAGGGCCGAGGCGGGTTCGTCCATGATGATGATGTCGGGTGGCCTCAACAGCACACGCGCGAAACCAAGCTGTTGCTGTTCGCCGCCCGAAAGCACATCGGACCAGTTCTGTTCCTCGTCCAATCGCGACACGAGATGAGCGAGCCCGCAGGTGACGAGGATTTTTTCTATGCGCGCGGGGTTCGGCGGGTTGGCGTCATGGGGATAGTTGAGCGCATCCCGCAGAGTGCCCCGCGGCATGTATGGCTGCTGCGGCATGAATGCGACGCGCGCGTCCCTCGGACGAAGAATGCTACCGCTGCCCCAAGGCCACAATCCGGCAATTGCGCGAATCAGCGTGCTCTTGCCGGCGCCGGATTCTCCCTTCACGAGTATTTTCTCGCCGCGTCTGATCACGGCATCGGTGTCAGCGAGCATCTGCGTGCCATCATGCTGGGCGATGGATAGTCCGCAGAGATGCAATGCGCCATCGTCGCTGAAAGCGAGATCGATCATCTTGGCCTCGGCTCCGATAGCGAGCTTGTCGAGGTTGTCGAAGAAGAGGTCGAGGGCCGCGACGCGTCGCGCCGAGGCGAACCAGTCGGCGAGGCGCATCGAGTTGTCGGCCAGCCAATTGAGCGCTAGTTGAACCTGTATAAAGGCCGCCGCCGCTTGCATGAGGTCGCCGAGCGAGATGTCGCCGGCGAGATATTTGGGCGCCCCCAGCATGAGCGGGATGACGGGCGCGAGAACATTATTGCCACTCGACAAGAATAACATGCGCGCCTGCCGTCCAATCACCGCTACCCAGCGCAGTGCGACTTGATCAAATCGCGTGCAGAGGCGCTCCCGCTCCGCATCGTCGCCGCCTATAAGCGCGATCGTTTCGGCGTTCTCGCGCGTGTGCGAGAGCTCAAAGCGAAAATCTGCCTCAGCAACAGCCTTCGCCTCGACGCGCGAGACGAGCGGTCCCCCCAAAAGCAACATGCCGTAGGACGTGCATGCGGAATAGAACACGACGGCAATCACAAGATAACCGGGGACCGTTACGCCCCAGAGGGTTAAAGAGCCGCCGATGAACCACAAAACGCTGACGAAGGAGGCCGCCATGAGCAGAGCATTCGTGACGCCGGTCGCAAAATCGACGAAGAGCTCAATGGCAATCCGCCCGTCCTCGGCGATGCGCGCTTCCGGATTATCGACAAGCCGAAGGACGCTGAGCTGATAAAAGCGACGGCGCTCCATCCAGCGCCTCACAAGCGTTCGCGTCAGCCATTCTCGCCAGCGCAACTGGAAGCGCATGCGCATTTGCAGCAGCGCAACGCTCGTCATTGACGAGGTCAAGGCTAGCGCCAGGAAAAGGCTTATGCCGAGAAGGAGCAGGCGCTGGTCCTTGCTCTGCAGCGCGTCAAAGAAAAACTTGTTCCATCGGTTCACGGCGATAGCAGGGAGGAGGTTCAAGACCAGGCATCCAAAGAGGCCAAGCACAAGCAGGGCAGCCTTGCTGCGTGTTGGTCCCGTCCAGAAGCCGGACGAGAGATATACGAAGTGACGTAGGAGCCATGCGTCAGCGGTTGAACGAAGAGCTTCAGCCATAGAGAACCTCAAACGCACGCGTGATCATATCATAAACTCAACAGCAGTTGTCATGCGGCGCTTGCGATGGCGCCTCGAAGCAGGTTCAATTCCGATTTTCTCGCTTGCGCTCCTGTCGTTCGTTGAAAATGCGAAACAGCGGAGGCCAATTGATATGGCTGACAGCGCATCCCTCTGATGGTCTGAGAGCGGCAATGGTTACGCCCTAACGTCAGTAATGATCATGATGTTAGAAGACTTCTCATAGGGTTAGCCTGGCAGTGAGGAATCGACATCCTCCAGTGCAAGGATGACGGCCTTCGCCATCGGTTCGGACATAGGAGGGATTGGGTTCACCATAGACGACACGAGGAGACGATTCAGCCTCGGAATCTACCTACGGCCGCTACGCTGTGCCTTAGCGTTCAGAAGGGCCTCTGACCTGAATGTCCAGGAACGACTTTACGGTCTCTAGAGGGTGTTATGTACTTTGGTGATTGATTGTCTTAATGGAATCGGATGTCTCCGATTCGCAAACCGTATCCGTCTGATGTCAGCGACGAGGAATGGTCGCTGGTTGCGCCGTATCTGACGCTGATGGACGAGGGCGCTCCGCAACGTCAGCATTTGCTTCGTGAGCTTTTCAACGGCCTGCGCTACGTTCTCCGTTACGGCATAGCATGGCGCGCCATGCCCAACGATCTGCCGCCCTGGTCCGCAGTGTATCAGCAATCGCAGCGCTGGCTGGCGGCGGGCGTGTTTGAAGAGCTTGCGCAGGACCTGCGCGCCTTGTTGCGCATCGCCTCCGGTCGCGCCGAGGAGCCAACCGCGGCGATCATCGACAGCCGCACGCTGCGTTCGACGCCGGAAAGCGGTCCACGGGCCGGCTATGACGGCGCCAAGCGCAAGCGCGGCTCCAAGCTGCACATGGCGGTCGACACGCTGGGGCACTTGCTGGCGCTGCACGTTACGCCGGCGAATGTCGACGCCCGCGCCGAGGTCGGCAAGCTCGCCGCCGCTGTGCAGCACGCCACCGGCGAGAGCGTCGAGCTTATTTATGTCGATCAAGGTTATACCGGCGAGAAAGCCGCCGAGGCGGCCAAAGCGCAGGGCGTCGAACTCTGCGTGGTCAAACTCTCCGAAGCGAAAAAAGGCTTCGTGCTGTTGCCCAAACGCTGGGTTGTCGAACGATCCTTCGCTTGGGCGACCCGATGCAGGCGGCTGGTCAAAGACTACGAACGCTACGCCGACACACTCGCTGGCCTCCACGTCGTCGCTTTCGCCTGCCTCATGCTCAAACGCGCAGCCGACTTCATAATACAGAGTGCATAACACCCTCTTCTGTAACGGGCGCTTCGTTGTCAATCCCCAACGCTCTTCCTTCGCCGGTTCACTCTTCTGTCCGTGGTCGGCGCCAAGAATGATGGCCGCCACTTGATGGGATAAGATGAGGATGAGGCCGGCCAATCTAGTTGCGCGTGGTCTTGAGCCCACGGAGCGTGTTGCGGTCTGACCCATCCATCGTCCCGGCGAGGGACGAACGCTTCGGGAAAGGCTGGTGTTTGGCCCCGCCCGAAACCCTGCTTTTCCTCTCCTACGCCGCCACGACAGTCGAGGTCGCCTTGCGGGCGTCGAACGGCGTCCCGTCGATCCACATCCGATGCAAGACCACGGCGAGCTTGCGCGCCAGCGCCACCTTCGCCTTCTTCATGCCGGCGCGCCGGGCGAGCTTCATCGCCCAGCTTTTGAGGCCGGAGCCCTTCACCGGCCGCGTTAGTATGACGTTGGCGGCTTCGTAAAGCGCCGTGCGCACGCCAGCGTCGCCGATCTTGGTAATCCGCCCGCTAACGTCCGTTTCGCCAGACTGATATTTCCTCGGCGTCAGGCCGAAATGCGGCCCGACCCGCTTCGACGAGGAAAATCGCAACGGATCATCGATCGCCGAAACGTAAGTCAGCGCCACGATCGCGCCGACCCCCGGCGCCGACATCATCAGTCTCGCGCGCTTGTCCTTGCGCGCCATCGCCCGCACAAGCTTCTCGAACATGTCGAACTCGCGCAGCAAGACCGCATGCGCTGAAAGCAGCGCCTTTGCGACGATCTCGAGCGTCCTATACCCGCCGACGAGCTCCTGGATGCGCCGTGCGAAACGCTTCGGCGTCGTCGGCCCGACCTTTAGCCCGAAGCCGCGCAAGATCCCGCGCAGGCTCATCTCAATGTCATAGAGTTTCGATTGAACCAGTTTGCGCGCCGTCAGCAGCGCTCGCGTCTCCTGCGCTGCCGAGGATTTGCAGTGGACCGGACGAAACCAACCAAGCCGCATTAATTGCGCGATGCCGCGCGCGTCATTGCGGTCGGTCTTGACTGGCATCGTCTGCAGAGCCGTGCGCACATGCCGCGTCTCCAGCAACTCCACCGCCAGGCCCGCCTCGTGCATCGCCGCGTAAAGCCATTGCGACAATGGCCCTGCCTCGAGGCCGATGCGCGCCAAATCCAGCCCGAGCGACGCCA
This sequence comes from Methylocystis sp. MJC1, assembly GCF_026427715.1. Lineage (NCBI taxonomy): Bacteria > Pseudomonadati > Pseudomonadota > Alphaproteobacteria > Hyphomicrobiales > Methylocystaceae > Methylocystis > Methylocystis sp. MJC1. The sequence goes on along the minus strand of NZ_CP107559.1, from coordinate 265,877 downwards.
ACCAGCCGATGAGCGCCGCCGGCTCGCTGGAGATCTTCGCCTCCCGCACGATTCGCCCGGCGCCATCGACGACGCAAACGCTCGATGCTTCCAAAGACACGTCGATCCCCGCATAATGGTCCATGGTCATCCTCCAATGATGCTTGGAGCCGACGAAAGCCGGACTCCGTCTCACACCACCATTCTGGGGGATGACCACTCCTCCGCGAAGCCTCAGCCTCCGGCGGCCCGTTACGCCATCTAGAGTTGTTCCCGTGGCGAAAAGCCAGTGATATCGGCGCTGCGCGAGGTCAGTCGCCTGTGCGAGTCAGAGGAGGGTAAAATGGGCCTTTTGGATTTTATAACAGGCAAGGGTAAAGCCGCGCCCACCGCAACAGGCGCCATCACTCCGGTTGCTGCCGAAGACCTGAAGAGAGAAATCGCCAAGCAGGGTGTCGATGCATCCAAGATCGACATTAAGATCGATGGCGACAGGGTGACGCTCAGCGGCAGCGCACCCACGGCGGCAGATGTGGATAAGATTGTTCGCGCCGTCGACACCGCCAAGGGGGTGGCTAGGGTCGAGAACAACATTGTCGCTGTGAACGCCAACGCCGAATCCAAATTCTATACCGTGCAACGAGGCGATACGCTCTGGAAGATCGCTGAATCGCATTATGGCCACGGCAAGGGCGGGAGATATAAAGAGATCTTCGAGGCGAATAAAGAACTGCTAAGGGACCCCGATAAAATTTATCCGGGGCAAAGGCTCCGCATCCCCTGAGCCAAGGTGTGAGCTTGCAATAGGCGGTCCATCCGAACGGAAACGGAGGAAGGGAGTTGCGAAGCTTCGCCTTTCCACGGGAGTTCGGACGAATTGGCGCGCAGGGTTCTGGCAGGTGGCCCAGGAAGCCTGCACGTATCACTCCGCCCGCCGATCCGGCGGCGCAGCCAGAGATCCGCTAACCCGGGCTAAAGTAAGCCCCCCGCGCCCGAGAGTGATTTATACGATCAGCGCAAGCCATTCTCGCCGAAGCCCGGCGACACACTCGTTCGCGATTTCAAAGGTCTAATAGCGAGGGCGCTCATAGCCGCGATCGCGACGTCCATAATAATCGCGGTCTCGGTCGCGACGTCCATCATAATCACGGTCCCGGTAGCGACGCCCATCATAGTCGCTGTCTCGGTGCCTGTTAGAGCCCCCAAGACCTCGAATAACCCTACCGGCGATGTCACCTGCGTCGTCGTCGCGCACCTGTTGTGTTGCAGTCGTAACGCCCGGCACACTAAAAATCGGCAATGCCGAGGCGCTGGTGATAAGACAGGCTCCGCTGAAAGCAACAGCGAGCATTGCGTTTTTGACATTCATTAGAGAACCCCATGATTTTCTGCGCGCGCTCGCGATCGCAGATGCGCGGTCTTCCTATATATGGGCATCTGATATTGAGTTTCCATAGTATGTAAGCGAGAGGGCGAACGCCGTTCTCGCGTTGTTTTCCTTGCCGCAGCTCCATGGGAACGACTGTGCGGCTCACATTTCCTGTGTCAGGAGCCATCTTGGCTTGAGAATATCCGATTCCAAATCGAAAAAGCCATTAAACGGGGTCTGCCTCACTTTTCGTGCTCGCCAAACGCTACAGCGGTATCATACGCGCTCGCAGCAGTTCGGCGCTTGCGCGACCATACATGGCGCGCTTGAGCGTTTTCAATCTATTGATTTGTCCCTCGGTTTGACCATTGCTCCAAGGCTCCGCCACCGCATTGCGGACCGCTTGGATGTCGCTCCGTAATGTACGCGCAAAGCGTTGCATTGCGTAAATTCCTGATCGCTGAGCGTCGTCGAGCCAATTGTCGAGTCGCTTTACATCTTTGCTACGAAGAACGCCCCGAAATCGCATCGCCAGCGCGCGCATGGCGACAAAATCTGGTGAGGCGTTCTTCAGGGCGGCGACCTTAACAGCTTGTCGCGCCGTCAGCATTCCGCGCGGCTTTATGCAAAGCGCCGCGCCAACGATCGGCGAAATCGCCCAACCCGTCGCGGGATCAATCGCGCGGAGTGGAAGCGCTGTCGTAATCACAGGTGAAACTGTCGGCGCGGGATTCGCGATTGGCGCGAGCGCCGCGTGCTTCGCGCCTCTCCATTTTCCTAACAGGCGCTCCATATTGGAGCGGCTGCCCTGATAGCCTCGCTGCTGAATTTCCTCGAAGAGTTGCCTGCCGCCCCTGACTCCTTTCGCCCAACGGTCCGCGAGATAATCCCGAAAATATCGCGGCGATGTTGGCGTTGGCGCGCGCTCGCGGCGTTCAGGCATTTTGCTCGCGTGCACCCACTTCCTGACGGTGCGCCAATTTACGCCTATCTCCAGGGCGATACCACGAATGTTCCTTCCCTCAGCCTTCAGAATCTGCGCCTTTTCAAACATCGCCTGTCGCGAACGTTCATGCGCACGCCGCCTGAGATGGCGGTCCTCCGCGATCACTTGACGCCCCGGCGTGGTGCAGGAAATCAAGCCAGCGTCTTCGCCCTCAGCTCTGGGCAAGGAGGGACACGCCAAGCCCTTGTCAGAGCGGCTCAATTGGTGCTCAATCCGCTCGCGCAAATTCTGCAGTAGATGAAACCGATCTGCGACCTGGCGCGCTTCTGGCGCGCCTTGGCGTGTTCCCTGCGCATAAAGTCCGCAGCGATCCCGGCTGACGACCTCTACATTCGGATGCCGGCGCAGCCAGTCCGCCGTTTCTTCCGCCGAGCGTCCGGGCAGGACGTCGACAACCTCACGTCGCTCCAGATCTACCATCACGGTTCCGTAGCTCTCTCCCTTCCGCCAGCTCCAATCGTCGATGCCCAACACACGAACATCGTTGGTCTTGCGGGTCGCGCCGCGCTTCAACTGCCGCAGAAGGGTGTCGTCGCTCGCCGGCATGCCGAGACGGTTTATCAGCCGCTCGCTCGGCTTACCTCCGGCGCCATGGGCAAATAGTTGAAGAAGGCGGCCAACGCGTAATGTCCGACGCGCATGTCGGACGGCGAGCGCGGGAAGCTGATCAGAAAATGTCTTTCGCGCGCACGACCCTTCCAGACAACGCCAACGCGTCATCAAGACTCTCAATGCGACGATCGCGCCTTGCACCGGCAGGTCCTGTAAACTGCGTGGATATCGACTGTGCCGCCGTCGTGATCGCGCCCCGCATCCGGGACATAAGCCGATCTCCCGCGCGGCAGCCGAAATTACCCAGCGATCGCCATCGCGTTCCACGGCCATAATTCTGACGCCTGGCCCGAGCGTCCACGCTGATTTTGCTTGCATGCGGCTCAATACCGGCCACAAAGTCACCAACTGGTAAAAAGCACGAAAAGTGAGGCAGACCCAATTAAATGGATATTCCTAAGCATGATGGCTATGACTAAGTACTTGATTTTCCTAAACGCGTATTGTCACGCCAAAATGGCTCCCGACAGAGCGCGCCATTCGGCCGCAAACGATTACCCGCAAGAACGCCCTCTTCGCGGGGTCCGAAGCAGGGGGCCAGACATGGGCGACGATCGCCTCGCTGCTCGCGACCGCCCGCCTCAATGACGTTGATCCAAACGCTTGGCTCACTCAGACTCTCGAGCGCATTGCCGCCGGCTGGCCAAACAAACAAATCGACGCACTGCTGCCCTGGAACTTCTCACAAAACTGACGGGACGCGGAGGACGCTTACCGGTCTGCCACCATGCAAGAGACACAGGCCGTCCCTCTCAATCCGTTCAAGCGCATGGCGCTTGGCCTCGGCTCGTGTCACGCGCCCCGTTTCAACATTTTCGTCAATTGACGTAGTGGCCGCGTGTTGATGACGTCATCCGGTCCAAGCCATCCGCGACGCGCTTGATCCACGCCGAAACGCATGCAGTCGAAGCCATGGAGCGAATGCGCATCCGTCGATATCGCCAATTTTACCCCGAATGATTTCGCAGCGTGAGCGTGGGCGTCGTTCAGATCCAACCGATCCGGCTCCGCATTGATCTCCAGAAAGCAATTCCGGTCGCGAGCTGCGAGGAGCACGCGCTCCACGTCGACCGCATATGGTTCCCGTTCCCCGATGAGACGGCCGGTCGGATGGGCGATAATCGAGACGCAGAGATTGTCCATGGCCCGGATGAGCCGCTCGGTCTGCTTCTCTCGGGGCAAATCGAATTTATAATGGATCGACGCCACGACAATGTCGAGGCGGGAGAGCACCCTGTTCGGCAAGTCGAGGCGGCCGTCGGCTAAGATGTCTACCTCGATGCCTTTCAATATCGTGAATTCACGATATTGCGCGTTTAGCCGGTCTATTTCGTCGATCTGGCGCATGATCCGCTCGGCCGTCAGCCCATGCGCAACTGTAACCCTTTGACTGTGATCAGTGAGGGCCATGTAGGTATAGCCGCGCGTTTTCGCTGCATCGGCCATATCTGCAATTGAAGCCGTGCCGTCGCTCCAATCCGAATGCACGTGGAGATCGCCTCGGATATCGGATACGGATACGAGCGTTGGGAGAGCGTTATCCATCGCTAGCGCGACTTCTCCGCGATCCTCGCGCAGCTCTGGTGGAATGAACGCAAGCCCAAGTTTTTTGTAAGTTTCTTCTTCGCTGCCGCCCGCGATACGCCGCTGGCCATCGAACAGCCCATATTCGTTGAGCTTCCAGCCGCGTTCGTTGGCGAGATTTCGCAAGGCGATGTTGTGAGCCTTCGAGCCCGTGAAATACATGAGCGCCGCTCCGTAGCTTTCTTCAGCGACAACCCTGAGATCGACTTGGAGACCGGATCGCAAGATGACGGTTGTTCGGCTTGGGCCATGCACGAGAACTTTCTCGGTGTTCTCATATGCGACAAGCCGATCGCCCACCGCTCCTCCGTCACGCGCAGTAGCCAATATGTCGAGATCGCCGACAGTTTCCTGCCGGCGGCGATAGCTACCCGCCGCAATGATCCGATCGAATGTCTTGCCGCGTTCGAGCGACTCGATGAGCGACCGAGCTTCAGCCTCTGCGGAAAAAAGCTTGAAGCGCCGCTTTTCGGGGGCGGGCCGGTCGAGCGCGGCTATGATGCTCTGCTCCAGCTTGGCCCCAAACCCTCGAAGCTCTTGCAGCCGCCGTCTCTTGGCGGCGCGCCGAAGATCCTCGGGTGAACGGACGCCCAGCTTTTCGAACAGCAGCTTAACCCGCTTAGGCCCAATGCCGGGAATAGTCAGGAACTCAACCAGCTTTCCGGGGAGTTCCTGCTTCAGTTCCTCCAGAAGATCGAACCTGCCCGCTTTCACAATCGACCCGATTTTCTCGGCCAAATCCTCGCCGACGCCCGGCAAGTCCGAGAGGTCTTGTTCAGCCGCTAACATGGCCGCAACGCTGGTTGGGAGGTTTTCAATCGTGCGGGCGGCGCGGCGATAAGCCCTTATCCGAAACGGATTCGCGCCTTTGATCTCCAAAAGCTCGGCCGCCTGGTCGAACATTGAGGCGATTTCCGCGTTTTGGACTGGCATCGTTTTCCGCTTTTGGGGCGAGAGCTTCTAGCACAGGTAGTGATAGTATAAGTTGGCGCCAGAGCTTTGCGAGGCTTGTCCGTGGTTAGGAGTGGCGGGGAGGTTTGTTCACCCCATCGTGGAGATTCAGAAAAACCGCTTTGGGGTCTATCTGCATGCTGGCGGATGTGGCTTACGCAACTTCAGCATCAGTTCTATCGCTTGGGGAAAAAGACCGCGCACGCGAGCGGGCTCGGGTTTCGCTGACGCCCAGAGTAGCAAAAATTCGGGTCCGCGATAGCGAGTTGACTGGAAGGCCCCCAAAGCTGAACGCTTCCTCGTTCGCTGTCTCGGCTTCGGGGGCCGCCGTGTCGTTACCTTTGCCGGAATCGAGAGTAATAGCGCGCCATTGCCTTTACCTCGTCGTCCGTCAGTTCGTTCCCATCAAAAACATCGTATCATGGCGCCGCTTTCCAGCCCGAAAGGCTAGAAGTTGGTTTACCAGGAAGCGTTCCGCTTTTACCTGCAATTGATGGGACTTGGTCGGGCGTCGGCGAAACCCCATTGACGCCGTGGCAAGTGTCACAGTCCATCTTAAGCTCGTCAAACCGATTCCCCGTAATTTCTGCCGCTGCGAGAGGAGTCACGAGCATCTGAAATATGCTAGCCAAGAAAAGAATAGCTTTCATTTGCCTTTCCTCGGGTAGGCGCGCTTATCATTAATAGATCACGCGGGAGCTTGTCTTTAGAGGGTATTATATACATTGTATCATGCAAGGCTTCGACGTTGTCGGATATGCCCAGGGGTGATTTGTGGCCGACGCTCTGTCCGGGGTCCTGGCGAATTTGGGGGTTCAAGGCCGACCACCTCGGCGAGAACCGACTGATCTCTATATTCCTCTTTTAAATGGAGAGGAACGCATGCTCTGGCCCGCGGAATTGTGTGGGGACCGACATCCGACACTCCACCGCGGAGGCGGTCTTGGCGTGGGACTACGCATTCTTTGGGCCGCGACGACCTTGTTCTCGCTAGGTGGACCGCAAAATGCTGCGGCAGACGTCGCGGACGCTCCTGCGGCGCCCCAGCCCTCATTGTCCTTGATAGAAATCGTCAGGGGCGCGATCGGCCCGTATTTCTCCCGTTGTGACGGATACGGTAACCCTGGCGCGAGCGGCCTAGGTTATATTTCCGTGATCACGCTGCATGCAGGAGAAACAACGAAAGAGTTGTCCGTACCTGGGCAGGCCGGGGAAGGCCTGGATGGAACTCTCGCCTTCGACCGTGCGGAAGCATCTGGGGCCTATATAGGACAAATCAACCTCGTAGTATCCTCCTCGTTCAGTGGCCCTAGCGGCGCGATTTGGGGATATAATATAGCAAGAGCGTTCGACACGATCGGGACCGAAACGCTATTTGAAGTGACGACGTCAAGTAACAAAAGAATCCCTGTTTATGCTCTCGATCCGCTGCTCGACGCGGGTTCGCGTCTCTTCGGAATGCGCGACGCGCCGAGATTTCCGATACTCCCGGGAGCCCATGTGATGGCAGCCCACAAGGGAATTAGCGCCGTGGGCCCAACAAATGTTTGGTGCGGTCTTGCTATAGGCATTGCTGAGGAGCGCGCGCGAAATGCAAATTTGATTATGGAACTGTGCGGTGAATTTAAGCCTCAAGGCAGCGGGGAGTCGAAAGAACCTTACTTTCGTTTAGTGCGTCAGAATCTCGCCAAGAGCGTAGTACGCGTTGGAGAAAATCAAAATGTAACCTTCGCCAAGATGTTTGTGGGGGTAATAGATGAAGAAGTGCGCGAAGGCTCTGTGGGCTATGCCATGGCCACCGTCCCGTATGTCGTGCTCGCAAGGGACGCCATCCCAGATGGTGGGCCTGAAAAGCTCCTGGAAATGAACATATCGGAGTGGGAGAAAGTCGTTCGAAGCAGGATGGGTGCTGATCGTGGATCTAAGCGGTAAAAGTCGTGCCGCGGATTTGCATGCCGTCGGGGACAAGCCTGAAAAAAGACGGTTCACGAAAATTATTTGGACCGTACAGCAGCTACGCTGCAGACATCGGATTCTTAAAAGCGCGACCACGCGCCGCACTCACGATCTACCCTGCGCCGAAAGCAGCCGCCTCACGAATAGGGAGGATTAGGCATCCGGGGCTTTTGTGGAGCCCTTCAGCGACGACGAGATTGATCTGGCCGACCTTTCGCTCTTCGGGTTTGCGCCACACCTTTGCTCAAGCCACCACACAATCACCCGGTCGTGCCAAGGAATTCGGCTACCACTGGCGTGAAAGCCCAGATGTCCACCGCGAGGGCTCAGCATAGTCTCGATTGCCGGCAAGCTCGGCCACTCAATACCGGTGTATGATTCAGACGGTATCCACGGATCGTCCAGCGCATGTAGAATGAGCGTCGGCCGTGCGATTGTAGGCAGGAAATTTTTCGAGGAATTATTTTCGTAATACTCTGGCGCGTCTCAATACCCGAAGCGCGGCGCGATGAAGCGGTCGTCAAACTCATAGAAGTTGCGCGCGCCGGCGACGGCGCTGCATTCTCGGGTTGTGAGTGCCGCGCGCTGCGCCAGCGCCTCGCGTTTCGCCTGACAAAGCAGATATGCGTGATACGCGAGGTTGCGCCGGCTCAACATGCGCGCGCAACTTCCTGCGAGATCGAGCGGAGCGGACACCGCGGTAGCGGCGAGCACCGGCAAGCCATGGCAGCCTTCGCCCATAAATTTCAAAACGAGATTGCCGCCCAGGGAATGGCCAAGCAGGACGACCCCGTGATGGCGGAGTTCGGCCGGTAATTGATGCAGAGCCGCTGCGAGATCTTCGGTCTTGCCCGCGTGGTAGCGTCCGGTCGACGTCGCTTGCGAGAGCAATGTTCCACGCAGGTTCAGGCGAAGAACGGGCCACCCCTCGCGCACGAGATAACGCATGGTCGCAACGATGGCGAAGCTCTGCTCCGAACCGGTGAGGCCATGGATGAGCACGATGAGCGGCCGTATTTCTGGTCGCGCTGGAAGATAAAGTCGGGCCGCTAGCCGGTCGCCGTCGGGCATAGCCAGCAGAAGTCTTTTCCCGCCAGGAAGATCCGCCTGGCCGCCGCATAGAAAGTTGCGGATCGTTTGCAGATCCGCCCCAATCCAAGGGGCCCGTTCCTGGAATGGCGGAATCGGAGCTATCCCCGACAGATCCGTCAATGCAGAGCCTCTCGCCGCGAATGATGGGCCGAGGGAGAATTTAGGGCACGGCTAGCCGCAGCGAGGTTTGGGTGTGCCGCTTTGAATTTGAGGCTCGGGCGATATTGTATCATCGGTGCGGTGGAGATCGCAGCAATGAGCACTCTGACGAAGCTTGTGTTGGGGATGATGGGACGGTTACGCCCGAAGCCTGCCAGAGGCAAAGGCGCGCCGACGATCGAATTGCCGGCGCCGAGGAAGGAAGGGGGCGCGCCCTTGATGGACGCGCTGTCGCGGCGACGTTCGGCGCGGGAATTTTCGCCGCGTGAGCTGTCATCGCAAACGCTCTCCGACCTCCTTTGGGCCGCCTATGGCGTGAACCGGCCCGATGGCGGCCGAACGGCGCCCTCTGCGCTGAATGCTCAGGAAATCGACATTTACGTTGCGCTACCTTCGGGCGCCTATCTCTACGACGCCGCTGCCAACGAGCTCCAGCTCGTGGCCGGGAGCGACCTGCGGGGCGTCACCGGTTATCAGGATTTCGTCGACGAGGCTCCGCTGGATCTCGTGTTCATCGCAGACCACGGGCGCATGTCGCTCATCCCCGCAGGACAGCGCGAAAGCTACGCTTCGGCCGCGGCGGGCGCGATTTCCCAGAATGTCTATCTGCTCTGCGCGAGCAGCGGTCTTGCGACCGTGATCCGCGCATGGATCAATCGTGAGGCGATCGCTGATGCTCTGGGACTGAGCCATGATCAGCAAGTGCTGCTGTCGCAGACTGTGGGATATCCAAAGAGCTAAGCCGCAATGGGGGACGATTTTTGAAATCCTGCGTCATCCCTGTGCGCAAGTCGACCTGAAGCGGCCGGCTTGCGCAATTGGACCCCTTGGAATCCAAACGGTCGGGCGAAAAGTTCGACTGGCAGGGAGCCTACGCCACTCTCTTTGCAGGGACCGCTGTTCCAGCGGCGCCGCAACATTCGGGGGGCAGGTCGCTCGTTGGAAACAATCGCGCTGCTTGGCAAGCAATCTTCAAGGCTCGGAATATGTACTCGGACGTTCGCTTTGGAAGGGGGCCAAACAAGGTTTAGGGAGCCGGCAAGATGAGCTGCGAGGTCCGCAAAGTTCAATTCGGCCATGAATGCTAGTGATCAATTTTCCAAGGCCGAAAATGTCTGCTCATCCAGCGAAGTGAATTATATGCAAGCGCTCATGAAGCAGACTTATCGGTGTGACCTGTCGACCGAGCCGCAGTATGCTGGCTTTTCCTCCCATCTTCCGTGCTCACACGCGGGAGGACGGGCCAGGCAATTCCTCCCACTTCAACCCCAGATCGTCGACGATTTGGCGCACCACTCTGGGATCGAGCGGCTTATGACTCCCGACGTCTGGAAGCACGGCCCGACGATCGCCAAGACGCACCGTCACATAAGCGTGACCTCCCTTATGGACGGTGTCGCTGCCGGCTTCGAAGGCGCATCCACGCTCGGTTAACCACCGACGGAACGTTTCGCTTTGCATGAGTAGTCCTCCTTGGAAGTCCGTTGGCGAGGCGCGAGGCGCCGTCGGCTTCATAGACTGTCTCCAGGTCGAGGATCGTCAGCTCAAAGCCAATATGGCCATTGTGAAGGCGATTTGAAGCGGCGCAATTCGCTCACGGCCAGTAAATTGTAGATCGAAAAGCGAAATCAAATGGGATTACGTTCCGGCTGTTTGGTTGAACCACGAAAGCGTGAGCCGCCCGCCGGAGATCGACGAGACGCGCGCCCCAAGCTTACGGCTTTCACGGTCGAGCCTGTCTTGCAGCCAGTCAACGTCCGCCGCGGATGGCCGACTTAGCCTGAATCGCTTGAGCTGCAGGGGCGTCATCTCGAGCGCAAGAAGGAGGCCGCTTTCCGCCTCAATCTCAGCGAAATACATCAGCGTCAGATCGTCCCTATACTCCTCATAGCCAGGAATGCCTTCGTAATCGTTGATAAAATCGCCGCAGCCGTAAAGGACGAGGCGACTGCGATAGACCTCGATTCCTTTCGGGTGATGCGAGGAATGACAATGCAACACGGAAATCGGCGCAAGGTCGATCAAGTGGTGGGCAAAGCTTCTAACTTCATCTGAAATCTCGTCGCCCCAGTTCGGACCGCAATGAATAGAAACCACGACGAGGTCGCCGGGTCGGACGATCCGCGAAATCTCATCGGCAAGTGGCGCGACATTACGCCTGGACAAATTAGGCAACAGCGCAATGCCGTCGCCATCAGACGCCGGCGCCCAACTCATCGGCGCGCCGCTGGAAACGCAGGCGCAGGAAAAGACGAGGACGCGTCCCTTGCCGGGAATTTCAAAAGCAGCTGGCGCCCAGGCCTCCGCCAGAGAGCGGCCGGCCCCAACCGCCTTTATTTTCAGGCGTTTGAGCGCGTCGAGCGTGTCCAAGAGGCCCACAGGGCCCCAATCGAGGACATGGTTGTTGGCGAGTGCACAGCAATCTACGCCGGCGGAACTCAGGCAGGCGGCGTTCTCCGGGCTCATCCGGTAATTTATGCCCTTGGGAAAATAGCTTTCGCTTCGGGTGATGCTTGTTTCAAGGTTGATGATACGCAAATCGGGGTCGGCGCGCTCGAATTCGAAAAGCGCATCGCCCCAGATATGGGAAAGCGGCGCCGATCTCGGGATGGCGCCGTGCGCGTCTTCGGCGAGTCGCACATATCCCTCCGCCGAAGCCATGCATTCCTCATATATGCGCGGGTTGCAGGGATGCGGCAAAATCTGGTCGACGCCACGGCCCGCCATCACATCCCCGCAAAGGAACAGCTTGATCGTCGGGGCGTGCATTGATCCCGGTCCTGAGTGTTTGCGGCAGGCGGCAAGGGCGTGCTTGCGTGAGCTTGGTCGCCGGGCGCCATCGGCGACAATAGTTAGGATGTCCCTTGCCGACGAATGAGCAACAACCGATCGAGAGGCAGACTACGCAGGATTGCTGTAACGAGTTCCTGAAACTCTTCATCAGCCTTCCATCTCGGCAGCACTATTCGATCCAGGCGTCGTGCAAGTTGGGGGGCACCAGCGATCGCGTCGCTGGCGTCAGTCACGCCGAAACAGACGAGCGACGGTGGATGTCATATTAATACGGCATTTGACGCTTCTTAGTTGACACCCGCCAATCCCGGGCGCTCAATCCCATGGATTTCCATACGGTAGATTCGCGGTCGGTGCGGCGTTAGGCGCGCTGCTCGCTGGCGCGGGCTCCAGTTTCTCCGGAGCCCCTGTTGGCGCACTGTGCGGCGCAATCGCCGGCGCGATCATCGGAAAGCTGAGCGAATGGTAAAGCTCTGTGGCGCGCAGGCGCTTTATCGACGGGACTTCGACCGATTTAGAGAGCGCCGACAGCCAGCCGACGCCGGCAGGCGCTCGGGACTCGACCCGCGCACGCCAGTTGTTCGGTGACCTTATACAGGGCATCCCAATACGTGGCGTGGGTTCATGCCCCGCTAGCCTGTATCCAAGCGCCCGGTTTCTCCGTAAATTGGAAAAGCCGCTCCTCTTGCGAAGACGGTCAAACATGAATTCTCGCACTCAAAGCAAGCTGCTGGTTGTGGCCATCGTTGCAGTTGGGCTCACTGGATGCGGCACCACCCAGAGCTCCATCCAGAACGTCGTGGCTTTTGCCGCGCCCCCCGAGCCCGCGCCAGCCGCGCCAGCCATGCCGCCGGACCCGGTCATCGAGCGCGCGCCAGTCGAGACGCTCCCCCTCGAGCCCCCGTCTCGGAGCGCTTCGGCCGGCTCGGACTCGGTCGCGCCAAAATACAGCGCAATCTATGGCGAGATGCGCGACGGCGAACATGTCGTCCCAGCGGTGAAGCTCACCGAGATCAGCCCGCAATTCCTGCGCAAAAACGTGGCTTATTCCACAAAAGAACCGCCGGGCGCCGTGGTCGTCGATCCAGCGAACCACTTTCTCTATTTTGTCGAGGACAATGGGCGGGCGACCCGCTACGGCGTGGGCGTCGGTCGCGAGGGCTTCGTCTGGGCGGGCGAGGCCAGCATCAAGAACAAGCAGGAATGGCCAGATTGGTATCCGCCCAAGGAAATGATCGAGCGGCGGTCGGACCTCAAGGCCAAGATGGTGAAGCTGCAGAGCGGCGAGGGCATGCATGGCGGTCCCTCAAACCCGCTCGGCGCCCGGGCGATGTATCTCTGGCAGGGCGACAAGGACACGCTATTCCGCATCCACGGCACCAACGAGCCCTGGACGATCGGCCATAGCGAATCCTCGGGCTGTATTCGCATGATCAACCAGGATGCAATCGACCTTTACAATAAGATTGAGCCCGGCGCGCGGGTCTTGGTGCTTGGGTCGCGCGGCGCGCAGCCGGTGGAAAAGCTGTCGCAGAGGTGAGGGGGTGATGGGCGAGGGCTGGTGAGCGATTTTGCATTGGCCAGAGCTTTACGGAACCCACCCCGCTTCGCGTCAATTGACTCATTGAGCCGCTAGAGAAAGCGATTTTCCGGACAATGCGCTCCCGCTAGCCATTTTGGCCCTCTGGAGCCTCGGCGAGGCCGGGACGCCGGCGGGATGTAGAGAGCAAGGAGAGCGCACTGATGCCCGCGCCCCGGCGCCGATGTGCTAAAAGGGTCCGCTCGGCGATCGGCTTGCTTTTGGTTTTGGGCGCAAGCGAGACCCATTCGCAGCCTCTGCCGCCCCCGAGACCGCCGGAGATTGGGCCAGTGAAGCCGTCCCGCCCTGGCGAAGGCGCCGAAGTCGACCAGCCCGACGTCGGGGCATGCTTGGCTCGGCTGGCCGAGCTGGGCGTCGAATTCCGGACCGAGGCGGGACCTATCAACGGCGAGGCTTGCGCCGTCGCCATGCCGATCCGGCTCGGAGGTCTGGTCGTCCGCCATGGCGCCGGAGTCTCAATCCAGTTCCCCGCGCGGCCTCTGATCGATTGTCGCTTGGCAGAACCCTTGGCGCTGTGGGTCGGCAGAGTGATCGCCCCCGTCCTTGCCGGAACCTTCTCCTCGGCTTTGAAGGCGGTCACAACCGGGCCGGGCTTCGAATGCCGCAACCGCAACCACGAACCCGGCGGCAAGATCAGCACGCATGCGACCGGGTTCGCGCTCGACATCTCGGGCTTCGAGTTGGCGAACGGGCGAGTGCTGTCATTCGGGTCGAACGGCGATCCGGAGGCGCAGACGGCTCTCCAGACCGTGCGTACCGCCGCTTGCGGCTGGTTTACGACGGTGCTCGGCCCCGGTTCGGACGCGGCCCATGAAGATCATCTCCACGTCGACATCCAGCGGCATGGAACCGATCAGAATTACCGGATTTGCCAATAGCTGCGCGCCATTTACCCGCATAGTCAAGCCCCGGAGGCTGCGGTTGCAACGGACGCGCACGCACGGATCGGCGCCATCCACGAAGCGTGCCGAGTGGCCTTGAGCAGATCGAGATTGGCGGGGCGGTTGTGCGGGTGAGCGCGGACATTTCGCAAGCCGACCTTCGCCGTCTGCTGCGCGCGGTGCGCGAAGCATGATCCCGCCGGGCGCACGGGTGCTGTTGCGGGCGGCGGCCGTGGATTTCCGTAAAGGTCCAGAAGGATTGGTTTCACTGGTTCGGGATGCCGGGGCCGATCCGTTCGATGGCTCCCTCTATGTTTTCCGAGCGAAAAGAGCCGACCGGATCAAGATCGTGTGGTGGGACGGTTCAGGCCTTTGTCTTTTCGCCAAGCGCCTCGAGCACTCGCATTTCTGCTGGCCGACAGCGGGGAGCCACGAGGTTCGTCTGAACTACGCGCAAGTCATGGCGCTGGTCGAAGGACTCGATTGGCGACGGGTTCGGGCTGTGGACGTACGAGCGCCACTGAGCGCAGGCTAATCTTAGAAAAGACGTGCCGGAAGTGTTGAAAAACCCAGAAAATGCGGGACTTTCAGTGACGAAAGCGGTACCTTACGCGACATGATCGAGCGCTTCGGCGAGCTTCCTGACGACGTTGACGAACTGAAGGCGCTGGCACGCGATGCCTTGGCGCGCGTCGATCGTTCAGAGACCGACGCGCAGGCATTCCGTTCGCAAACATTGAGCCTGACGGCGAAGGTCGAGGATCTCACGCAAACGAATGCGGCGGCGAAAGCCGAGATCGATCGGCTGACTTCGATCATCAAGACGCTTCATCGCGACCGCTTCGGGAAGCGCTCCGAAAAGCTCGGCGCCGACGACGCCGAGCAACAAAGCTTCGTGTTCGAGGAAGTCGAAACCGGACTCGCGGCAATCGACGCGCGGTTGGCCGCGAAGGCGGACTCCAAGCCGCGCAAGACGCCTCGCGACAAGCCACGGTTTCCCTCGCATCTGGAGCGGGTCGAGGAAGTCATGGAGCCTGAGATTCCCGAGGAGCTCCAAGGCAAGGAGCGAGTCGAGATCGGGCGGGAGGAGAGCGTCAGGCTCGATGTCGTGCGCGCGCGTTTCCGGCTGATCGTGACGATCCGGCCGAAATACGCCTACAAGAACCCCGCCGTAATCCTGCAAGCGCCTGCGCCCGAGCACATCGTGGAAGCCGGCTTGCCGACGGAAGCGCTGCTCGCGCAAGTCGCGGTGTCGAAATACGCCGATGGGCTGCCGCTCTACCGCCAGGAGGCCATCTACCTTCGCGACGGCGTTGAGCTGGGACGCTCGCTGATGGCGCAATGGATGGGCGCGGTGGGTTTCCACTTCGAGCCGCTGGCGGCGCATGTGCTCGCGCGCATCCGCGAGGGCGAACGGATCTTCGCCGACGAAACGACGCTGCCCACGTTGAGCCCTGGCGCCGGGAAGACCAAGACGTCATGGTTGTGGGCCTATGCGCGGGATGATCGGCCGTTCGGGGACGTGGGACCGCCGATGGTCGCCTACCGGTTCGAGGAGAGTCGATCCGGCGATTGCGCGGCGCGCCACCTGGGCGATTATCGCGGCATTCTACAATGCGACGGCTATGCAGGGTATCGCAAGCTCGCGGGCGCTCCTCATTACAACAGCCTGCGTCTGGCCGGATGTTGGGCCCATCTGCGCCGCCGGTTCTTCGACCTTCATGTCAACGGCGAGTCGGTTATCGCGACGGCGACGGTCGAACAAATGAAGCAATTGTGGGCCGTCGAGGAGGAAGTGCGCGGTCAGCCGCAACAGGCGCGCCTGGCGGCGCGAAGGGCGACATCAGTCGACATCGTGCAAGCATTGTTCGACCTCTGGGAGCGCGAGCTGCCGCGCATCTCAGGCAAATCGAAATTGGCTGAGGCGATCCGCTATGCTCGTTCGCATCGAGCGGTCCCCGGCCTCTTCCTCGACGATGGCCGCGTGGAAATCGACTCCAATATTGTCGAGCGGGCGATCAGGCCCCAGGCCATTACGCGCAAGAACTCACTATTCGCCGGGTCCGCTGGCGGCGGACGGACGTGGGCTTCCATCGCCACCATGCTTCAGACTTGCAAAATGAACGGCGTAGATCCCTACGCCTGGGCCCAGCAGACCCTCGAACGAATCGCCGACCGATGGCCCAACAAGAACATCGAGGCGCTCATGCCCTGGAATTTCAAGCCCACCGAGTGAACGGTGCCGGGTGTACGCTTACTTTCACACCGCCTCCGAGTGATGATCTCTTGAAATGTATGGCTTAGCAGAAGAAGATTTGGAGGAGGATGTTATGCTGTATTTACTAAAGTTTATAGGCTCTCCTATTCCCTCAGAAGGACGTCGCAACGTCGCCTTTGCTTACGCCCCCCTCGAACGCGTCGTTGCTCATTAGTGGCCGGCGTCAAGCGAGAATGACGAGCTCTACTACGATGGCCCCGACGTCGTCCTGGAGCTACGCCATCTCTCGGAGGCAACTAATGGGTGCGCTATGTGCACACAGGATATTAGCTTCAGATGATGGCATGAGTATTCGCTTCGCCGACAGGCTTGAACGCGATGTTCACACTACGCTGCCGCTCAAAGCTATACCAGACGTAGCGAACTCCACCCTTGCCTCCATAACTCTGCGATGCGGATGAGAATTCACCCTGGAAATCGGCAAAGACTGACAACTGCCTGGATAAGCTGAGCTCGGCGCCGATCTTGGTTTGCACCAAATTGTAAGTCGATCGCGGACCGGCGACCGCGAAACCTTGATCAGGAAGAGACATCAATGTGTTCGTCAGCTGACGCCGCGGGGAGAATTCGTGAACATAGGCCAAGCTTCCGACAGGCGTCAGACGCCATCCGTTCGCGAAATCAATTCCATTCGTGAGGCGAAGTCCAATAAATGTCGGTACCGAAATTGAAGACTGCCCATTGTTTGTGAGCGCAAGCGATGACTGATACCACAGGCTGCTACTTTCAGTGAATGCGTTTGAGGAGTAAGCCGCGATTTCCGCCGCTATGAATGGCGTGGCCTTGAAGCCCCCGATTCCAAACGTTCGGCCGCCTTCCAGGCGGGTTCGGAATTCTGTAGAACCGAATCTCGCATTCAACTGTTCATACGGCAGAAATCCATATCCGCCCGCGGTGCGATTCGTCTGATTCGAGTAGGTGCTGAAAGTCTCGTTTAGCGCTAAATAGTTCGTTCCAAGCGTATATGCGCCATAGAGACTCGCATGAAAGCCCGTCAGGCTGCCAGATGTTGCAAGAGAACCAGCGCTGAAATTGGCGTTTGAGCCGCCTACCGCGACGCCAAGCAGCATGTTTGGCTGCAATTGGTAGTCAACACCGATCAGCCCTCCGTAATAGCCGGCAGTCGCAGACGGCGCGCCGCGGCCTATATCAGCTGCGAAGGTCGCACCGCCGCCAAACATTGACCCCCAAGCTCGGAATGTGCGGGTAAGCGTCGCAGGCGGTAGAGTTCCGGCAGAAGCTGCAGCCCTCTTTGCGCTGCTGGCTTTCACACCCGCCTCAATCGGGGCGTAAGCTAGAAAGCTGTGCGCCCCGGTCCCGTGAACATCATCATGAAGTGTCAAACCTGTCGGATCGTTCGCTTCTCCTGATCGCCAGAAAGCGATCTGGTCGGCAACGGCTGAACTAGCCATCTGTCCCACTTCTATCGCGGTGGTCTGCGCACCAGCCAACCCCGCTCCTCCAGCGGTGTCCATTACCGACTGTGCTGTCTGATAGTTGCCGTAGAAAAGCGCGTTCAGAATGTTCGCGCCTGCTTCCGAGACCGGTCCCAGTGCGCCGAGTGTGAGGGCATTGCCTATATTGCGTTGATTAATGTTCCTGGCCGCGATGCTGAACGGAGTTAAATTGTAATCGAGGTAGACGTTATTGCCATCGTAAGACAAGCGAGGCGTGAGGAATGACAACGGTAATTCGGTCGACACGATACCGAATTTACCTGTCACCCCACCATCCGCGGTCAGAATTGTCATCCTGCGGGATAGAAGATGGGCCGCGGCGCCGTGTTCGACCGAGGCGACGACTTCTCCGCCGAGATCTGCCGTCCCGGAAATATCCAGCAAATCATTCGCGGTTCGTGATATATCTACCTGGAGGGTTGCAGGGTCCTTGTTGAAGGCTGTATTGCCTTTGACGAACAGCTCTCCTGTTCCATCGATGGGCCCGCTGTCGATCCGGCCAGCATAGTTGACGAAAACGTCGCCAACGATTGTTCCCGTTCCGCTGATGAGGCCGCCATAGGCGAGCAGACGCGGCGTTGTCAGCGTTCCGTTGATCGTCAATAATCCATTTGTCATCGTCGAATTAATGAGAGAAGTCAGTCCGAATGATTTCGAAATTAATAAGCTCGCGGAGGCGTTAGCAATCGACAGCCGGTCGATAGTAGCATTCACGTCCAGTGTCACCCTACCGGCTTGGCTAAGCGTCACGTCGTAGTAACGTAGGGCTGAATTGTCGGGCACAGCGGAAGCGATGCCGTCGATACTATCCTTCCAGGCGCCCGCGTTGCTCCAGTTAAAATTACCGGCGATATTCGTCTCGTAACGCAGTGGGTCATTTTGTCTGATCCAATTGAGGAAGAGGTTCACTGGGGTCCACCGGTTAATGCCTCCGTAGGTATCGGAAAAATCTATTATACCGCCTTTTAAGACTCCGATTTGCACCAGGCCGGAGCTGGTGGAAATCCAAAGCGGGCCACCGCTATCTCCTCCGTTCACGCTGCCTTCATTGAGCGAAACTGATGCAGTAAGCTTAAAATAATTTGGATTCAGAGGACTATTTGGATTGCGAAATTGCGCAAGGTGGCGGCGGAGGCCGGCGCTTGAGAGTGGAAGCCCCTTTTCTGGCCACTCGATGAACAATTCGGGTGAAGATGCCTTGGTGGAGGTGCAACAAGACGCCATAAGCAAAATAGGGCCGGCACTAGATGAGATTGCAGCCAGGTCTCCAGACCGCAAGACGATCAATACTTTTGAGATGCTCCATTCATCCACGAGCCTCTGCAGGCCTTGTGCCCTCGCGCCACGCCCAATCTTCCACGCCCACGACGCGCGCCGTCTCCTCCGAGCCGCGCGCCTTCACTCGTCGTTTGAGACAGCGCAGTATCGTGTCGTCGCTGGTCGGCATGCCAATTCGCTTGATCAAGCACTCTCCCGGACGCCCGCCGACGCCATGGCCCAGAAGATAAATGATTTCGGTAGGCCGTTCGGTGCGGCGCGCTCGAGGCACCGCGACCTCGGACAGTTGCGCGGTGAACGTCTTACGCTCGCAGGCTTCGTTTCGACACAGCCAGCACTGGAGGCAAAGCTTCACAGCGACAGGGGCGCCTTGCGCGGGTAGATCTTGTAGATGGCGCTCGTGCCAGCCGTGTCGGCGTGTTGATCGCCTTCCACAGTCTGGACAGACACCAGACCCGACGGCCGCCGCCGAAATCACCCATTGGCTGCCGAGTCGCTTGGCATCCAAAATACGTATGCCCTGCCCGAGGGACCAAATCGATTCTCATTCCACGAGGCCAAGCTATGGCCTCTCCCTCAGTCGATGAAGGGCGCAATAGACAGTGAGGAAGAACTGCTTAAAGCCAGGCTATAGTCTGGCAGATGATGATAAAAAATCCTCTAGCCTCGGCTTGCCGAGACCGCTTAAACATAACTGAGATTCTCGACACGCTGGCGCAAGCCATGCCAGCCAGAGTTAAGATTGGCACTGCTCAGGCGTTAGGAGTGTGCTATGCAAATAGGCGTACGCGGGACAGGTGGGCCGCGTCGAGACGCGACTCGCGAACCTGAAAGCCGGCACATCAGCGAAAAAAAAAGGGCGCTCGACGCGCAAGGTTTGCTGATCTTCGGCGCCGTCGGCTTTATGACCTTGGTGACGCTCAGCGTCGCCGGATTTTCCAGGCCGGCGAGCGCGGTGCCCAGCTTCGCGCGGCAGACCGGCCAGCCCTGCGCCACTTGTCATACGGCCTTTCCGGAGTTGACGTCCTACGGGCGCCGTTTCAAGCTTAACGGCTACACGATCACAGGTGGCATGGAGCCAACCGAAGCGCCGCCGATCGCCGCCATGCTGCTGCCGACCTTCACGAAGACCAAAGTCCGACAGGATTCATCACCGACCAATCCCGACGGTTATCCGATCGCGCACGTCAACGATAATTTTATTCTTCAGCAGGTGAGCCTGTTTTACGGCGGCAAAATCTACGACAACCTCGGCGCGTTGATTCAAGGCACTTATGACAAGGCGTCGCAGCACACCTATCTCGACAATACGGACATTCGCTACACGAACATGGCGAACATCGGCCCGGTGAACGCTCTCTTTGGTTTGAATGTCAACAACAATCCGACGGTCCAGGACGTGTGGAACACAACGCCGGCCTGGGGTTTTCCTTATGCCGCCTCGACCATCGCGCCCGCTTTCTCATCTCCGCTCACCCAGATCGAAAGCGGCTGGGGCGGCCGCACGGTCGGAACGGGCGCCTATGTCTTTCTCAATGACATGCTTTATCTTGAGGCTGCGGCCTATCACAATTTATCCAAGGGCGAACTCAACGCGCTCGGGCAAACCTGCGCCAATAACTCGGACTATGTGCAAAATGTGCAGGCTTGGGCAGTGATCAACTATCCACCAAATTATCCTTTCAGCTCCGCCTGCGCCTCCAACTCACTCTATGGCGCGTCGCCTTATTGGCGCGCCGCTTTGGAGAAGAACTGGGGCGAGCATTCGCTGGAGATTGGCGCTTTCGGATTTTATCCGCAAGTTCTGCCGGGCCGGATCATGGGTTATGGCGTCGACCAGTATCGCGACATCGGCTTCGACGTGCAGTATCAGTGGATCAACGACGAACACGCGGTGACCCTGAAGGCTACTCGCATCAGCGAGATGCAAAATCTGCAGGCGACCTATGCGCAAGGGATCGCCACGCAGGCGATCAACGCCACGGGAATCCTCAACGCCTTCGGCGTGCCGCCCATCGCCGGCAACGCCTCGTCCAATCCGATCAATTATCTGACGAGCTTCAAGGCGACGGCGGGCTATGTATGGGATCGACGAGTCAGCGGCACAGTCGGCTATTTCCACGTCACTGGCTCGCCGGACTACACGCTCTACGGCAACGCTCTCATCAGCCCCGGCCCCTCGGCTGTCGGACTTCCGAACGGCAGCGGCTTGATCTTCGACGCAGCCTACATGCCCTTCAGCAAGGGCGGACCTCGGTTTTGGCCTTGGGCGAACGCCAAGATCGGACTCTCCTACACGCATTACCTGTCGCTCTACGGCGGCACGACGAACTTTGATGGCCAGGGAACCTACTTCAATGGCAGCAGCTGGCGGACGCATACGGCGACGGATAACAATACGCTTTTCCTTTACTCATGGATCGCGTTCTGAGCAGGATTGCGGAATGGCGTAAGCTATTTTCCACGCGAAAGGCGTCGTTCACCGAGGAGGCGAGGCGGGGATTCTTTGGCGAGCAGCCGAATCCTTGGTGAGCGGAATAGACGATCATCGGGCGGAGGGGGCATGAAGGCCACAAGTTTGGGATTGGCGTTGCTGGTCGCCGCCGTCGAGTTTGTCTCTGTCACCGCGACCCGTGCACAGGAGCGCGGCGGGCGCCAGAGCCTCGAAGCGAAGCTTGAATATTGCAAGACCTGCCACGGCCTCTCCGGCGAAGGCTATCGGGGCTATTATCCGATGCCGCGTCTCGCCGGACAGCAGCCCAAATACTTCGAAGCGCAGCTACGCGCCTTCATCGAACACAGGCGCGTCAATCCGGTGATGTTCAATGTGGCGCATGAGCTGACGCCGGCGACCGTCTCCGCGCTCGCGACGCATTTCCACAACCTCAACCCGCCGCCGCTCGGCGGCGCCCCGAAGGAGAACATCGCCCTCGGGCGCACGATCTTCGAGCAAGGCCTGCCCGAGTCAAACATCGCCGCCTGCTCCGCTTGCCATGGGCCAGACGCCAGGGGTCATGAGGAGATTCCGCGTCTCGCCGGACAGCTCTATCCCTATACGGTGAGATCGCTCACCTTATGGGGCCGCGAGCGCGGGCAGGGCGCGAAGACCGACACCGCCGCAATCATGGTCGTGACGACCCACAATCTCAGCGCCGCACAAATCTCAGCGATCGCGGCCTATCTCGCATATCTGAAGTGAGCGCCTTTTCGCGCGAAGGAGCGGCAATTCGCATGGATGCGCGCATCGCAAGCGGCTGGATAAAACGCACGAGCGTAACACTCGCGATCGCAGCTTTCGCCGCACCGCCGACACAGTCGCAGGAAGATCTGCCGATCCGAAATTGCACGTGGTGCCATGGTTCTTCGGCGCAAGGTCTGGACGGCGCGCCGCGTCTCGCCGGGCAGCGCGCGCAATATATCGAACGACAGCTCGAAAGCTTCCGCGACCACAGCCGGGACAATCCCGCTTCCAAGCAATATATGTGGGGAGCGACTGCGCGGCTGAGCTCGGCAATGGCGCAGGGCTTCGCCCACTATTTCGCCTCCCTGCCGGCAGAGCCTGCGGATGACGGCGACTCTTCGCTGGTTGCCGCGGGCAAGCGCATGTACGAAGAGGGCGTTCCCGACGCAAACATCGTCTCCTGCATCGTCTGCCATGGTCCGAAAGGCGAGGGCTTCGAGGGGATTCCCCGCCTGGGCGGGCTGTCCTACGCCTATACCAAGAACCGGCTCGAACAATGGAGAGAAGGCTACCACGCCTCTGCGCGGCCAATGCCGCTGGTCGCGCGCGCCATGACCGCAAAGGAGATTGCGGCGCTCGCGTCCTACCTCAGTTTCCTCAAATAGTCCGAGGGCGCCGCCGCCCGCCATCAGCTTCGGGAGCCCGATCGTGAACAATCCTCGCCTCGCTCTTTTGCTCGGTCCCGCGCTGCTGGCCGTGGCGTCGACGACGAGCCTCGCCGAGGAGCGCTCGCCGGAGCCGCTTTCAAAGCCACAGCTGGACGCGAAGATCGCATATTGCAAGACTTGCCACGGCCTCGATGGGCAAGGCTTTCGCGGCGCCTACGCCATGCCGCGCCTCGCCGGGCAGCAGACCGAGTATCTGGAAGATCAGCTGCACGCCTTTATGGAGCGCCGACGTCTGCATCCACTAATGCAAAACGTGGCGCGCGCGCTCAACCCCGCCACTCTCTCGGCGATCGCCGCGCATTTCAAGGAGCTCAATCCCAAGCCGCTCGTCGGCCCCGCCGCTTCTAAGGGGCTGATAGCCGCGGGCAAGAAGCTTTACGACGAGGGCGTCCCTGATAAGCAAATCCCCGCCTGCGCCTCTTGTCACGGCTCCGAGGCCAAGGGCGACGGCGCGACGCCGAGGCTGGCGGGACAGCTTCGCGAATACACGGTCCAGACGCTCGCGAATTGGAACAAGGAGCGGGGGCAAGACCCCGCGAAGCCCGATGCTTCCACGATCATGCTGCCGATCGCGCAGGGGCTTTCGCACGAGGAGGCTGTGGCCGTCGCCGCCTACCTAGGCTCGTTGGATTGAGGAATGGCTTCAGTGGCGAAGGAGCATGGATACTCGTTCCCCATGCGTATCGCATGGTCGGCCCAGGCCGCGCGCGTCAGAGTGAGTGAGGACGCAGTCATTGCGCGAGCGCCAGCCAATGAATAGCGGGAGCCGAACGCTCGATGCAGGACGCGCGGTTCTGCCTTGCCCTCCAATAACAAGCCCGCCGTGCCGCCCAGAGGAGCACGACCCGTGCGCTTCCCGGGGTGAACGGCAAGCATATCGGGCCGCAATTGCCGGGCCATTCTTTCAAGCCGTCTAATTCACATTCTCGACGTGTTCACCCCGATCGATCGACGCAATCTGATGTTCAAGGTCGCAAATAACGTGCTTGGCAAAGGGGCCAACATGCAGATAAAAACTGGTCATCATCACCACACACTCCAAAGCCGTCGGATTGTTGAAGGCGCAGGAAAAAAATAAACGCCAGAAGCGGCGACTTCCTGGGGGCCTGTTGATGATCAACCAAAGACTCAAACGCGCAAAGAACGTAATATCTTTGGCGAGAGCGCGGAGATTGGGTAGCCCGAGGTCCGGGTTTCGAAGCGCTGCACTGACCCTGGTCAGGCGATCAAAGAAGGCTTCGGGACTATAGATGGCTTCCAATACCTTCTTATAGTCCTCCAGAATATCGCTCCGGGGCCGCAATGGGATGAAATTAAGTCCGGCTGTGCACTGGTCGCCCCGCTCAGGAACCGGATCGTTATAATCGGCCAACAGCCGCCCCTCTCGTTCAAGTCGGCGCGACATCTGAGTGTTCGCGAGGGCCGTCAGGAGCCCCACCATACAGATTGGGATGCTCGTCGACTTGATACAATCGATCATGCCCCCGGAAACACCTTCTCTTTCCGAGTCAAACCCTATAATGAAACCGGCCAGGACGAAAATCCCAGCCCCATAGATTTTGGAGACGCTCTCCTCCAGGCTCCGTCGCGTGTTTTGTTTCTTCTGCATGGCAATAAGCGTAGCAACGTCTGAACTTTCGATCCCGATAAAGACGACGAAGAAATTTGCCTCGCGCATCATTTTCAACAGCTGGGCATCATCTGCGAGATTGATTGACGCTTCAGTCGAAAATTTGAATGGGTAACGTCTCTTTTGTTGCCACTCTGCCAGAATGGGCAGAAACTGTTTTAACGCTTTCTTATTACCGATTAGATTGTCATCGACAAAGTCGACATGACCGCGCCAACCAAGCGTGTAGAGGTGGTCGAGTTCAGCGATCATCTGCGTACTTGTTTTTGTCCGCGGCGCCTGGCCAAAGAGTTCGATAATGTCGCAAAATTCGCAGTTAAATGGACACCCTCGGGAAAACTGTACGCCGACGTAGAGATAGTTACTGAAATCGATCAGATCATAGCGCGGCAATGGGCTTTTGGTGACGTCGACTTGAAATTTTTCAGCCGTGAATACGCCGCTCTGACTGCCGTTCGTCCATGCGGAAACAAATTCGCTGATAATTGTCTCAGCCTCGCCAAGAACCAGAAAGTCTGCCGAGTGATAAACAGATGGGCTCGATGTCGCATCAGGTCCGCCAACGCAAACCAGCTTGCCGAGGTTCTTGCAGCGTTCAACAATTGTCAAAGTGTCGAGCTGTTGCGGTACCATACCGCCGGTCATCACCAGGTCCGCCCAACGAATATCCTCGTCATCAAGAGACCGGGCATTCCGGTCAATAAGTCGAAGTTCCCACACCTGAGGAAGAAGTGCGGCAACAGTCAGCAAACCGAGTGGCGGCGCAGGACAGCGGGCTCCAGCCATCTGGCAAGCGAGGCCAAGGTTCCAGAAAGAGTTCTGGGTAAACAGAGGAAAAACCAAAAGGACCTTCGTTGGCATCGGCGACATATGTGCTCCTTGAACGAAAGGTCTGGTAAAGTTGGATCACATCAGCGAGCGGACCCGGTCAAGCTGAAGGAAAAAAAGCGCCTTTCGTCGAGGTCGGCGCGGTCACGCCTTGAGCTCTCGCGAGGAAAGCTGCATTCGCCCGAATCTTAGCATTCGTCGTCATGCTGTTCACGATGTTTTTCACTTCGGCGCTCGCGATTTTGCGTCTGACAATAGAAAATTGATGCCAACTTTGGAGTTCGGCGGCATCGCGCCCAGGGGCGTAAGGACGGGCGCGTTCAAATCAGCTGGCAAACGCGAACGACGGAAAATGGCGCGCAGCTTCTGGAGCTGAAATGGGCGGAGCGCGACGGCGGCGTCGCGCCTGACTACGCCGAAGCAAACGCCGCCCATTCGATCATCGAGCAGGCTGTGGCGGGCGGCAGCGCTCGCACGAGCTGTGACGCTGGCGAGTTCCAATGCTCAATCGCCTTACCGCTGATCGAGGGGGGTGCCAGCTGCAGTAAAGTTCAGTTCCCGTTGCATAGCGCAAAGAAAGCTCGTCACGCGACGCGACGCCTCGCAGATGCGCTGGCTATTAGCTAGGAAAAAGGATCGGCGAGGCTCCTACGCCGATGGCGCCGCTACTGCGCCGCTGCCACGGATTCGGCGAGCTTGGCGAGATCGAGCAGCACGATCGAGCCGCGCCGACGCTCCAGCAACCCCGCTCGCTCGAGGCTGTTCAGCTCGCGCGTCACCGCCTCGCGGTGGGTGCTGACGCGCGCCGCAAGCTCGGCGTGAGTCGGGGGCGGCGAGATGACCCCGCGCGTCTCGCCTGAGGCTTCCTTGCGCGCAAGCCGCAGCAACTCGGCGTGGATACGTTCGCGCACGCTAAGATTGGTAAATTCGTTGACTCGCCCCGCGAGACGCCGCACTTCTCCGGCCAACGCGGCCAGAATCTGGTCGCAAACATCGGGGTGGTGGTGAATGACCTCGCGAAGCGTTGCCGGATTCATTCGCGCAATGACGGCGTCCGTGACAGCATGGACCGCCGCCGAGCGCGGCTTTCCGTCTAAGGCCGCGAGTTCGCCGAAATATTCCCCCGCCCGAATAACGCGCAAGATCAGCTCCTTCCCCGAGGCGCTCTGGATCGACACGCGTACGTCGCCGTAGGCGACGAAATAAACGTCGGCGCTGTCGTCCTTATGGTCGAGAAGGCATTCCTTTTCCCTGGCGCGCCGCCACACGCACCGGGTGTCAAGCCGAGCCACGTCCGCCGCCGAAAGCGATCTGAACAAACTAAAGCGTGCAAGTGTGTCGATTTTTCTTATCATGACGGTCCTGAAAAATTCTTTCCCATATCGCGTTTAAAGGATGATACATGCCGGCTCTGGGTGTCAACTTCGATCTGGAGCGGACAATTCGGCTGGCGACCGGATTGACCCTCTTTACCTATGCGGCCTGCCATTTCTTGAGCCACGCGACCGGCCTGCTGCTGCTCGATAATCTCCAGGCAATCGGTCACGGCCTCATCCTCCGTCCGTGGCGCACCCCGGGTGGCGTCGCTCTGCTGCTGACTTGTTTCACGCTGCATTTATGCCTGGGCCTCTATGCCCTATTCCGCCGGCGTCATCTGCGCATGCCAGCGATTGAGGCTTGGCAGCTCGGGCTCGGCCTGACGATTCCGCTGCTGCTCGCGCCGCATGTCACGGACACGCGCGTCGCGGTGATCTATTTCGGGCTGGAGGATTCCTATTTTCGCATTCTTTATCACTTCTGGATCACAGACCCGACGATCGGCCTGCCACGGCAATTTCTGCTGATGGCGTTGATCTGGACGCATGGCTGCATCGGCATTCATATGTGGCTGCGCTATCGCGATTGGTACCGCCGGCGCGCCTTGCTCTTCCTGCTCATCGCGCTAGCCGTGCCGGCATTCGCGATCGCCGGCCTCATCAACGCCGGCTGGGAGGTCATTTTGCGCGCCTATATCGACGACGGCTTTATCGAGGCGCACGGGCCTCCCGCCCGGAGTTCCCCACATGCGCAGGTACCCGCAGCGCTCGGCGCCATCATAGCCAATTTACAGATCGGCTATCTTGTCCTGCTCGCCGCCGTGCTGCTCCTGCGATGGCTCCGAAATGCCTACGAGCGGAGGCTCGCCGCCGTTCGCATCGATTATCGGGACGGGCGGCGCGTCCATGCGCCGCGCGGCTATTCGGTGCTCGAAGCCAGCCGCTTTGCGGGTATTCCGCACGCCTCCGTATGTGGCGGCCGCATGCGCTGCACGACTTGCCGCTTCCGCGTGCTGCGCGGGGCGGAGAATCTTTCGCCGCCGCAGCCGGCCGAGCACGCGGCGCTCGCGCGCATCGGCGCGCCGGAAGGCGTGCGTCTGGGCTGCCAGGCCCGTCCGCGGCGCGATCTCGCCGTCTATCCGCTGATACCCGCGGATCGGCCGCTCGACGGCCTGCGGGTCGATCTCGACCAGGGCCGGGAGATCTTCGTGACCGCGATGTTCGTTGATCTGCGCGACTCAACGAAGCTTGCCGCCAATCGCCTGCCCTATGACGCGATTTTCATCATCGACGCGTATATTCGAGCGACGACGACCGCCATTTTGGCGCGGGGTGGGGTCGTGACGAGCGTCGCTGGCGACGGAGTCATGAGCCTCTACCGCCTTGATGGGGACGCCGCCGAAGGCGCCCGCGCGGCTTTGCGCGCCGCCAGCGCGATCTGGCGCGAGATCGAGCGTCTCAGCGAGGAGTTCGCACATGATCTCGAGGCGCCGCTGAGTTTCGGCATCGGCCTGCACAGTGGGCTCTCGGTCGTCGGGGTCGTCGGCGCCTCGGATCGGCAGTCGGTGCAATTCTTGGGCGACACCGGCAATGTCGCCGCGCGGCTGGAGAGCCTCACGAAAGAAATGAACTGCGTGGCGATTGTCTCCGCCGCGACTTGCTCGGCGGCGCAATTTCCGCCTCCGCCCGCGTGGCCTTTTGTCGGAGCGCCAATTCGCGGACGCGACGCGGCGACCCCGGCGCTGCTGTTCGAGCGGCTGGATGACTACGAATACTGGCTCGAGTATTGCGGCGAAGCCCCTGCTCGCTCCCGCTGCTAGCTTGGCAAGATGGCGCGCCCCTACGATGGTTACATGACGATAGAAATTGACGAGGGTCCATCGTTCTCCGTGGCGGTGGTTGATTCCGGCCTGAGCAGGGAAATTGCGTCCCTCGCAGGGATCAACGTTTCCAGTGAGGGAGAGATCAACGATACCCTTGACCGTTGCGGCCACGGCAGCGCGGTCGCATCAACGATCCTCAGCATCGCTCCCGCCGTCGCGCTCGTGCCGGTGAAGGTGACTGACCGGCGCGGCGTCTTGCGTGACCGCGCGGCCCTGGCGGCAGCCCTCGATTGGATTCTCAATCACCATGCTAGGCTCGCTATCGGGGTGGTCTCGGTCGCGCTTGGCGACCAGAGAAACCTTGTCAGCGATGTGGAATTCAGGGGGTCCGAGCTGCAGCTGCGGATCGCCGCCTTGCGAGAGGTCGGCGTTCTGACAGCCGCGCCCGCCGGAAATTGGCGCCGCCTTCACCGGGGGCGCGGGGACGGGATGGTCTGGCCGGGGATCCTTCGCGAGGCGATCAGCGTCGGCGAGGCTCGCCAGGGACCGGAAGGCCTCCGCCTGAACCCCGCTAGCCAGCGCCTAAGGGCCGCACCCGATGGCCCTTGCGCGACAACGATCTTCACGGAAGCGGCGCCGCCCGGGGAGACGAGCGGCGCCGCGGCGGCGTTTGCGGGAATGTTGGCGAGGCTCGCAGCGGCCGGCCACCCCGGCGGAGCCGAGGGGGCGCTGGCCGCCTTGCTTCGCCTCCGCCGTGACGCGCTGGACGAGGAGGGAAGAGCCTGGCCCGCGGTTCTACTCGAGGACCTGTCCGTCGGCTAGGCGGCGCCGGCTGAGGGCCTCTCGAACAGCCTCACGAAGCGGCTATGCCGAAACGCGCCCACGACGTGATGGCGGCAACGCTGCGGAGTGCGCCAGAGACGACCACAACCCCGGCTTTGAACTCACCTTTCACCCATTTGGAGATCGCAAAGCCGACCATGGCGAGCTTGTCCCCAGCCTCCTCGCATCCCCCGGCAGCGTCTTGCAGGATGCCGGCGTCGGCGAGCTTCAAGGCGAGATGCGAGACGAACAGGGCGGCGTCCACCACGCGGTTCGCATTGTCCGCCTTTTCGGCTTTGCTCGGGTCTTTGAAAACGATCCCGGCGACGACGCTGGTCTTGACCGCGGCGAGCGTCGACAAGATGCAGCACGTCGAGTCGAGCCCGTTGGTCACTTCCGTATGCTTCGAGCGCAGCGACACCGAGATGATCTCATTGACCGCCCCGAGCCATTGGGGAATGACGCCAAACGCGACAAAACTGCCGACGTTCGGCTCCGCGTTCGCCAAAATCCCCGGAGCCTGGAAGCCGTTGAGAGCGCCTTTGATGTCGGCCACGATCATGTCGAGGGTCGCGGAGCTGATCGCCGCCGCGTCGGCGCCGGATTGGACCGTAACCTGACCGAAGGGCAGGCTGACGATCTCGCCCTTCGCGTATAGCGGCCTATGGGTCGCGAGCTTGTAGGTGATGGTCGCGGGGATCGCGCCGAGCAGAAGCAACGCGCCGGCGAAGCTGAACGATGTATCGATCGACTCTCGTCCACCCGTCACGAGCTTTACCAAATCCTCGATGAACGGCAGTCTGACCTTGGTCATGAGCACGTCGCGAGCCGCCTTGACCAGGCCTTGCGCGAGATCGAGCAATCGCAAGACGAGATCGCGCACGCCGCGCAGAAGTCCATCGACCGCGTCGGCGCCCACCGCGATGAGAGCGGCGCGCAGCGTGTCGATGCTCAGATCGCGTGGCGAGGGCAGATTGCCGTCGAATAGCCTTCTCAGATCGGCCCCGATGGCGTTGAGAGTCTGCTCGAGGTCAGAGACCTCGTCGCTCAAGAGCCCTTCGAAAAATTTCTCGGCGGCGTCCGAGGCTTCCGCAAAGGGGTTGGGTCCGTCAAAGCTGATAATTTCGCCGAGAACGCTCTCGAAGCGTTTTGACGCCCAAGCAACGACGCTGTTGCCCGTCGCCAAGTCCATGAGTTCCTGGATCGGCTTTGTCGCGCTCTCGATCTCATCGAGGAAGCTCGAACCCTGGGGAGGCTTCGCAATGACGGCGGGCGGCGCTCCGGCGGCCTTGCGCCAACCGTCGATCGTCGCAATGGCGTCGTCGAAGGCCTTCGCGACGGGGGCCTTCATATCGCCGATCGACCGTTCGGCATGATCGAAGGTCTCGTCGACGATGTCTAGCATCACGTCGCGGACGCGTAAAATATCTTCCCAATCGAACAGGAATTTGAGGAACTCCCACAGCCTCTCGAGCCCGGTCTTCACTTGGCTCCACAGCCAAGTGAAGAAGCTGCCGACCTCCTCCAGCGTGTTAAGCACGAAGTGCTTGACCTCGTCGCCGACCGCGCAGATGAAGCGTACCGCATCCTCAGCTTTATGGATGACGAAAGTCCAACCTTGCTCGATCGCGCGACCGACGCCTTCGAAGAAGTCTGCGATTGATTCGCCGAGCCCGACGAAGAACGTCTCCACCTTCTCCGCTGCGCCGATGAGTTTGCTGATCACGTCGCCGCTCGCGGCGGTCACGCCGTTAGCGTCGGCATGCACGCCCCACTGATAGCCGTTTGGAAGGGCGGCGATGTGAAGCGCCGAGCTGAACGCGGCGTCATGCGTCGTCTGACGCACGCCCGCCCCAACGCCGTTTGTTCCCGACGCAAGCGCGGCCGCATGATTGAGCGAGCCCGCGACCACGTCGACCTGACCACGCTTGTCGCCAGTTTGGAACTCGGGCGGCAGCAGCGGCTCCGAACCGCCGGCGGTCGGGACGGTGGCGGCGCGCAGTTCGTCCGCGGTGATCGATTGGAAACGCTGATGAGCGCCGCCCGCCGGATTCACGTCATAAACTCCGACCCCGTCGATCTCCACGCGATAAGTCGCCGGCGTCAGCGAGCGGACGCGGTCGTAAAGGCTGATTCTGCCGTGCGCGTCGGTTTGGGTCTCGACCATGATGTTGGGACCGATGAACGCGGCGGAGCCGTTGAGCACGACGCTAGCGAGGGCGGACGCCGAAATCTTCACCTTCAGGCCCGGTCGTCCGACGCTGCCGCCATCGAGCGTCTGAACGGAGGTGCCGTAGCATGTCACCTTCGCCGCTCGAGTCGGATCGGCGACTGTGAGCGGGCTCTCCTGCCAGGTCTTGTGGGCCGCGTCCTGCCAGAGGAACGCCGCTTGGGAGTCGCCATAGACGACGAGAAGCGAGGTCGTGACGTGGCGGTCGCCCGACACGGCCGCGATCTCTTGCACATTGCTGCGAATTTTCAGCGGCTCTCCGAAAGCGCCGGACGACGGCTTGCGGGCGACTGTGAGATTCCCGTCGAGTTCCAGCGCCCACAATGCGACGCCGCCATCCGGCGCGACTGCCGCGACGAGCTTCTGCACATTGGCGGCGATGGCGGGGCTGATCGCCTGCGTCACCTTTGCGGTTGCGGCATTGTCGAGCTCGGCGGCGGTTATTACAGCGGCGCCCCGGCCGCCGATATAGAGATCGGCGCCATCGGAGCCGGTCGGTCCGGTGTCGAGCACATTGGCGCCCGCCGGGCAGGGCAGCGCCACGATCGGAGGAATTGTGGTCGGATTTCCTGATGAGTCATAAACTGGGAATGGACGAAACGCGAGCACGCGCTCGCCGCCGCTGACGCCGAGGACATGCAGTCCAGATCCGTAGATGGGATGGACGCCGGCCGCGAAGTCGAGAATCTCTTCAAGTGTGACGGCCGGGTTGAACACGAGCGCTTCGGCGAAGCTGTGGGCGCTGCCGCTCTGCAGCAGATAGACCGCCTCATTCGGGCCATTCTGGCCGGCGAGCACGATCGTCCAGCTCTTGTCGCCGTTATCGAGGACGCGGACGCCTTCAATTTGCACGCCATTGCGAACGCCGCAGTCGATCCACGGAACCTTGTCCCATTCGGTGGTCTTGCTGCTAAGGTCGTAGGCGACGAACACCCGGCTGTTCAGGCCGTCGTCCACCGCGAAGGCCACGGTAATGCGATCGTCGTCGGTCGCCGCCGCGCCGAGAGCGCGCACTTTCGCTGTCCCGCCGATGCGGGCGGCAATTTCGTCGCTGAGACCAATGACGGTCCAGCCGCCTTCGTGGCGGTCGTCGCGGCGCACCAGGAACAGGTCGTTCTGGTTGCCGATAGAGAAAACCATCGGGCTGGATACCGGCGATCCCCGATCCGGGATGGCGATCAGCCGCGGCTGAAAACGCCCGTGGGCGCCGGGGTCGGCCAGATCTTCGCGTCCGAAGACGCGGGTCGCCTCAAAATAGTCGACAATGTCAGTCGAGACGGTGAGATGAATGGCTTGGCCCTGATTGTCTGTAGCGTCGAATCCGACGACATGCGGCGTGTTCATGTGACTCTCCTAGATGTTGATGGACTGCTCATGGGATGGGGGGACGAGTGCGCAGGCGTAAGCGCCGGCGCGCCCAGGATCACGGGGCTTGGTAGATGACGTCGAAGGTCAGATCGCCGGCGGGCGAGAACCTCGGGTTTTGAAAGGTGAAGACGCCGCCGCCGGGGGGGATGAAGGCGTGCTGCGCCATCGTCACAGAGAAGTTGTCGAACACCTGCTCGATCCAGCCGGAGATGTTCCGGACCGTCTCTGCCTGCAGGTTGCGCAGCCTTTCCGCGGTGCTATTTCCCGTGAATGCAGTCTCGAAGACGGTGAGTACCTTGGCTCCGCCTTCGATTTCGTCTTTCGTGACCTGTAAATCGCCGAAGCTGTAGGCCATCTTCGGCACGACCTCGAAGTTGACGCCGATCCCCTTGGCCTGCAGCTCGACGCTGCCGGAGAAATCCTGGTAGCCCTCAATGTGGATGTCTTCGGTGTGCCAATGGGCGCCCTTCGTGTAGCCATCCATGTAGGCGTGGCTCGAAATGCGACCGCCAAGGGCGATCTTATTGGAGCCTGGCTGCACGACGAGAGAAATCGTCCAGCTAACACTCCTTTCCCATTCACGGTCGATGATGTCGCTCGAATTCCACCTATTGACTCCGCCGCCGCTGTAGGCCCAGGCGAGCCCCTGCGCGCTCGGCTCCCTCCCGATCAGCCTGGAAAACCAGCCAATGAGATATTTGTCCAACAGCACGCTCTTACTGATGGCCATGACTCCGCTCACGAGGCCATGGCGGCCGTCCACCATCGCCGGATCGATCCAGCTGTCCTGCAGTTTGAGCCGCGCCGCGTCGATGTTGTTTGGCAGCGGGCGATGCGCGAGCATGCCGAGATAGGACAGCGTGCTGGCGTTTGGCGTCTCGGGATTGGCGTGAACGTCGAAGATGAAGTCCGTGAGCGCGAAGGTCGGGACAGCCTGCAGATTATTGCGGCGAACAACCGTGCCGAGCATGAACCGGCCGAGGTCGCCTTCCAGCATCAGGTTGAGGCAGCTCAAGGCCTTCGTCCGTGCCGAATCCGGGACGTCGTCAGGAATATGGACATCTTTGTCGCCTTCGAGCAGCAGGTCGACCTTGGTGAGGTCCATGAATAGATATTCGATGGAGAACACCGTGTCGGACAGACCGCTCGAGGCGATAACGTTCTGCGCCGCCTTGTGGGCGTCGGGATCGATTGCGGCGAGCGTGTTCAGATCGATTGGGGCTTTGTCGAGATCGACGATGAACGAGACGCTCCATCCGTCCTGCTTCGTGAAGGCGAAGGACGCCGCTGAGTCCGAGGCCTCGTCATAGTAATCGACGGCGCCCGAGATGAGGTTGAGCGTTACGCGGACTTGGCCAAGTCGGCCACCCGGAACATTGAGACTCACCGTCAAAGGCGCCAAAATGACGTCCCTCAGACCGTATTTCGAGTCGACGAGTTTTCCGTCCTCCTTAACTTTCTTGACAGTGATCGTCTCTGCAAAGCCCTGGCGGCGTTTCCATGATGTCCAGGCATAGTAGAGTTGGCTGTTGATCGCATTCTGTGCGAGCGCGACGCACATGTCGAAATCGGTCAGCGCATTGCTGGTGGCGTATGGCGTCATAGCCTCATTGGCGACGGCGACGCCGACGACGTCTTTATCGAGATTTTGTAACGGCATTGGACTTCCCCGGAATGTTAGAGCTGATTGAGCCTGAGGCCTTCCGGCGCTCAGTGATTATCGAATTAAACAATTTGGTGATTTCGACTGTGGCGTTTCCCACAAGCCGACGCCTATTAACTGCTCAATCGGTGAGGCTGCGGCGTACACGCACGCTGTTTCGAACCCACCCGAGCGCTAAGAGAGGCGGCGAGGTCGTGATCGAGGCCTATCGCACGCATGTCGAAGACAATGACGTCGCCCCTGCACACCTCGGAAATCGTCGGCGTGACGAAGTCGACCAGAAAATATGGTCGGTCAAGAAGTCGCCCCGAGTGCGCGCAGATTCACAGCTCAACAGAATCCCGCGTCGTAATTTGTCTTGCATGAAGAACGAGCAAGAATACCGCGCGGAGAAAGCTCCATCGACGGTCTGCTATGGCGCGGGCTGTGAGTTTTCACACAGCTTCGAGCCGCTCCTTGCGCAAGAAAGCGAATGCGGGCCGTGCTCGCAGTGAAAAAAGCCATCAAAGAAAGGAACAAGAAATGAAGCTCCGTTTTCCGGCCTCACAATCTCCCGCGCGCAAGCGCTCGATAGGCTTAATGCTTCTCCTTGCGCTCGCCCTGGGCGCGGCCTCGCTGTCTCTTGGCGGTTGCACCTGTGCAGACAGCGAGGGCAATCTCATAGAATGCCCCTTTACGCCAACTTAGCGGACGGTCGAGGTGAAGGCTCCAGCGGGCGAACGTGGATGTCTGACCTACGGGAAATCGAAACGAAGCGCCAAATAAGGCCGGCGCCTCAGGACTCGGAGCCGCTGCGTCCTCGCCAGAAGCCTCGACCTCGACGTAGCCCGACGCCGAGGTCAATTTGACGCAGGGCGCCGCTGATCCACCCACCCTGGGTAATGACCAGAACTTTAACCAATACCGTTACATAGTCTTCGGGAGGTTCGCTCTTCTCGTTCGCTTTCGAGATTTGAGGCATGACGCCGACGACCCCCCGGCCGGCTCCACTCCGGCATTATCCCTCTCGTCGCAGCTTTGAGGCCGCCGTGCGCGCCAGCATGAGGGCTCGGGCTGGCCCCCGCGTTTTCGCAGCTTCGACAGTGTAAGCCCATGAAGAGAATCACACCGACTCACAGGGAAGTCTTTTTTCCGGCGGACGAGATTATCGTCTCCAAAACCGACACCAAGGGGCGTATCACCTACGCCAATGAAACGTTCTGCAAGATCGCGGGCTATAGCGAGGCCGAGCTTATGGGGCAGCCCCACAGCATCGTCCGCCACCCCGAGATGCCACGCGCGGTCTTCAAACTCCTGTGGGACACGCTTTTCGACGGCCGCGAGATATTCGCTTACGTCAAGAACATGACCAAGCATGGCGATTACTATTGGGTATTCGCGCACGCAACGCCTTCCTTTGACAAAAATCGAAACCTTGTAGGATTCCACTCAACCCGGCGGGTTCCAAACCGCAACGTCGTCGAGAACGTCATAGCCCCGCTCTACGCCGCGATCCTGAGAGAAGAGCAGCAGCACCAAAACGGGCAGAAGCAGCTCGCCGCCGGCTTCGACTTCGTCGTCAACTTCCTCCAATCGAAGAACACGACCTATGACGCGCTCATTTTCTCGCTTTGAATCTTCCTCCCTAGGAAAAACCGCCGTTATCGCTGCGGCGAGCGCATCGGTGTTCGCGGCGCTGTCCGGCTTTTCAGGCGCATATGCGCTCGAACATCTCGGGGCCGTCGCATCGGCGGCGTTTGGCGTCGTCTCGCTCATTGCGCTTGCGAAGAACGACAGGGCGCACGCGCGCGTGATAAACAAGATCGCGGCGGTCTGCGGAGAGGCAGCCAAAGGGAACTTCGAAGCGCGAATCACGGACATCCAAGAGATCGGTGCCGAAGCGGACGCGCAGCACAAAGTCAACGACATGATCGACCGCTCCGATGCTTTCGTGCGCGAAGCGACGGCAAGTCTCGCGGCCGTATGTCGCAATATTTATTACCGGCGCATCTTTTTGGAGGGAATGGACGGCGCGTTCCGCAACGCCGCCGACGTGATTAATGACTCCGTGAAGGCGCAGTCGGCCGTCGAGGCGGCGCGAGCCAAGGCCACAGCGGAGCAGACGCAAATCGTCGACGAGCTGGGACAGGGATTGAAGAGCTTGGCCGAGGGTGATCTGACGTTCCGCCTCGAAAACTTCCCGGAGACATACAGCCGTCTGGAGCAGGATTTTAACGCAGCGGCTGGCCAGCTCGAAGGCACGTTGACGGGCATCATCGGCGGCGCCAATATGATTTGCTCCACAACGCGCGAAATTACGAGCGCGGCGAACGATCTGGCGCGCCGCACCGAACAAGCCGCCGCTGGCCTTGAAGAGACCGCTGCGGCGATCCACGAGATCTCGAACACCGTCGTGAAAACCACAGAGGGCGCACGCCAAGCCCGAGAGACCGTGTCGCACGCCAAATCCGAGGCCGAAAAGAGCAATGAGATTGTCCGCGGCGCGATCGATACGATGAGCCGCATCGAGAAGTCCTCACAAGACATCGGCCAAATCATCGGCGTGATCGACGAGATCGCCTTCCAGACCAATCTTCTGGCGCTCAATGCGGGCGTGGAGGCGGCGCGCGCGGGTGACGCCGGCAGAGGGTTTGCCGTCGTCGCCGCCGAGGTTCGTGCGCTCGCGCAGAGATCGGCGGAAGCGGCGAAAGAGATAAGGGGTCTTATTTCCGTCTCGTCGGATGATGTCCGCGTGGGAGTCGAAAGGGTAACGCAAACCGGGAAGGCGCTTGAGCGCATCGTCGGTGAAGTGGTGCGAGTCAATCAGATCATCGCCGAGATGGCGTCAGGCGCCTCCGAGCAGTCCGCGGCGATCCAGCAGATCAATATCGCAATCGGGCAGATGGATCAGGACACCCAGAAGAACGCCGCGATGGTCGAGGAAACCACTGCGGCGACCCACAATCTTCTGCAGGAGACGGAAGGTCTTGTTCGTTCCGTGCAAGATTTCAAGGTTGCGCAAGACCTTGCCGGGCGGGACTCGATCCCTTCCGCTGCGCGGAAGTCGGCGCCCGTCGTCGCGTTGAAGCACGTTGCATCGACTGACGGTGCCGCGGTCCGAAAGCTCGCCGCCAACGCGAGGGAGAGCGGCTGGGAGGAGTTTTGAGGGCGCTGTCAGGTCAACGCAGGTAGGCCGGAAGAGACGTACTTTGTCTCGGCGAGCTTTGCACGAGCGTCAAGAATACGCGGCCACTGGCCCGGCAATGCGCAGCTCGTCGACGACCGTACCGCCAACGAGGTGGTCCGCGATAACCTTATCGAGATTCTCTGGATGCGAGCGGTGAGAATCTGATTAGTTCTTGCTCTTCATTCGGCGTGTCCGACTGGTAATTGCCGGCGCTTGGTGTAAGCGCGTTCTGCAAGGTTTTCTGACCGCCTTCTTACGAGCGCATCGAGTTCAACAACGCGGCGTTCGATGGTAGACCAATGGGGTAGGCGGAGCCCGTCGAACGCGGCACGCGTCACGCACTCGATTAAGGCGTGTATAATAGGCTTTTCCTTTTTCAAACAGAATTGGTCATCTGCTCGGCAATCACTCGCTCAACCTGGCCGTCGATTCGCTTCGCGCCACTTAGATGAGGCGCGGCGCGATCATAGCTCCTTCCTTTCGAACAAGGCGTTGGCGATGAGCATGGGCGCCGCGATCCAAACCAAAAGGTCGACGAGTAAGATTGAGGCGTCAATTTGAGGTTAAAGGGAGCACGCCGTTCCGCCTCCTTTACGGTCCTCGGCCGCGTGGGACGAGGAGAAGCCGCTTCGCCTCGCTGGCGCAAAAGATGCGCATAGAGTTGATCGAGGCTGGGCGGCATGATCGCGAGATCGGCGATTGGCGCCCGGCGTTCCATGATTGCGCGCAGCACCTCGATCTTGTTTTTCGGGAGCAAACCAGTTCGACGGATCGGCCGTTTGCGCGCCAATCTGTGACCGGCCCGAGGCCGGTTGGATTTCGCCGCTCGATCGCGTCGAAGAAGGCGACGCGTTCGGCAGGCGCCTTGAAACGGCGAACGGCAGGCAAGAGCACCAAGGTCACAAAGGCGACGCCGCCGGTCCAAAGAACAACAGCGAGCACATGAAGCGCCCTGACGATTGCAAGCTCATCCATGGCCGCTCCTATGGCTTGCTTTGCGGCGTAGACGACAGCTTGGAGGATGGCGGCCCGGACCAAGGGTCGACCGCAGATTCAGGCGCCGCCTTTTGACCCAGGCATGCCGATAACGCCGTTGCCCCAGCAAGCCCGCCAAGCTGCATCGTTTCGACGGCTGTGCTCGGCACAATGACGATCGTGGTGCTTTCTTTCTTCAGTCCCTCGTAAAGCATGTTCATCGCACGCAAATGAAAGGCGGTTGGATTGTCGGCGTAAGTCTTCGCCGCCTCGCCGAATTTCTCGGCGATTTGGCGCTCCGAGTCGCCGAGAATAACGCGCGCTTGGCGTTCGCGTTCGGCTTGAGCCTGCATCGACATCGCGTCCTCCAAACCCGCCGGGATCAGGACGTCTTTCACCTCGACAGAGATAACATTTATGCCCCATGGCTCTGTCCTTATGTCGATAATCCGCCGGAGCTCGCCGCTGATCTTTTCGCGCCCCTCTAGCATGTCCGACAGCAGGGTCTTGCCAATCACGTCGCGCAACGCCGTCTGAGCCGCCCAATTTATGGCGCTTGCATAGTCGGCGACGTCGAGCGCCGCCTTTTTGGGGTCGATGACCTTCCAGAACAACACCGCATCGACATCGACCGGCACCGTATCCTTGGTAAGAGTCTTCTCCGCCTTGAACGCAGTGGTAATCACGCGAATGTCGATCCAATAGGCAATGACGTCGACGATGGGGATGATGAGAAACAGCCCCGGGCCCTTGAGAGCGTGAAAGCGTCCCAGCCGCAAAACGACAACCCGTTCCCACTGATTTGCAATCTTGATCGAGTAGGAGACGATCAAGGCTGCGGCAGCCGAGCTGAAGGCGATCACTGCGCTTCTGTGCGGATCGCCAAGCGCGAGACTCGTATAGGCAAAGCCAAGGCCGACGCCAAGCAGCAACAAGAAAATCAAAATGGGCAGCGCATTGGAGTTCTTCATCTGATCCTCCCCGCTCATTAGTTGTGCATCTGCGCCAAAGAGGGATTCCGAATAGAGGCGTCGGCCGATATTTATCGTTGGTTTTATCCTTGGCAGTGCTCCATAGTGGCGCTGACCGAAATGTACTTGCATCCAAGCCCATTTATAGCGGCGCAAACAGTGTCTTGACCGATGTGGAATAACCGCCAGCCAGTCTGCAAGCGGCGCGAGCGCCAAGCGTAGGCCTCGTGTGCGCGCCTCTGGCGCTCGAATTGTACGCGAGCCTTCGGCGGTGGACCACGTCCCTAATTGAGCACTATCATGAATAGATGCCTTGCCGCCGTGCGTTCACCGCCGCCGAGACCAACGCAATCGTCGTCGATCCGACGCCGCTGTTCGAGATCTCGCC
This sequence comes from Methylocystis sp. MJC1, assembly GCF_026427715.1. Taxonomy (NCBI): domain Bacteria; kingdom Pseudomonadati; phylum Pseudomonadota; class Alphaproteobacteria; order Hyphomicrobiales; family Methylocystaceae; genus Methylocystis; species Methylocystis sp. MJC1. The sequence goes on along the minus strand of NZ_CP107559.1, from coordinate 225,793 downwards.
GTGGCTCTACATGCAATTCATGGAGCCGCTCGGCGCCACTGACAGCTCGGTCGAAGCCTGTTGGGACTACGACGCCGATGACTGGCGCAAGGATTTCGTCGACGCCCTGCGCGACCTTGCGCCCGGCGCCATCCGCTTCGGGGGGCTCTTCAGCCGTTACTATAAGTGGCGCGAAGGGATTGGCCCGGCGGCCAAGCGACCGCCGATGCGCAACTATATCTGGGGCGGGTGGGAGAGCAATCGCATCGGCACGGACGAGTTCATCGATCTCTGCCGCCGCGTCAACGCCGAGCCGTTCTTCTGCGTGAACTTCCTCAGCGACGGGGAGAGGCGCTACGCCGCGCGCACCGGCGGCGCCAAGGAGGCCGCAGAGTGGGTTCAGTATTCGAAACTGAAGCTCTGGCAGATCGGCAACGAGACTTCGTACGGGACGGAGTGTTTCACCAAGGAGAAGGCGATCGAACGCACAATCGAGTTCGCCAAGGCGATGCGGCAGGTCGATTCTTCGGTCAAGCTCATCGGGTGGGGCGACCGCGGGCCCGATGGAAAGCTTTGGGCGACGGATATGGAGAAGCAGGCGGGCGAGCTCATCGATTTCCTCGCCATCCACATGATGGGCCAGAGCCCGACGCGGCCGGACACAGTGCTCAAGGGCCTCCGCTATGAGCAGGACCCTGCGCGCGCTTGGGAGGAGTTGGTGGACCTATCCGACGCGGTGGAGCGGCGCGTTGTGGAGATCGTGCAGGCGACAAAGAAGCCGATCGCGATCACCGAGGGGCACCTCAGCCTGAGCCCGTACAACGCCAACCCGATCCTGTATGAGTGGCTCTCGGCGGCGTACCACGCGCGCTCGATGAACATCTACCAGCGGCACGGCGAGCGCATCCGCATAGCCACTGCGGCCGACCTCCAGGGCAATCGCTGGACGACCACGGCAGTGATGACGCCGACGCCGCGCGGCAGGAGCTTCCTGATGCCGGCCGGGTCAATCGCGCGGCTGTTCCGCAAGCACAACGGCACGCATGGAGTGGCGGTGACGTCCGCGCCGACGGGGCTCGATATTGCGGCCAGCCGTGCCGGCAACAAGCTGTTCCTGCACGTCGCCAACCTCCAATACAACCGGGCGGTGAAGGCGAGCTTCCCGGGAATGAAGAGCGGCCGCGTGATCGAGATCGCGCCTGAGAACCTCAGGAGCTATGTCAATCAGGACCAGCCGGACGTGTTCCGCCCGCGGGAAAAGCAGCTGAAGGCGGCGTCTTGGCGATTCCCCGCAGGCTCGGTTTCGGCAGTCGAATTGGAATTACCGGTGGCGGGCGAGGTTTGCTTAGCTCTGCGCCCTGTGAAGTGAGTCCCTGAGTACGCAGCCGCGGGCTCCAAATCATTCCCGCCGACGCTAGGTCTCGTTTCTGCGGATCAAGCAATCAGGTCGGAAGCATGGCGATAACCACGATCAACCCGGCCACGGGCGGAGCGCTTCGCGTCTATGAAGAGATGACGGCCTCGGAAGCAGCGGAGGTTGTCAGCGATACTCACGAAGCCTTCCTTGACTGGCGTCTAACTCTGTTTTCGGAGCGCGCCGCCTTGATGATTCGAGCCGCTGAGGTCTTGCGCGCGAATGCAGGCGAATACGCCCGCATGATGGCGCAAGAAATGGGCAAGCCAATTCGCGACGGAGCCGCCGAGATAGAAAAATGCGCAGTGACCTGCGAATATTTTGCCCGGAACGCCGAGAGATTTCTTGCGCCTGAGCCAGCCGCTTCGGACGCCCTGAAAAGCTATGTGACCTTCAATCCGCTGGGGATTGTGCTCGCGATCATGCCGTGGAATTTCCCATTCTGGCAGGTGTTTCGATTTGTCGCGCCCAACCTGATGGCGGGAAACGCCGCCATACTTAAGCATGCGTCCAATGTCACCGGTTGCGCCCTGGCGATCGAAGATGTGTTTTGTCGCGCTGGCTTCCCGAAGCATCTTTTTCGCACGCTGGTAATCGGAAGCAGCAAAGTGGAAGCGCTCATCGACCATCTGCTTGTTCGGGCCGTCACCGTCACCGGCAGCGTTGCCACGGGCCGCGCCGTCGCCACGAAAGCGGGAGCAGCGCTTAAGAAAACCGTCTTAGAGTTAGGCGGGAGCGACGCGTATATTGTATTGGAAGACGCAAATCTCGAATTCGCCGCGCAACTCTGCGCGAATGCGCGCTTGGTGAATTCGGGACAAAGCTGCATCGCAGCCAAGCGCTTCTTGGTTCCCGTGGATTTATGCGCCGAGTTCGAGCGTCTCCTGGTCGCTCGGATGGGCGCGGCAAAGGTTGGCGATCCGCTCGATCAGCAAACGGAAATTGGCCCGCTGGCGCGTTACGATCTGCGCGACGCGTTACATCTCCAAATTGAGGCGAGCGTCGCCAAAGGAGCTCGCTGCCTGCTCGGAGGGGCGCTGCCTGACGGCCCGGGAGCCTATTACCCGCCTACTGTCCTCACTGAGGTAAACAAAGGCATGCCGGCTTTCGACGAGGAGCTTTTTGGTCCGGTCGCGGCCGTTATCCCGGTTACCGACGAAGCCGAAGCGATCAAACTTGCAAACGATTCCATCTTCGGGCTAGGGAGCTGTGTCATTACCAGCGATGCTGCGCGAGGCGAACACATCGCCGCCGAGCTGATGGAAAGCGGCACAGCGTTCGTGAATGGCATGGTCCATTCGGATCCTCGTTTGCCATTCGGCGGCATTAAGCAGAGCGGCTATGGGCGAGAGCTTTCCGCCTATGGCCTCAAGGAATTCGTCAACGCAAAAACCGTTTGTGTCTATCGCCACCCCTGATGCATTTGCTCAGCCGAGACACAGCTCGGCTCCAAACCAACCACGTATGTCACTGTTTTTCGAGGACCGGCATTGGGCCGATCACTTTTCCAGGACATAACCTCCTGGAGCGTCGCACAGCGGCACAAGACCTTTTTCGGGCGCTCCCATAGGAGGCGGAGCGATCCTTCGGCCGGAGAGCCGCGCAAGCCAGCTCACCCATGCTGGCCACCAAGAGCCTTGTCTCAGTGTTGCAATCTGCCGCCAGGCATCGGGGTCAACATAAATTTCGTCCCAGTTGTGGGTGGCGATCTGATAATGCCGGCCGGGGTGGCCGGGGCGGCTTACGATCCCTGCGTTATGGCCGCCGTTGGATAGAACAAAGGTTACGTTGGCGTCGGTCAGCATCTGGATTTTGTATACTGAGCGCCAAGGCGCAATGTGGTCCGAAACCGTGCTCACGCAAAAGATCGGCGCGCGGATATCCCGCAACGAAATAGGATGATCCTCGATAACGTAGCGGCCTTCAGCCAGGTCGTTGTCGAGGAAAAGGCGCCGTAGATATTCCGAGTGCATCCGATATGGCAAGCGCGTCGGATCAGCATTCCAAGCCATCAAGTCGAACATGGGAGGCCGCTCGCCGAGCATGTAGGTTTGCACAACGGCGGACCAGATCAGGTCGTTCGAGCGAAGGAACTGGAAGGCGCTGGCCAGCTGCTTTGTGTCCAGGTAGCCCTTTTCGGCCATCATATCCTCTAGGAAGGCCACCTGCGCTTCATCGATGAAGAGCATCAACTCGCCGGCCTCTGTAAAATCTGTCTGAGCCGCAAAGAGCGTTATACTTCGGATTCGTTGGGCGCCCATCCTGGCCATGGCCGCGGCGCCCAATGCGAGCAATGTTCCGCCGAGACAATAGCCGACGCAATGGACGGACTGATTTGAGATGATCTCGGAGATCGCGTCCAGCGCGGCCGTCAATCCGAGCTTCCGGTAATCGTCGAGTCCGAGGTCGCGGTCCTGCGCTCTAGGATTTTTCCAGGAGATCATGAAAACTGTATGCCCGTGGGCGACTAGATATTGGACCAAGGAATTCTCTGGCGAAAGATCGAGAATATAATATTTCATAATCCATGCGGGCACGATGAGAATCGGCTCGGGATAGACGGCCGCCGAAACAGGCTCATATTGGATGAGCTCTATGAGACGGTTGCGATAGATGACCTTGCCCCGCGCCGTTGCGAGGTTCTTGCCGACTTCGAACGCCTCGGACCCGACGGGGCTCGAGCCCATCGCAGCGCGGCGGGCGTCCTCCCAGAAATTCACCGCGCCGCGAAGGAAATTGAATCCGCCCTGCTGCGCCGTCGCTCTGATGATCTCGGGATTAGACGCGGGGAAATTCGTCGGCGAAACGGTGTCAAGCAGCTGACGCACAATGAAAGAGACGACGTCCTCGTGATGTTTGGAAAAGCCGTAGATGTCGGTCGTCGCCTTGTGCCACCACTGCTGGGAAAGCAGAAAACCCTGTTGAAACACGTTGAACGGCCATTGACGCCAATCCTCGTTTATAAACCGCTTGTCCTGCGGCAGCGGATCGATACAGAAATCGGTCTGGTTCAGCAGCGCCCGTAAGCAATATTCCAGATAACGGATACATTGGCGTCTGGCACGTTCGTTCAGCGCGATTTGCTTATCGGGAGAAAGAAACAGATGTAATGCCCAGTCGCCATAAGCCTGCACGAGGGCCGCGGGCGATAGGCCCATCGTCGCCTGAGCCATGGCCGCGTGAAAGGGTCGATCAAAAGAAAAAGGACCTTGGGGCTCAGGGCGCGACGGGACCCTGCTTGATGGGAGATGCCGCTTTTCGGTTCTCGGCTCTAGCGGCGATGCACGGGATATGGCGCGCGTCGGCACGGGAAGCGCTCTTGCCGGCCCCCCGCTCACGCTGACTTCGCCCCGCGGGTTTTCCAATGTTCGTCCTCCGCTCTCGATAGCGCTGGCGCGCCTTTCGTGGGCTGCGTCGCTTCGGACATTGTGCAGCCACGCCCGTGCGGCGACCCCTGCCTAATATGGAACTCTTCAGCGCCCGTCCTAGATTTCGGGCGTCGCCGTTGCTCGCGAGATCAAGAGCGCCACCGAGGGTAAGGGATCGTGCAGGCGGACAATAAAGGGAGGCTGGTCGTGACCGAAGCCCGCGAGCTTGCGGCCTTCGTGGAGCGCGCCCGACTAGAGGATATGAGCGCGCAGGCGCTCGAGCAGCTAAAGATCCGTGTTCTCGATACCATTGGGGTCGCGGTCGGAGCTATCGACGCCGCGCCCATGCGAGCGATCCGGGAGTTGACCAATAAACTTGGCGGCCAGCCGCTTTCGACGTTGATCGGAGGCGGCCAGACAGCCCCCGACCGCGCCGCCTTCTATAATGGGGGGCTCAGCCGCTATCTGGATTTCATGGACAGCTACATCGCGGAAGGGGAAACCTGCCACCCTTCGGATAATTTCGCGCCTGTGCTTGCGGTCGCCGAAATGCGGCAAGCAAGCGGCGCCGAGTTCCTGGCCGCTCTTGCAGTGGCCTATCAAGTTCAAACGCGTCTTTGCGATGTTGCGCCTGTCCGCCATAGGGGGTTCGATCATACGACCCAAGGCGCCTATGCGGCGGCGGCGGGCTCCGCCAAGGCGTTGGGCTTGAGGCGCGAGCAGATCGCCAACGCCATCGCGATCAGCGGAACGGCCAATAATGCGCTTCGCGTCACGCGAACCGGGGCCTTGTCGCATTGGAAAGGACTAGCCTATGCGAATATGGCCATGGCCGCGACGCATGAGGCGCTTCTCGCCGCCTATGGCATCACCGGGCCGGAAGCGGTGTTCGAGGGCAATAAGGGCTTTAAGGAGACGATCAGCGGGCCGTTCGAGATCGACTGGCTCAAGGAAGATCTGGAAAGCGTCAGGCGAACCATTTTGAAGAAGCATAATGCTGAGATTCACGCGCAAACCGCGATCGAAGCCGCCCTCGAGATTCGGGCGTCGCCGGCTTTCAACGTGGAGGCCGTGTCGGCGATAAGGTTAGAGACGTTTGCGGTCGCCTATCAGATCATCGGCGGCGGAGAAGAGGGTGAAAAGCATAACGTTCGCTCGAAGGAGCAAGCGGATCATAGTCTTCCTTATATGCTCGCGGTCGCCTTGATCGATGGCAAGGTACAGCCGGAGCAATTCACGCAAGAACGGATCGTCTCGCGAGATGTCCAGGACCTGCTGTGCAAGGTGACGATCGCGCCCGACCCGCTTCTCTCGGCAATGTTTCCTAGGAGACTTCCGGCGCGCCTAGAGGTCGAGCTCGCCAATGGCGTCATCTTGCAGGCTTTTCGCGAGGATTATCCCGGCTTCCATACCGCGCCTTTCGACTGGGCCGCGACGCGGACGAAGTTCAACTCGGTGATAAACCCCTTTGCATCACAACAGTGGGGAAGCGCTGTCGCCAGAGTCGTCGAAAACCTGGATGAACGCCCCCTTACCGATCTGACGACGCTTTTGTTCCGACGGGCAGCATGATCTTCAACGTGGGTGAGGACGCGATGAGCGAGACGACTTTTTCGTTTATTCCTCGGGCCGCGCGCTCTCTCAAGCCCCGCAAGACCGGCCTGACCGAGATTCGCGGGCCTTACTACGGCGCTTACGGCCCTCGTCATCTCTCCGATGTGCTGGAGACCATGGGCGCCTGGGTGGATGGTTTCAAATACGCCGGAGGCTCTTTCGCTCTCATGCCGCCGGAGGCCGTGAAGGCGATCAACGGGATTGCTCACGATCATGATGTCTACGTTTCGACGGGTGGATGGATCGAGAATGTCCTGCGCTTTGGGCGAGAGGCGGTCACTCATTACCTGGAAGAGGCAAAGACCCTCGAATTTGACATGGTCGAAATCTCGGCAGGGTTCATCAGCCTCCCCACGGACAGCATGCTACGGCTCGTCGAGATGGTCAAAAAAGCCGGACTGAAGGCGAAACCGGAGCTCGGGATTCAATTTGGAGCCGGCGGCGCAACATCTGCCGGCGAGCTCGAGGCGGAAGGCTCGAAAGATGTCGGCTGGCTGATCGCGCAAGCAAAGGCCCTGATAGGCGCTGGCGCCGACATCATCATGATCGAAAGTGAAGGCATCACCGAGAGCGTCACCAAGTGGCGCACTGGCGTCGCTGCCCAGATCATCGACAAAATCGGGATCGATAAGGTGATGTTCGAAGCTGCGGACCCGCCCGTATTCGAGTGGTACGTGAAGAACTACGGCAATGAAGTCAATCTCTTTGTCGACCACAGCCAGATCGTGCAGCTGGAGGCGCTCCGGTCCGGCATTTGGGGCACGAAAAGCACGTGGGGGCGAATCCAGAACTTGGGGGAGTAGCCGAATTTGAGCCGAGCGCTTCTGGAGCGCCAGTTATGAGGGGCGCTCTGATCAGGACCGACGAAGCGTCGCGACTTTCTCCGCCGTGTCGAGTTACGATCCCGTGCGGCGTCTCGCAAAGACTGTAAAAACCCCAAATTCCTTCATTTCTGGCTCCTGCTGGCAGACCACGTCTTGCAGGCCGTGCGAGCGCAGCACATCCACCACCGCGTTCAATCGCCCTTCTATGTCGTGAACTTCGATCACGATCTTTTGCACCTTTTTCCAGTCTGGTGGATCAATGCCCTGCAAGACTTCAAATTCCGCCTTTTCAACATCGATCTTGATAAGGTCAACCTGATCTATGCCGTGCTCCCGTATCGCGTCGGAGAGCGAGATGGTCCGGCAGGCGACGCGCCGCCCATGCAAAATGATTTTCAGGAGCAGCCTTAGCGTGACAGCTTGGGGTCTTGGCGGCAGGCGCTCAATCCATCGCAGGAATCGTGGTAATTGTGGCAGGATATTGCGGAAGCCGCGCTTCAGCACGTTGTCGGAGTCAACATCATAGGGATGAGCGGTCGACATCGCCATGGCCAACGGATAGTAGGTGAACGTCTCCTCGCCACGTTGCCGCGAAACCGCGTATTGCAAAGGCACGAATTCCCGCAACTGATGGCGTTCGGCGTTCGCCTTCAAAGCGCGGAAAGTCGCGGGGATTGGCTCGAAGGCGAATATCTTCACGGACCGGCGACCCCAATCACATGCGGTCAGCGAGAACAGCCCGATGTTTGCGCCTACATCGAATATCGTATCGCCTTCCTTGACGTCGAAACCGTGACGAGAATAGGAGGTGATCTGCTCAAATATGATTGGAACCTCCAATGGATTTGGGCAGAATACGGCACGGTCATTCGGAAGTCTGGTTTCCAACAAGGCCCCCCTCCGTCACAAAAGAACCTTCGACACCACGATAACATTGAGGCGGCAGCGACGGTTTCCGCACGACCTATATTAACGCTCGGCCAGCTACGGTTATATCCGTAGCGCCGAGGGGCTGAATCAGGATTATGTAAGGGGACGACAAGCTCGACGTCACCAGAGAACTGGTCAGGGCGCGCGTGTATTTTTTGCGCCCTCTTTGATCCACGCAGCGAGCCCCTTCGCTGCTGAGCCGCATGACAATGACTGAGCCGCAGCCGATCCGCCCGCTTGAAGACCAAATCGACCGTAATCTTGCGGGGCGCATGACCTACGCGGATTATCTGAAGCTCGACGCCTTATTGAGCGCGCAGCGCCCGCTCAGCACCGAGCACGACGAGATGCTGTTCATCATCCAGCATCAGGTGGCCGAGTTATGGTTCAAGCTGATCCTGCATGAATTGCGCGCCGCCCGCAGCGCCATTATGCGCGACACGCTCGACACCTGCGAGAAAATTCTCTCTCGCGTGAAATGCATAGAGCGGCAGCTTTTCGACCAATGGTCGGTGCTCGAGACGCTGACGCCAAGCGATTACGCCAAATTCCGACCTATGCTCGGGCCGGCGTCGGGCCTGCAATCCTACCAGTATCGCGCGGTCGAATTCATCCTTGGCAACAAGCAGAAGGACGTTCTCCAGCTTTTCGCGCATGATGCAAAAATTGGCGAGGAGCTACGCCGCGAGCTCGAAAGTCCGAGCCTCTACGACGAATTCCAGCGCTATCTGGCGCGGCATGGCCACGCGGTGCCCCAGTCCTGCCTTAGCCGGGACTGGAGCGCGCCCTATGTGCGGAATCCCGCCCTCGTGCCGGTGTTCGAGCGCATCTATGCGGAGCCTTCCGCCCATTGGCCGGTCTACGCCTTGTGCGAAAAGCTCATCGACATAGACGAGCTGTTCCAGCTCTGGCGCTTCCGGCACGTCAAGACTGTGGAACGTATCATCGGCTTCAAGAAAGGAACCGGAGGCTCGTCGGGCGTGGCCTTCCTGCGGCGGATCGTCGACTATGTCTTCTTCCCCGAATTGCTCGACGTTCGCACACGGATCGGATCGATGTGATGGATGACATCACGACTGCCGTGGCTGCTCTAGGGCCGGGACCTCTGCAGGACGCGTCGCTGCGCTGCTGCGTCGATCCGCTATTTTCCAATGTGCTCGGCACGAATCCGGGCAAAATTTATCTTGCAAACCATTCTCTCGGGCGTCCGCCCGACAGCATGCAGGCAGACCTCATGCGCTTTGCGGCCGCCTGGTACGACGATCTCGGCGGCGCCTGGGATGAATGGCTCGCAGCGGTGGGCGCCTTTCGGACCGATGTGGGCGCCTTGATCAACGCGCCGGAGCCGGGATGCATCGTCCCGAAAAGTAGCGCCGGCCAGGGGCTGAGGGCGGTGCTGAACTGTTTCGACAGGCCGATCCGCGTGCTGACGACGCGCAGCGAATTCGATTCGATGGATTATCTGTTGAAAAGCTTCGCTGGTCGCGGGCGCGTGGAGCTACAATGGATCGCGCCGCGCTCGGACGGGCTGTACCGGGAAGAGGATTTCATCGATGGGCTGGGGCAAAGGCCCGATCTCGTCGTTTTTTCTCTCGTTTTTTACGACACCGGGCAGTGGTTGCAGGATGCGGCGGCGATCGTGCATGCGGCGCGAGAGCAGGGGGCTTGCGTTCTCATCGATCTCTACCATGCCGCCGGCGCTCTGCCGGTCGACGTCCAAAGCCTCGATGTTGATTTTGCGATTGGCGGTTCCTACAAATATCTGCGTGGCGGGCCGGGCGCGGCTTGGCTCTATGGCAATCCCCGGCGGCTCGCGACGATGCGCACCTTGGACACGGGCTGGTTCGCGCGCCCCCAGCCTTTCAACTTCACCCGGGCGGAGGAAGCGCGCGTTGCGGCCGGTGGCGACGGCTGGCTCGAGTCGACGCCGGCCATCGCGCCCTTCTATCAGGCGCGCGCCGGTCTCGAATTCACACTCGCGATGGGCGTTGAGCGGCTGCGCGCCCATTCGCTCGCGCAATGCGCGCGGCTCCAGGACCTGCTTGCCGCAAACGGCGTCGAGACTCTACATCCCGGCGCGCCGCGCGGCGCCTTCGTCGCAATCCGCGCGCCACAAGCCGGTGACTGCGCGCGCAGGCTCAAGGAGGCCGGCGTCGTTTGCGACGCGCGCGGCGACATATTGCGTTTCTGTCCCGATATTCTGACCAAGCCTGAAGAAATGGAAGACGCGGCGCGGCTCATCGGCAGCGCCCTTTCAGCTGGTTAGGGGGCGCCGCCACCTTATCAGTAACCGCTTGCGCCCTCGGCCTCGCCACCGCGTTACGCGGCCATTGGCCCCGCGATGCGCAGTTCGTCCACGATCATGCCACCGACAAGGTGTTGCGAGATAATCTTGTCGAGGTTCTGTGGTGTGCATCGGCCGTACCAGACGCCCTCTGGATAGACGACCGCAACGGGCCCGCTGGTACAGATCCGCAGGCAATCCGCCTTAGTGCGCTGGATGCCGCCAGCCTCGCTCAGGCCGAGCTCCTTCAGCCTTTTCTTCAGATGGTCCCAGGACCGGGCGGCCAGTTCGTCGCTGCAACAGGCCTGCTGGCTGCATCTCACGCAGAGGAAAATGTGACGGCGCGTTGCGTCGAGACCTAACTTAGCGGCTTTTTTGCTAGCTTCAGAGAGCATGCTTGGCTTTCGGCTGGGATGCGATCGAAGACGCCTTCTTGGTTTAGCACAGCACGCAATCGACCACTCCTAAATGTAGCCATATCACATCAACCCTCATCGGAGCACAATAGATAGGCCGTCGCGGCGCCCTCGTTCGAGGTCCGGCCGGACTGGGCGCCGTATCGGGCGAACGGGGCGGTTGTCGTGGTGGGCTTGCTCCAAACCAAGCCCGGCGCGTTGCCCGGGCAAATGGTTTTTGCCCGACTGCGTCACGGTGTGTTGGCAGTCCGTCATGGTATGGACCGCCAACACACCGCTCCGTGCGCGCGTGTTTTTGCTTTTCTATTTTCTCGCTGCGCAAGCTGTTGGCGATCTTCCCCTCGTCGCCATTGCACCCGCCTTGAGCATAGGCTCGCGGTCAAAATACATGAGGTCACGTTCATTTGAAGTTGTGGAAACTACGCTGTTTTCGACTCGGTCGCGCTTTAGGCGAAGCGCAGGCCGATCACCACTCCCTTTGCCAGACTTTGCCAAGGGCGACTCCATTCACCTTCAAATGCCTATTCGGTCCAATTGACGCGGACTGCGCGGGGATCAATGATGCGATCATTGCAGAATTTGGAGGCGATGATGCGGATATTTGCCTTCGTTCTATTGATGTCTATCAACATCGGATGGACGCCCGCCCCGGCTCAGCAAATCCATGGAATACCGGGCGCGCCCGACGCCACGGTCACGCTCGACGGAAAACAATTGCCGCCGCCGCCTTTCAAATTCGGCGGCAAAATCGGCGAGACCGCGAAGGATTCGAAGCCTTTTTGGCCGCCCCGCGTCGTACCGCCCAAGGGCGCTCCGAATATTCTCCTGATCATGACAGATGACGCGGGCTATGGCGTTCCCGGCACCTTCGGCGGCGTGATCCCGACGCCGTCATTGGATCGCATCGCCAATAACGGGCTACGCTACACCAACTTCAATTCTACCGCGCTCTGTTCGCCGACGCGCGCAGCACTCATCACCGGACGCAACCACCATTCTGCTGGCTTTGGCGTCGTCTCAGAGCAGGCGACCGGCTTCCCAGGCTACGACTCGGTAATCCCCCCAGATAAGGCGACCATCGGTCGAATCCTGAAGGACAACGGCTACCACACCTCCTGGTTCGGCAAGGATCACAACACGCCGGAATTCCAAGCCAGCCAAGCTGGCCCGTTCGATCAATGGCCCACCGGCATGGGCTTCGAATATTTCTACGGTTTCATCGGCGGCGACACCAACCAATGGCAGCCGAATCTCTTCCGCGACACGACGCAGATATACCCCTTCATGGGCAAGCGGGGCTGGAACCTGACCACGGCCATGGCGGACGACGCCATCGACTACATCAATCGCATGAACGCGTTGACCCCCGACCAGCCGTTCTTCGTCTATTACGTGCCGGGCGGGACACATGCGCCGCACCATCCGACTCCGGAATGGATAAATAAGATCAGCGAAATGCATCTCTTCGACCGCGGCTGGAATGCGCTGCGCGATCAGATCTTCGAAAACCAGAAGAAACTCGGCGTCATCCCACAGAACGCCAAGCTCACCGAGTGGCCGGACAAGCTGCTGAAGCGCTGGGAGGCCCTCTCGGACGAGGAGAAGAAGCTGTTTCTGAGGCAGGTCGATATTTTCGCCGCCTATGTCGCCTACACCGACCATGAAATCGGCCGCGTCATTCAGGCCGTCGAGGACATCGGCAAGCTGGACAATACGCTGGTCATTTACATCGAAGGTGACAATGGCACGAGCGCCGAAGGCACGATGATTGGCACGCCAAATGAAATCGCCATGTTCAATGGCGTCAATCCGACAGTCGAGGAGCAGCTCAAGTTTTTCTACAGCATCTGGGGCACGGATCAGACATATAATCACATGGCCGTGCCATGGGCTTGGGCCTTCGACACGCCCTTCTCATGGACGAAGCAAATCGCATCGCATTTCGGCGGCGTGCGCCAAGGCATGGCGATCTCTTGGCCCGCCGTCATCAAAGACAAGGGCGGCGTCCGTAACCAGTTCCATCATATGATCGACATTGCGCCGACCATTCTCGAAGCGACGCATGTCCGTGCGCCCGAGTCCGTTGACGGCATCAAGCAGGCGCCAATCGAGGGCGTCAGCCTGATGTACAGCTTCGACGCCAAAAACGCGGAAGCGCCGTCGCCTCACAAGACTCAGTATTTTGAGATGATGGGCGACCGCGCGATCTACCACGACGGCTGGATCGCCAGCACGAAGGTCGCGCGCTACCCTTGGGACAATTTCGCGCCCCCGACGGACCTCCTGACGCTCCCATGGGAGCTTTATGACCTGCACAACGATTGGACGCAGGCCGAAGATCTCGCTGAAAAGAACCCGAAGAAGCTGAAGGAGCTGCAGACGCTTTTCACGCAGGAAGCCAGAAAATACCAGGTCTTTCCGCTCGACAACTCCTTGGTTGCTCGCGCCATTACTCCCAAGCCGAGCATCACCGCGGGGCGCAATGAATTCGTCTGGACGGAGGCGATGACCGGCACGCCGAATGGCGACGCCCCGTCGATCCTGAACGCTTCCTATGCCTTCAAGGCCGACATAGACCTTCCGAAGGACGGCGGCGATGGCATGCTCATCACCCAAGGAGGCCGGTTCGGAGGCTACGGCTTTTATTTGCTCAAAGGCAAGCCGATCTTCACTTGGAACCTGGTGGGCCTCAAGCGTGTGCGGTGGGAAGGGCAGGCGCTCGCGCCGGGGCGTCACGAGCTGGAATTCGACTTCAGATACGACGGTATTGGCATGGGCACGCTCGCCTTTGGCAGCATCAGCGGCATCGGGCGGAGCGGAACCGGCATACTTAAAGTCGATGGCAAGGAGGTCGCACGTCAGACGATGGAACGGACGATCCCTATCATCCTCCAGTTCGACGAAAGCTTGGACATCGGCTCCGATACGCTCACGGGAGTCGATGACCGCGATTACCAACCGCCATTTGCCTTCAACGGCAAGATCAACAAAATCACGCTGACGATCGATCGTCCGAAGCTCACTCCGGAGGACGAGAAGCAGTTGATCGAAGCAGAGAAGGCCAAGAAGACGAGCGAGTGATCGTCCCTCTTACTCACAAAGCGTGAGGTGGCGTCGCAGGCGCAGAGGTGGCGCGCGTGGCTGTAATACCGAGTCGCGCAGTTCCTCTTTTCCGAAGGACGCTCCATGTCGCAAGTTTTCCGATTGGCGCTTGCGTTTTTGTTCGCCTTGGCCGCCGACGTCGCGAAACCGCAGGAAGCGCGCTATGTCGGCTCCGCCGCCTGCGCTTCCTGTCACAAGATGGAGAGTGACGACTGGCTGCAATCACAGCATAAGGCCGCCATGCAGGAACCGGCCGACGCGACGGTGCTTGGCCGCTTCGACGGCGCGGCCTTCATCAAGGACGGCGTCAAGACGCTCTTCTCGAAAGACGGGGACGGCAAATTCATCATCCGCACTGATGGCCCGGACGAAAAGCCAGCGGATTTTCCGGTCCAATATGTCTTCGGTCTTTACCCGCTCCAGCAATATCTCCTCGAACTGCCGGGCGGGCGGTTGCAGGCTTTCGGAATCGCCTGGGATGCGCGCCCGGCCGAGCGGGGGGGCCAGCGTTGGTATGATCTCTACCCCGGTCGAAAGGTCTCGCCGGGAAACCCGCTTCATTGGACCGGGATCGACCAGAACTGGAACTACCAATGCGCTTGGTGTCATTCCACTAATCTGCGCAAGAATTACGATCCGGCGACTGGCTCCTTCTCGACGACTTTTTCAGAAATCGGCGTCGGCTGCGAGGCCTGCCACGGGCCGGCGTCGGAGCATCTGGCATGGGCGGCGAAGCCGAATCAAACGCCGCATCGCGGCTTCGCGCTCGGCCTCGATCAACGCAAAGGTGTCAGCTGGTCTCCTAGCGCCTCCGGGATGGCGACGCGCATCGGTCCGCCCGTGAGCGATAAAGAGGCGCTCGTCTGCGCTAGCTGCCATGCGCGACGCCAGCAATTCTCTGACGACGCGCTCGCTGTGGCGCGCTTCTACGACGCCTTCCGTCCGGTGGGGCTGGACGAAGGGCTCTATCATGTCGACGGCCAGCAGCGAGACGAGGTCTATATTTTTGGTTCGTTCATCCAGAGCCGTATGCATGCGGCCGGCGTCACCTGTTCGGATTGCCATAATCCGCACTCGGGGAAGTTGCGCCTCGCGGGCAACGCCGTCTGCAGCCAATGTCACACAGCGGCGGTGTTCGACGCGCCGCCCCATCACCATCACGCACAGGGCTCCGCCGGCGCGCAATGCGCGAACTGCCATGTGCCGGCGGCGATTTACATGGGAGTCGACGCGCGGCGCGACCACTCGATGCGCAATCCGCGGCCCGACCGCACGGCCTCACTCGCGACGCCCAACGCCTGCAACAATTGCCATGCCAACAAAAGTGCTGCTTGGGCGGTCGAAGCGTTGAAGTCCTGGGGCGCGGGCGCAAAACCGGGCGCGCAGACCTTCGCCGAAGGCTTCCGTCGCGCGGATCGCGGCGCGCCCGGCGCCGTGCCAGCGCTGGCGCACATCATCGAGGATGACAGTCAGTCCGCCATTGCGCGAGCGAGCGCGCTCCAGCGCCTGAGCCAGGCCCCGACGCAAGCAGCGCTCGACATTGCGATGCACGCGCTGGCGGGGAGGGAGCCAATGGTGCGCACATCCGCGATCGCCGTCCTCGCCAACGCCGATGCGGCGAAAAAGCTGCGGACGCTGGCGCCCTTGCTTGGCGATCAGGCGCGTGTCGTGCGCATGGATGCGGCGCGGGCACTCGCGGGGGATGCCGAGGTTGATTTGTCGCCGGCCGATCGCCTCGCCTTCGAAAAGGCGCTCGAGGAATATATCGCAGCGCAGGCGTTCAACGCCGAGCGGCCGGAAAGCCACGCCAATCTCGGCGCGCTACACCTTGCGCGCGGCCTGTCTGAGGCAGCGCGCGCCGAATATGAAAAAGCGCTCGCGCTCGACAAAACCTTCGCACCAGCCGCAATCTCGCTAGCCGAAATCGAGCGCATGAGCGGCGACGAGCTCGCGGCCGAAATCACATTGCGCAAATCGCTTGAGCAAAATCCAGATTCCGGCTCACTCGCTCATGTCTTGGGCCTGAGCCTCATCCGCCAAAAGCGCATGGCCGAGGCGCTGGAGAAGCTTGAGCAGGCGGTGAAATTTTCGCCGGACGACCCGCGGTTCGCTTTTGTTTACGGCGTCGCCCTGCACGATGCAGGCGCGCCTGAGAAAGCTCTCGCAGAGTTGAACCGTGCGCTTGGGCGTCATCCTTTCGATCGGGATATCTTATCGGCGCTGGCGTCCTATGAGGCGAAGGCGGGGGACTCGAAAGCGGCGCTGGCGCATGTCCAGCTCCTGGTCGAGCTCGACCCGGAAGACCGATCCGCCAGAGCCATGGCGTCGGCGATCGAGGCGAGGGCGGCGCGAAGACACTAGCGTTCGCTCTCTGTCAGAGCAAAGGCTTCTCGCCAGCGGTTTCGGCTTTCTGCAAAAGATTCCCCAAACGGTTTCCTCCGGCTCTATGGGTCATCATCTGTTCGACGCGCTCGGCAATCATGGCCGCAGCTTGAGCCGGTGGAGTCCCCATTTCATAGATATTGGAGACGACCGTATATTCATAGCGGCTCGCAGCGTTACCCACCATCGTCTCCTCGCCTGAAACCCTATAGGCAAGATAAGCTGACATGCTGCGCGATGAAATACCGTCGCCGCCGGGCCGCTCGCCGATCAGCGTGACGATGATCTTTGGTTTCAGGGCTTCGCCGATTGCCTCGGCAAGCTTGACGCGTCCATAGGGCGCAATCAGCGGCGTTCCCACGCGAATGCCGAGGCGCGACAGCGAGTCGAGCAAGGCCGGCAAGAGAGCCGGGACATTGTGGTGAATCGCCTCGGCGCTCAACCCGTCCGAAACGACGATCTGCACGTCCGAACCGTCGGGCTCCAGCATCTCCAAGGACTCGAGGTCCAGCAATGATCCAAGTTCCGGATTGCTAAGATGCTCGAACTTTGTCGCCGCCCGGGTCTGAATCGGCCGCATCGGCGTCGGCCCTAGCCTTTGCGGTGAGAGCTCCGCATAGATCGCTTCCCGCGCCAGAGCCAGATTGGCCCGCGTCCTTCTAGAGACGGCATTGGAAGGTCTGGGGCCGGCGTTTTCCCAGCCATAGGCGATCGGCAGTTTGCGCTGCAGTTTCTCGAGTTCCAAATCAGAGCCGCAAAATATGCCTGGATTGCCCCAGTTCGGTCCCCGTCGCAGACCTCCGGTCTCATCTCGGTTGAATATGCCGCGCTCGGTCGCCCAGGCTGTGAACTCGGGCGCTGGTTCCCGCGCGAAGATCTCACGCAACGTCTGATCGTCGTGTGACGAGGTGTCGAAGTAGGCCAGCATTCGATCGACACTGAGATAGACGTCCATAAAATAATTGGCGCCTGCCGCTGTCAGGAGCTCCGTTGCAATCTGCTGTCCTTCGGGTGTGATTTCGGAGTGCAGCGTATAGCATGGGGCCATACCCATCGGCAGTCCGAGCAGCTTGCCCATGAAATGATCCTGCAGATTCGATAGGATCATCTCCATGTTGCTGCGATGGGTCTCGGGCCCGATAAAACCAGTGACATTATTGACCATGAAAGGGTCGTAGCGACGGGCCAGCGTATAGCAAAGCGCCTCGGCGGTCGTCATGTCGACTCCGTTGTGCTTGCCGTAGCTCAATTCGCTGCCCTGGCCGGTCTCGAAATACATGAACTGCCGAGCAGCGCCCCGCAAGGGACCGCGTTCCGCCATGGCGCGGTAGCAACGATCCAGAAGCTCTATGTCGCAATCGAACTCTTCGACGAGCGTGCGCTGTGTGCCGGCGAGGCTTTGAAACATAATTTCGACCGGCGCATCATTTTCGAGACAGGCAAGTTGCGTGCGGATGTGAGATAGAACGCAGATTTGCGTGGGCGCCCCCGTTTCGCGCCGCAGCCGGTCGATGTGACGCAGAAGCGACGTCGTATTCTCGATCGTGTCGAGGGCCGGGTTTATCCCGATCAAAGCGTCCCCGGCCCCGAGGCTCAACCCGGTGTAGACGAGCAGGGTTATGGCGGCGAGGTCATCCGTCGCATGGTTGGGCTGAAGGCGGGAAGACAGCCTGTTGGGTAGGCCGATCGTGGTTCGGGCGGTCGTCGAGGTCGTGATTTTACGGCTCGCGTAAATGAGTTCATGCACATCCATGAGCTTGGTGATCGCCGCCGCCATCACTGCAGTGAGTCCGCGCCCAAAACGCGTAACGTCGGCGTCGGCTCCACTGAGGATGAAATCCTTTGCCGCTCCGACAGTCAGAGGGGCCGCACTCCTGAAGACCTCTGGGTTGATGTCGTAGCTGACCCCCATGACGTCGTCGACGCGGCCGTCGTCGTCGGTGAGCGGCGCGTCGTAGATCTCTTGGAGCGTCAAATCGGAAAGAATGGCGCGCGCCGCCTCACGCTCGATTTCGCTTTTCGCCGCCAGGCCCGCCAATCGGTCGCCCGCCTTGTCGAAATCCGCCGCGCCGAGGAGGCGTTTGAGCCCCGGGAAGACGAAACGCCGATCTAAAAGCGAAATCTCGTAATTTGTGCCGGGCTTCGGCGCCGGAACGCGAATGTCTGAAAGCGACCTGAGCGCGGGCATATCCATTCCCTCGTTTCGCCGAGCCCTTGCTGAACACAGGCCAATTAGTGCGGTCGTGTGGCTTTGGAACTCTGGCCTGCACGGCGGGCGTCGAGTGGGCGCCGCTCGAGGGCTTATTCGCGACCTTAACTTAAGGAAGAAGCGCGAGGGTACTCTTGGATATTCTCAACCCGGCCCTAACCCCTTTTTGCCATTCGGGTAAGCCGCTCAATCAGTCATTATGAGAGCCCAGTAGATTTTATATCTCGCGTCGGGAGCATATGCGGCCGCGACCCCCATCCGGGTGACGTGTGGTTCGAGCAAATTCCGATTATGGGAATCGGATCGCCGCCAGCCCGAGAAGACCGCGGCAAACGTGTTGTAACCGCCAGAAACATTCTCAACGGCATAAGACGAGCCGCGGCCAATCGCTGCAATTCTCTTTGCGAAAGAGCCGTCAACATGATGATCCAGCTGACCGGCTTGCGCCATTGCGTTAGCCTGAATTTGCGCCGCTTTCTGCAGCACCGGATCATTCGCCACCAGAGAAAGCCCATTGTTCTGACGGTATAGCGAGATCGCGTCACGGGCTGCGCGCTGGTCAAGGACGGCGCCGCCCGGCGCCAGCGAATGGTGAGGGGGCAGCTCCGGAGAGAGGATCGCTGCCCCTGGGTCACCGAGGTTGCACCCACCGAGGGTTAGGGCCAAGCCTACGAGGAGGCGCTTTTTGACGATACTGCTGTGCATGAGGCTTTAAAGGGCCTGTGAGAAAGGCGACCGGCGGGCTCCCGTCTAAAGCCTGACCGACGGCAAAAATAGGGCGACCATCTCTGCTCCTCTGCAACTCGCAAAAACGACGTGTCGTCGTAAACCGCCACGGTCAGCCTGCTCGCTCCGAGAGCGCAAAATAATCCGAAGCCGCCAATTTCGAGAGCGCGCTCCTAAAGATGCTATCGCCCGCTCGCAACTCTGGCTGGAAGAGAGTAGCCCAGCAATTTCGTCAAAGGAGTAGGAACTTGCTGCGTCAGATGGGGTTCAGCACCGATTGGATGAATTGCCTGTAACGAGCCACCGACAGGCGCGGCATGATCCGGCATATCGCTTATCGCAAGGCAGTCCTCGCTGGCATGGCCGGGGCCATTGCTTGGGAGGCCGTGGCGCGTCCACTGATCCTGTCCGGCGTGCCTTACTTTGACATTGTCGGCACGCTTGGTACGTTGGCGCTTCCCCATGCGAGCCCCTGGGCGTGGTGGACGGCCGGAATGGCGCTGCATTTGTTGGTTGGAGCTATATGGGGCGTTTTTTACGCCTATTTCTTCTGGTCGGTCCTGCCGGTTCCGCCAGCGCTTCAAGGCTTCTTGTTTGCCTTTGTGCCCATGCCTTTGGCGCTCTTCATCATGCATCCGCAGTTCGAGCTCATGCACCCGCTCGTCCAACACGGCGAACTACCTTATTCCGGCTTGTTTGGCATTTCGGACGGCTTACACGAGCCAGCGTCGATCGTCGCCGGACATCTTATTTGGGGCACGATTCTTGGCCTCGTCTATGTCAAACCTGTCGGCTATGCGGCAAAGCGCCAGCCTGGCCAGATTGCGAAAGCGTCAAGATTGGCTCGTCCAATCGTCACGGCTCGCGAGCCGGCCGACGATAGGTTCATGTTCGCCACCGGCATCGAGTGCAGTTATCCAACTCTCAAAGGCGGGCGTTGGCGTATCGATGAGATGGCCGCTTGCGGCCACTATCGTCATTGGCGCACCGATCTCCGGCTCGTGCGCGACCTGGGCCTGCGCTACCTGCGTTACGGCCCGCCGCTGCACCTCATCAGCTACCGCAGGGGCCAATACGACTGGGCCTTTCTCGATGACGTCGCCGCCGAAATGCAGCGGCTCGGCATCACGCCAATCATGGACCTTTGCCACTTCGGCTTGCCCGATTGGCTGGAGAACTTCCAGAATCCCGAGACGCCGCATGCGCTCGCAGACTATGCGCGGGCGTTCGCTCAACGTTACGGTTGGGTGCGCCTCTACACGCCTGTTAACGAGATGTATGTGTGCGCCAAGCTCAGCGCGCTGGAAGGCTTGTGGAACGAGCAGCGCCGGGAAGAGCGCGCCTTCGTCACCGCAATTCGACATCTCGCCAAAGCCAGCGTGTTGATGATGCAGGCCATCGCTGTCGCAAAGCCGGATGTCGTGTTCATCAACAGCGAGAGCGGCGAGTTTTTTCAGCCTTGTTGCCCCGATCCGAAGATCCGGCGAATAGCCGATTTTGAAAACCAGCGGCGCTTCCTCGCCCTCGATTTGCTCTATGCCCGCGGCGTGCGTGAAGATATCCGCGATTATCTAATTCAAAATGGAATGCCGCCCGAGGAGTATGCGTGGTTCATGCAACAGGACGTTAGCCAGCGCGCCATCCTGGGCGTCGATTATTACGAATGGAACGAAAAGCTTATAGACACCCAGGGTAATGCGCAGGCGCTCGGCGAGCTGTTTGGCTGGTATGTCATCGCCCGCCAGTATTACGAGCGGTACCAAAGGGCCATGATGCATACGGAGACAAACTGCCTGGACGCTCGCGAGGCTCCGCGTTGGTTGTGGCGCCAATGGCACAACGTGCAATACATGCGCAATAGCGGCGTCCCCATCGTCGGCTTCACCTGGTATTCGCTTACCGATCAGGTGGATTGGGACATTGCGCTGAGGGAGCCGCTCGGAAACGTGAATCCGGTTGGTCTTTTCGACCTTAATCGCGATCCTCGCCTCGTTGGACTAGCCTACAAACACTTGATGACTCTTTTCGAGCCGGACCTTCGCCAGGCTCCTTCCATAGGCGCGGTGCTGGATGACGCCCTGCAGCTGACGATCCCACCGAAGAGAAGACGTCATGCTTAAGATCTTGCAAGCCCATGGATTGGACGCAGGTCCAACGCAGCGGCCGCTGCTGGCGGGCATGACGGCGAGCATTATTGCTGACATGCCAGCCTTGGGGTTGCTGAAAGCCTTTGGCTCGCTCGACGCCCTCGGTCAGGCGGCGCATTTCTCAGTCATAATCGCAGCCCTAGCCTATATCGGAATGATGCTGCTCGGCGGCCTGCTGTATGGTTGGCTGTTTCAGCGGGCGGCAAACGACCCGTGGGGCGGCTGGCTCTTTGGTATGGCTTTCGGGTTCGTGTTGTGGATGCTTGGGCCGATCCCGCTACTGCAATGGCTCCCCAAGCAGCCAATCCTGATCGGTTATCCGGCAGTCGGGCTTCTACTTGGCGAGTTGCTCTGGGGCTTAGTTTTGGGGATAGCTTTTCCCTTCGCACATCGTGCGCTGCGCGTAAGCTTGGATGGGCGGTTGGTCGCGCCTATGGCGAGCACGGGGCCAAAAGCCGCCTGCGATCCTCACTTGATGCGCCGGTCGTGAGAGTAGGGGAGACGCCGCCGGCCTTGTATCGGCCGTCAATGGCTGTGGGCATGCTCTCCATGGTCACCGGAGCCGCCAAACTCCCGTTCCATAGCAAGGAACTTGTCTGCGGTGATTTCCGGAAGACGATGGACGAACCCCACTAGATTCCAGATTTCCGCGTCGCTGTGTGTTGGGCCGAAAGCAGGCATTCCGGTCATCTTGATCCCATTCTTGATTATCCAGAATAGCTGCGCCGTGGTCCATTGCTTCGACGTCTCGGCGAGGTTCGGCGGCTCGGGGTCCATGCCCTTGCTAATGGGCCTGCGTTCTTTGCCGGGCGCTGAATGACAGATGATGCACATCTCATCATATTGCTCGAATCCCTTGCGCAGTTCCTCCTCAGTCCATGTTTCGCGCCCATCCTCTCCCGCACGCGCGCGCACGGAGTTTCGCATGACTGAGTGCAGGATTCCGAACTCTAATGTCGAGCCTCGCGCCGAGGCCGCCACGTTATAAGTGGCTGCAAATATGATGGCGCCGATCACCATGAGAACCACTGCGGCGATAAAGCCTAGCAAATATTTCATGGTCGATCGTCCCTAAATGCGACGCAGGTCGCGGCCGTCGCTATGGCGTTAGGCTCTCCTCAGACTCGTCGGAGCCGCTTGATCCAAACCGGCGCCGTTGCGCCGGTTTGTTCGATTGCTCGGCGCGACTGCGCCTCAATAAAGGTAGTTGTAGCAGACGTTGACCCATTGCCAGCCATAGGCCGTCCAGGTGCGTTGCCAGCATGAATCGTAGCCAGAGCCGTAAAGCCCATATCCGAGAAACGGCGCGAATGCGAAGAAGCGATGGTGGCGCCGAAATGCGAAATGATGAAACCCCGGATGCCCGAAGAAAGGTCGGGCAAACATTTGGTTATGGAAGCCTCGGAATCCAAAACGCGGTCCCATAAAGGCGCCTCCGACGTGAGGCGCGCCAAAGCCGCCGCCGAAGCCAGGACGCGGTCCCATGAGGCCGCCTCCGAAATGAGGAGCCCCAAAGCCCCCGCCGAAACCTCCGAAATGAGGTGCGCCGAAGCCCCCGCCGAAGCCTCCGAAATGAGGAGCCCCAAGACCTCCGCCAAAGCCGCCGAAATGAGGCGCGCCGAAACCCATGCCGCCGAAGTGCATCCCTCCGCCCCCGAAATGCATGCCGCCGCCGCCAAAGCCCCCAAAGCCACGGGCTACGGCTGGGCCTGTCGCGGCTGTCGCTACGCAAATCGTCAGGACCGCAAGACCACCGAGAAGCTTGCTGTTCATGGCTAACCCTCCAGATGCAGGTGGGGCGAAGGGAGGATTGAAACCCTTCGCGGAGGCGCAGATGGAAGGCGAAAAAGCTTCGTAATTCCAATGACAAATAAGTTATTTCCTGACAAAGAAGTAAGTTTGCGAGCCTGCCGCGTCATGGCAGATTTGTCGCTGCGCGCCATCGGGGTTGTCAGGATGTGCGATTATGTCTGAGCGACCGTGCCCCATCCTCATCGTTGAAGACGACGTCGAGATGGTTGAGCAGCTCGCGGACTCGCTGAAAATGCATGGCTACGACGTCGATGTCGCCGGATGCCTCGCCACCGGCTTAAGCAAGGCCAGAGCCACGCCGTATGGCGTGATCATTATCGATCGCCTGCTTCCGGACGGCGACGGGATCGAAATCATACGGAGTCTGAGAGAGGAAGAGCGGAATACGCCGGTCTTGATCGTCAGCGCGCTTGGCGAAATTGACGATCGCGTTCGCGGCCTGCGGGCGGGCGGCGATGACTATCTTGTCAAGCCCTTCGCCTTTGCTGAATTACTAGCGCGCGTGGAGGCGCTCGCGCGCCGGAGCGAAAGCGTCATCAAAGAGACCGTGCTCCGCGTCGGAGACCTGGAGCTCGATCTTCTCGCAAGGAGCGCGCGTCGCGGCTGCCGCGATATCGCCTTGCTGCCTCGCGAGTTCCGTTTGCTTGAATTCATGGTTCGCAATGCAGGACATGTCGTTACTCGGGCAATGCTGCTTCAGCATGTCTGGGACCTGCATTTCGATCCCATGACGAACATCATAGATGTTTACGTCAGCCGGATTCGGCGCAAGGTCGATTTTGGGGACGATTACCCGCTTTTCCATACAATCCGTGGCGTGGGGTTCTGCATCCGTGTTGCTAGCTAAGACCTTACGCTCGTCGACTTACAAGTTGGCGCTCGTCGCCATAGGCGTCTTCGGCGCGTTCGTCATTGCGCTCTTCGCTTATGTTCGCTGGTCCACTGTGGGTTATGTTCAGCACAACGTCGATCGTGAGATCGGGATCGACCTTTCCACCCTAACAGACGCCTATGTTGTCGGAGGACGGGCGGCTCTTGTTGCCCGCATCGGGCGACAGCGCGCGGATCCGCATTTCAAAGACGCCGCCTATCTGTTGGTCGATCCGTCTCTGACGCCGATCGCAGGGAATCTGGATCGATGGCCTGCGCTGCGGAAGGACGCGAGCGGCCCCGCAGAGATCGCTCCCTCGGGAGGGATGGGCCTGATCCGGGTGACATTCACTTCGCTCCCAAATGGGGACCGTTTGCTGGTCGGGCGAAAAGTCGACGGGCTGGATAGTTTTATCGGCGAGATCGACACGGCCCTTGGCTTAAGCGTCGTTCTTGTTTTCGTCCTTGCCGCAGCCGCGAGCGTTTCTGTGACACAGAGGACGGTCAGCCGGATCGAGGCCATCAACGCCACCAGCCGAGCCATCATGCAAAGCGGCTTGGACAAGCGCATACCGCTTCGTGGCTCGCATGACGAGTGGGATGAGCTTGCGGCAAATCTCAACATTATGCTCGAGCGCATTCAACTTCTGATGTCCGAGGTCAAGCAGGCGACGGATAATGTCGCCCACGATCTGCGAACGCCTTTGGCTAGAATGCGGGGACGCCTTGAAAAGGCGCGATTGCGAGAACGGGACAGCGGCCGAGATCAACTGCTGATAGAGGACACCATCGCCGACCTCGAGGACGTGCTGAGGATGTTCATGTCCTTGGTGAGGATTTCGCAGATAGAGGCCTACGATATTTCTAAATCGTTTCGGCGCGTAAACTTGGCGCAGATCGCGGATGAGATTGTCGAGCTGTTCGATGCTGCGGCGGAGAAGAGGAACATCCTTTTGCAGCGAAGCGGCGACAGCCAAGTGATGGTCAATGGCGACCGTGATCTGCTCTTCGACGCAATCGCGAATGTCGTCGATAACGCGTTGAAGTATGGGCCCGACGGAGGGCGCGTCGGCGTCGAAACAAGAGAGGCGATGAGCGGCGGCATGATTTGCGTCGTGGATAACGGGCCAGGCATTCCGGAAGGCGAGCGACAGAATGTTTTCAAACGCTTCTACCGCCTGGAAAGGAGCAGGGCCTCACAGGGCAACGGATTGGGGCTCAGCCTCGTATCAGCAGTCGCCCGCCTGCATGGCGCCGTGATTTCGCTGTCAGACAACTTTCCTGGTTTAACGGTTCAGCTGTCCTTCCCGCCGCTGCGGACGGAAGGAGAAAGTTAGGCTCGAATTCATGGCCTTCTTCTGTCGCGGCGCAACCGGCGATTTAGCTCACATGCCTCAAAACATTCCGGGCCCCGTAGTGAACAATCCGCCGCCTCCATAGTCGTAGTCGCTGCTTTGCCCCATTGGATAGGCGGCGCCACAAACGCCGCAACCACTAAATGCTGGATTAGCGGCGCCATAGGCAGCTGTAGGGGCCCCAGACCCGTAAATGGCTGGACTCCTCCCTGCGTAAAGCCCATAGCGGAAGCGTGGATGACCGTAATGCCAGCCCATATGCCAGCGATGGTGGCGATGTGGGTAAGGCCGCCAGTCAACCTGGTTGGCAGGCGACGGCAGGCTGATACCGCCCTTGTCAGCGACACTCATGACGCCTGCGGATGACGAATTTGGCAGGAGGGAAGCGGCAACTGCGGCGCAAAGCGCGCCCGCTGTGCTCAGGGTTCCTAAACTGGTCATCCGGCCCTCCTGCAGACTGCTTGAGACCCGTCAGTTAGGTCGTGAGACAAGCGCGTCCAGGGGCCTGCATGGCCGCGAGGCATCATCATGCCGGGCTACGCCTTACCCTCTTCGGGGGGCTTCAAAGAACTGAATTGCCACAGCAACAGCAGGTCGTAAATTATCTTGAGGCCGCCGCATATGATGAGAGGAGCGCCGGCCGAGGGCGACGAAAAAAGCCCTCCCGCGAGAGCGGGGCTAAGCGACGCCGCGAGGCTGCGAGGCACCGACGTGAAGCTTGCGGCGGCCGTTCGCTCGTCTTCGCAGACGACCGCCATCACATATGACGAGCGCGCCGGCACGTCCATTTGCGATAGCGCCGCCTGCAAGAGCAAAAAACCGATCGTGACCCCGAGGGATTGGGAGAGGGCGGCGGCGATAAGGCATAGGCTGGCCGGGATATGCGTATAGACCATTGTGTTTACCAAGCCGAAGCGCTTCGCAAGTCGTGACGCGACGGGATAGGAAAGCGAAGACAATATCCCCGACACGAAGAAGAAGGCGCTCGTCGCCGAGAGTGAAAGCCCCTTGTGAAAAAGCCAAAGCGCAAACAGGGACTGGACCAAGAAGCCTCCGGCAAAGGCGTCGAGGCTGAAAAGCGCCGCCAGCTTATAGACGATCTTGCGCGAAGGGCCGAGAACGGGGGCGTGCCCATCTCGGTGCGACAGCGGAGATAACGGAAGCCGGCTGTAAAGCAAGCCGCCGGCCAGACCGAGCACGGCATAGAGGGCGAACATCGCCCGAAGCCCCTCCAACTGCGACCATCCCATTCGCATCAGCAGATGAGGCATTGCAGCCGCCAGAGCCCCCGTGGCGCCGGCCAATCCGCCAACCAGACTGTAGCGCGCAAAAGCTTGCGTTCGGTCGGCATCCCCTGCTTCGCGTGCGAGAACGGCGTGCTCGACAGGCACGAAGAAACTCGCCGTGCTGGCCGATGGGTTCACCGAACCTAAGAAGGCGACAAGGAGCAGAACAAGATAGGAGTGTGTTAATGAAAAGGCGACGCCGGTGAGAGTCATCAGACCGGCGGTGAATATCAGCAGGCTCCGATGCTCGTAACGGGCGCCCAGGACGCCGATTGCGAGAGTAAGCAGCGCGGAGCCGAAGAGGGCCGTCCCTGCCAGCAGGCCGATCCGGGATGAGGAATAGCCGAGCGCCGTCAGGTAGACGGGCAGCAACACTGCGAAGAAACCGTCGCCGAAATCGCGGAGGCCCCGCGCCGCGACGAGTGACCGGAGCGGAGCCTTCATCGTCGCCTCGCAAATCTATCGCCATATTGGCGCTTGCCCCGTGTCCTCGAGATCGAAATCTCGTCCGGGAGGCGGGACGTCGGAGAAATAATAGGTCGTGTGCGCCGGGAAGACACGGTCAGCGTCTGGGAACGCCCGGTGGAAGATATCTCGCACCGCCTGGCGTATCGCTTCCTCGTTCGCCCCGTAGTGGAGCGACAAGAGGCGTAGAAGGTAATCGAAGAACCCGCGCCCCATGAAGCGGTCGTAGATCAAGCTGTAAAACTGACCCACCGGGTGCACCTTGTCTGGCCGCCGATCTATGTCGAGGAAGGGATTCGGCAAACCCGCTTTTTCGCGGGCGCCAAGGTCCACCCATACGTCGAAGTCACGGTGGACGATCCGGCGCGGCGTGAGCTTCTCGTCGACTTCGAGCAGAAGATTTTGGGCGTGGGATTGCAGGAGAAGCCCGAGCTCGTGCGCAACCTTCGACCAGCATTCGATGATCGGCGCGATAATCGCATGGACGACAAAAGACGCGGGGTCGGCTTGATGATGGTCGATCAGTTGCACCAGCAAAGGCGCCCGTCCGGGGTCGCGCCGATCCCCCGCATAGAGAGCGAAGCAGGGTATGAGGAAACGGCCGCCGATGATCGGCGGATAAGCCGTCGCTTCCCGTAGGAGGTAGCCCCAAGCTTCCTCTCCGGCGCCGAAAATGACGCCCAGGACCTCAGGCAGATAGGCGAACTTCGGGGAGTTGATGAAGGCAAGCTCGCGCGTCGCGGCGACCGCGTTGTGGATGTCCTTGCGCCGGAGCTTTCGTTTGAAGCGGGAGATGTAGAAGGGATAATGCAGCTTGATGAAGTGAGCTGGAACATTCCCGTCCGATTCCAGAACCAGCACCGTCCGAGTCGAAGCGGTGGGAGCGACGGGAATCTCGGGAGCCCGCGGCAGGGTGCGAATGTCAGCGAGTCCAGGAACCTCATCGCTCGCCCAAGCCTCCGGGTGGATGGGGAAAAGGACGCCTTCCTCTGTGAGATAGCGACTTGAAAGGCCCAAAGGACAACCAGCCTCATAGACCGAAACGCGTTCGGGCGGAACGAACACGGCGATAAGGTCGAATGAGGGCTGGTCACTTTCGGGGCGGTAGCAGGGCGCGGCTTCGGTCCGCGAGGCGAGGACGCTGTAGGTCTTCGCCCCTTCATCGACATATCTCTCCATGTAAAGGAGAGATCGCTCGCGCTTGACGTCATCGAGCTTCACGGCAAGCCTCTATTCTGCGCGCGTCAGCTCCTCGGCGCCACATGCAAGGTGTCGAGCCCCGCTCTCAAGCCGTGAGCCAATTTCACAGCATCGTCGTTGGCCCAGAAATGGACGAAGAAGAGCCTGGGCTCGTCATCGAGCATATGGTTATGCAGCGCGGTCACCTCGATCCCGTTGGATTGCAGCGCCTTCAAGAGCGGTTCAACTTCGTTTCCTGCCGCGACGAAATCCCCGCCGATCGCGGCTTTGCCATTTCCGGTCGGTTCGAAGTTGATGGCGATCGCCGTCCCCATAGCTGGGGCGACGGCCATTCCGCCTGCCTTGATGTTGTCGGCCCTTGGGATGCTGAACTGATAGACGCCGCCGTTGTTCTTACCCTGAGCGCCGAGCGCCTCATCCACTTGCGCGGTATCGAAATCGAGCTTTGGAGATTCGCCTGCCGGGCTGGCCGACGGCTCGAAGGGGGTCTTGGTCGCCGCGAGCGCCTCGCGAACAATCCCGGCAAGTTTGGCGGGATCTCCCTGCGCGTCGATGTGCATGTAGTAGGTGGCGGGGCTCGCGCGCAGCAGGTGGTTGTGCACGCCCGTCACTTTGACGCCATTTGCCAGCAAGGCGCGCATGACTGGCGTCACCTCGGTTTCAGTGAGCACGACGTCGCCCATCATCATGGCCGTGTGGCCCTTGGGTTCGAATGCGATCCATCCGCCGAGCGCGAGGCCGGGCTTGACGGCCACGCCGTCGAGCGTGACGTGGAGATCGCTGCGCGGCAGGCCGTATTTATGCACCGTCCCGACGACCATAGCCTTTTTGCCGATTGCGGAGTCGACCTGGGACCAGTCCACTTCCGCCGCAGAAGCCGACGCGGGGATGAGAAGGCCGAGCGCCGCGACTGTCGTGAGCGTCTTTTTCATGGGTTTCTCCTTTTCGGTGATTGTCTAGATCGCCCCCGCGAGAGATAGCCCCATCCCGCCCAGGCAGCAGGACACGAGGGTTTGGAGCATTCCGATTCGAAACCGGAAGATCGCTATCGCGGCGCCAACCGAGAGAGCGAAGCTCCACGAATCCACGCTCCCCAGCACGGGAGCGTCAAACGACAGCCCAAAGCCGTTCAGGGCGACGGTCTTGCGAAAGACCGTGTGGATTGCGAACCAGATGGCGAGGTTGAGGATAACACCCACCACGGCCGCTGTGATCGCGGCCAAAGCGCCCGAAAGCGCCTTGTTGGCGCGAACTCTTTCGATGTAGGGCGCGCCGAGGAATATCCAGAGGAAACAAGGAGCAAACGTCACCCAAGTGGCGAGCAAGCCGCCGAGAGCGCCCGCAAGCAATGGCGGCAAATCGCCCGGCGCGCGAAACGCCGCCGTGAAGCCCACGAATTGCAACACCATAATGAGCGGGCCGGGGGTCGTTTCCGCCATGCCAAGCCCGTTGAGCATCTCCGCAGGCGTCAGCCAGCGATAGTTTTCGACGGCCTGCTGGGCGACATAGGCGAGGACCGCGTAGGCGCCGCCAAAAGTCACCACCGCCATTTTGCTGAAGAACATCGCGATTTGTGAAAAGACGTTCTCGGCGCCGTTGGTGAATACAATCGCCGTGACAGGAACAAGCCAAAGCGCCAGCCAAATCGCGATTACGCGCAGCGCACGCTTCTTGGATGGCAGCGAATGAGGGGGCACGGCGTCGCCCAAAAGGCTTTCGCCATCCTCATGCGTCGAGCCATGCCCAGCAGCCGCGAAAGTGGGATTTCCACGCGCCGCTTCGATGTAGCCGATCAGCGCCGCTGCGAGGATGATCAGCGGGAACGGCACAGCGAAGAAGAAAATGCCGGCAAATGAAGCGGCGGCCAGAATGCGCATCGGTAAGGTTTTGAGGCCGCGCCTGCCAATCCGGATAACCGCCTCGGCGACGACGGCCAGCACGGCAGCCTTCAACCCAAAGAACAGCCCGGCAACGATCCCGACATTCCCCCAGAGCGCGTAGATGATGCTGAGCGCCATGATCGAGACGACGCCGGGGAGGATGAACAGCCCGCCGGCGATCAGCCCGCCGAGGGTTCGGTGCATGAGCCAACCGATGTAGGTGGCGAGCTGCTGGCCCTCGGGGCCAGGCAACAGCATGCAGTAGTTGAGCGCGTGCAGGAAGCGGCTCTCCGGCACCCATTTCTTTTCATCGACGATGATCCGGTGCATCACCGCAATTTGACCCGCAGGCCCGCCGAAGCTCAGCAAAGCGATGCGCGCCCAAACGCGGAACGCTTCACCAAGCGAAACGCCGTGTTGGCTCACATTGGTTTGGATATGCAGATTCACGGGGCTCTCCCTGACTTGGTTACAGGCCAAGTGTGGGGTTCGTCCGTTGCGTCTCTGCACCAACGATAAAAGGCGTCGTAAAGGGCCATCCCGGCTTCGAGCTGCTCAAGATCGTCCGCATACATGCGGGAGAGGCCGAGCGACGCCGCCAGCAGCCCTGCCGCCTCTGGGGCGAGATTAAGACGGGCCGTATCCGCGCCGCGCACGATGACAGCCAATCGCTGCAGAGGCTCTATCGCCAACCCCCATTCCTCGAGCATGGTGTCGAACGTGCAACGCTCGCCCCTATGGCTCCAAAACACGCCCTCCATATCGAAGGGGGCGCCGCCGAAACGCTCGGCGACGGCTGTCACCTCCGCCGGCGCCACGAATAGAAAGACGGCGGTTGGGTCGACGAAACGGCGGATGAGCCAGGGGCAGGCAATGCGATCGACTTTCGGACGGGAGCGCGTAACCCAGACCGTTCGCCCAAGAGCGTCCCGCTGAGGCAGCTTTGCCGCTTGGATGAGCGGGCCGTTGGCCTTGGCCCAGGCCTCATGCCCGCCAGTCAGGATGTCAGCGGAGGCGGCGCCGGCATGGCGCAACCAGGCGGCGACGCCTTCGCTGGCGTGCCCGCCCGTCCGATCAATGACAATGACTGCTTGCCCCACGAATTCCGGGGCCCAGTCTGCGACGGATTCGGCATGGCGACGTAATGCGCCCGGGAGGAAGCGAGGATCGGCCTTGTAGTCCTGATCCGCCCGCACGTCGATGAGGGCAGGACAATGCGGGACGCCGATGAGACGCGCAAGCTTGTCGGGGGAGATCGAGTTGATTGACGACATGGTGCGCCCTTGGTGGAAAAACCGGACGCGATTCTTGGGCATGTCGCCTCGTGGGGAGATCGCTTCCCCATGCGGCGACAATTTGCCGTCCCGGTAGTAGAAGTCAAGTCCCTCTCGTAATTCAATGTCTTCGGCGCTGCGCCGCGACGGCTCCGGCAACGCGTTCCGTGATCGTTCAGCGTCGACTTTTGCTGGCAAGATGATTGCCCGCGGGCTCAGGGGCCCGAGGCTGTATGTTCTCCACGCCAAGGAGCCCCATGGCGCCGAGCAAATTGATCTGCGCCTGATTGTACTGGACCACCGCCGTTGCGTTTCTCAGGCGCGCTTGGTCGGCGGCGTCTTGGGCCTGAAGCACGTCGATCAGAAGGCCTGTGCCGGCCAAGATATTTTGCTGCGTCAGTCGCAGCGCCTCTTCTGCCGCCTTTACCTGCTGCTGGGCGATCGGCACGGCCTTCTTGGCGAGGATGCTCGCCTGATGGGCCGCAACTACGGATGTCTGCACCTGCTCCAGTTGTCGATCCAGATCGAGAGAGGCCATATTAACGTGAGCAGCCGCCGTTCGAATTCTGCCGAAAGTCGCGAGGCTCCAATTGAACCCTGCGGTCGCCTGATATTTCTGCTGCCGGTACATCGTATCCTTGGTCAGGATGGCTCCCGCAGGGGGATAACCGACCGCCGGCGGGGGTGGTGCGAAGGTGCGCGAGGCTGTGATCTGGGGTCCTAATCCACCCCAAACGGTCGCGCCTTTATCCGCATCGGCGGCTGCGAGGAGAGAGCGAACCGCTTCTAGATCTGGTCGGTATTGGACGGCGATGGCGAGCATGTCGTCGATCGGCAGGTCTTCCCGGACCAACGCCGTTTGCACCATAGCGCCCGCTTTCGGCGCCAACATGATTGTGGGGTCGAGTTGGAGCGTTGCTGTCAGGGCGACGGACGCATTGTAGAAGCCATTCAATGCAATCAGCAGGTCCTGCTTTCGCCCGGCAAGTGTCGCCTCGGCGCGCAATTGGTCAGCGGGCAATCCAGCGCCAGCTTTGACTCTCAGGCGCTGAATGCGGAGCAGCTCTTCGGCCTCGCGCATGGCCCGCTGAGCCACGGCGACGCGCGCTTGGGCCAATACGAGCTCGTAGTATTGAATTGCAGCCAAACGGGTTGTTTCCAGCACGACCGCTTGGTCTTGCTGCTCTGAGGCTTCAAGCCGCCGATTTGACGCGATGACATTATACGCGACCTGCCCGGGGTTTATGACCCACTGAACGACGACCGCCGGAAACGTATGAGAAAAGCTCGCCAGCGCCAGGTTTGTCACGTTCGATAGAGCGCCTTGGATGCCCAGCGTCGTAATTTGCGGCGAAATCGAAGGAAAAATCATGCCGATGCTGGCGTCTAACTCACCGCGTGACGCCTCGACGCGCTGCTGCGCTTCCTGGATATCGATATTGCGAGCGAGGGTGATCCGGATGACTGTCGGAAGATCAATCGCCAGCAGCCGGCGCTCATACATCGGTTGGATATGAGAGGCGTCGACCTTTAGAGAGGCTGAGGGTTGGGCGGCGGGGCTAACGGAAGGGCGGAGCAACTCGGCTTTGTCGCCTTGCGACATACCCAAACAACCACCCAGACCAAGCACCAGAAACGCTGTTGGCGGGCTCCAAACGAAGCCATTTCGTGGGCTTCGCCCCTTCTCAGGCGACATGCGTTATGGCTCCGCCTGCTGGGGTTGGGGAGTCAGCGTTACTTGGCCGTACATGCCTGGCAACAATTTCCCATCAGGGTTGGGCACGTCTATCTCAATCCGCATGGTGCGGGTTGCAGCATCGAGCGCGTTGGCGATGCGCGTGACGCGGCTGCGAACGGGTTGCGCGGAAGGACCGGACAGCCTGATCTCGACCGGCAGTCCTGGTCGAATAACCGCAGCGGCCGACTCCGGGGCGTCGGCAAAGATGCGAACAACGTCGATCTCTTGGCAGGTGAAAAGCGGCGACGTCCGGGTCGCCGTTGCCGCCTGCACGAGGTCGCCAGGGTTTACGAGGCGGCGAGTCACCACACAATCGAACGGTGCTGTAATATTGTCGTACTGTAACAAGGCGCTGAGTCTTTCAAGCTCTGCCTCGGCGGCGGTCACATCGGCCTCAGCCAGTTTGACTTTGGCCTTTCCGGTTTCCGCGGCTGCGCTCGCGACGCCCTCTTTTGCCCGCGCCTCATCGAGCGATTGCGCGGTCGCGGCTCGCCCCGCAAACAATTCACGCTGTCGCTTGAGCGTCACCTGCTGCAAGGCGAGATCAGCCTGCAAGCCAACCAGTTGTCGTTTCGCGACCTCGAGGGCGGACTCGGTTTGCTGAACCGCCGCTTGCGCCTTTTGAAATTGCGCCTGAAGCTCCGGGTCGCTGATGACGGCCAGCACCGCTCCCTTTTTGACGTGGTCGCCGAGGTCATTGTTCACCTGCGATACAAAGCCTGAATCCTTGGCATAGAGATCGGTGACGAAGTACGCTTGAATGGTGGCCGGCAACACAACCGTTGCGAATGGATCGGCGCCGTACGCAGCCAGAGGCGCCGAAACAACCGCAAGGCCGATCGCCTTTAGCCCCAGTCGCCTGGCCGCTCGCCACCAATCGACCCTTGAAACAAGCATAACCTTAACATTCCGCAGCCATGGCGCTTGAAAAGGATTAGCCGCGAGCATCCGCGTGATCCAGACTGGCACGCAATAGCGACGGGCTTTTTCGTGTGCTTTTCCCCTGAAGAAGCGCAAAAATCGCTGGCAGGATGATCAGCGTCGCAACCGTCGCCCCCATCAGGCCTCCTATCACCGCGCGGCCTAGAGGTGCAGTCTGCGACCCGCCTTCGCCGATCCCGATCGCCATCGGAAGCATGCCGGCAATCATGGCGCAACTGGTCATCAGGATCGGACGCAGCCGGCCAGTCGCCCCCGAGACAGCAGCTTGGTGTGCCTGAGCGCCGCCAACGCGATCACGCTCCGCGAAACTGACGAGGAGAATAGCATTCGCCACCGCGACGCCGATCGCCATGATCGAACCGATCAGCGATTCGATGTTTAGCGAGGTTCTTGTAAGCCACAAAGCAACGGCCACGCCCGCCATGACCGCGGGAATCATGAGCACCACCGCAAGCGCCAAGCGGAAGGATTCGAAATTCGCCGCCAAGAGTAGAAAGATGGCCACTACCGAAACGCCAAAGCCAAGCGCCAAGCCGCCGAACATCTCTTCCATTGGCGTAACCTGTCCTCGAACTGTCACCGTTACGCCTTTGGGAGGGTCGCCAGCTTTGGCGATAGCCGCGGAGACTTGACGGGCGATGCCGCCAAGGTCCTCGCCGATGATGTTCGCCTGGAGCGTCAGCATGCGCTGCATGTTGTAGCGGTCATATTCACCAAGCACCGTCCCTTTGGTCACATCAGCGACGGCGCGCAGGTCAATCTGCATCTCATTGTTTCGAGCGACAGGTATGTTCTTGATTTGCTCCAACGAATCCATGCGTCGTGGCGGTACTTGCACTTGCACTTGGTAGCCAACGCCGCTCTTGGGATCCGCCCAGAAATTGGGAACCGTGAAACGGCTCGACGAGGTGGCTTCGGTAAGCGACCTGCCGATCTGATCGGCTGTAACGCCGAGGGTTCCCGCGACGCGGCGGTCAATCTCAACCTTTACGGCCGGGTAGTCGAGCTGCTGTCCGAATTGCAAATCACGAAGGCTCTGAACTTGTCTCAGCTCCTTCTCGATTTTCTGCGCGAATTCCCGGGTCTTCGAGAAGTCGGGGCTGTTGATGGCCACTTCGATCGGCGTCGGCGCCCCGAAGCTCATGACCCTGCTGACGATGTCGCTTGGCTCGAAGCTGAAGCGCACATCGGGAAGCTCTTGAGAGAGCCTCGCTCTAAGCCGTTCGACCAGCTCCGCGACATTGATCCGGGATTCTCGACTGAGCTGCAATTGCAAGACGGCTTCCTGCGGTCCGCTTGTCCAGAGATAGATCGTGTTGATTGGATAGGCTGCATTTTGCACGCCCACGAAGCCGAGCGTAAGACCCACATTTTCAGACCCGACCTCGCTGCGGATAATCTCGATTGTCTTGCCGGCGAGCTTCTCCGTCTCCTCGATGCGCGTGCCTGCGGGGGCGCTCATCCGAAACGCCAGTTGACCGGCGTCTACGACCGGGAAAATCGCCCGGCTGAGCGCGCCGCCGGCAACGGCGGTAACCAAGCCGGCGATAATCAGATAGGAAGCGAGCACCACGCCTCGTCGCCGCACGACCCTAACGAGAAATTCGCGGTAGCGGTCTCGGAACCGACCAAAGCGCGAGGGACCGCCGTCATGAGCGCTGCCATGGCCTCTCAGCAACCAAATGGTAAGCACCGGGACGAGCGTGGAAGAGAGTATGAAAGACGCAACCATCGCAAAGCCGACCGCGAGCGCCAGCGGCACGAAGAGACTGCGCGCGGCGCCTTTCATGAAGAAGGCCGAGATAAACACCGCAAGGATTGAAAGCATGGCAAGAAAGCGAGGAGTAATCGTTTCGGTCGTGCCATCGTAAGCGGCATTGGCAAGCGGCGAGCCGCGGGCCATGTGCGCATGAATATTTTCAATGGCGACGGTCGCTTCGTCCACCAATATGCCGACCGCCAACGCCAGCCCGCCAAGCGTCATCAAATTGATCGTTTGCCCGGACGCCCAAAGCGCAACCGTCGCCGCCAAGATTGACAAAGGGATGTTCACCACGACGACGAGCGCGCTTCGCCAGTCGCGCAGGAAAAGCAAGACCATGAACCCGGTAAGCACGGCGCCGACGCCGCCTTCTTGCGTGAGGCCGCTTATCGCGCGATTGACAAAAGGCGACTGGTCGAACTCATAGCTGACCTTCGCGCCAGGCGGCAGCACCGCCTGAAACTTCGGGATATTTTCTTTTACGAGGCTCACGACGCTTAGCGTCGAGGCGTCCGCGCGCTTCGTAACGGGGATGAAGACCGTGTGCCGGCCGTTAACAAGGGCGTACCCAAATTCGATATCCGAAGAGTCGGCCACGGTTCCAATATCGCGAACGTAGATGGTCCGGGTCCCGTCGGAGCGAATGGCGATATCTCCAAACCGGGAGGCGTCCGTCGCGACAGTGTCGACCGGGACCATTGGCATTTGGGAGCCAAAGCGAACGTTGCCGGAAGGGCTGATAGCGTTGCCCTTAACGATTGCTTGGACGATCTCGTCGGGGCTCATATTGTAGCCCGTCAGCCGTTCTGGATCGACGCTGATGACGATGGCGCGGGGGCTGCCGCCAAATGGCGGTGGCGCCGAAACGCCGGGCAAGGTCGCGAACAATGGACGGACCCTAAAAAGGGCGGCGTCTTGTAGCTCCTTGAGACTCAGCTTGCCGCTTTCGTCCGAAAAGACGAGATCGCCGACCGGGACGCTGCCGGCGTCGAAGCGCATGACGAATGGCGGAACCGTGCCGCGCGGCATGAAGGCGCGGGCTCGATTGACATAGGCCACCGTCTCGGCCATCGCGCCGGCCATGTCCGTGCCGGGCTGAAATTGAAGCTTGATAAGCCCGACGCCCTGTATCGACTTCGACTCAACGTGTTCTATGCCGGTAATGTAAAGAAAATGATATTCGTAATAATTGACCAGATACCCTTCCATCTGCGCCGGATCCATCCCGCCATAAGGCTGGGCGACGTAGAGAACGGGGATTCCGAGGTTTGGAAAAATATCGCGCGGCATCCGCAGCGTCGCGAAGACGCCCATCAAAACCGTGGCGACAACCAAAACCACAACGGTGATCGGTCGACGAAGCGCGAAGGAGACCAAGTTCATCCGCCTACCCTTTACAGGAATGTCGTTAGCGCGGATCGGATCGCCTCGCCCCATATGTCAGCGAGCGCAGAATGAGGGAGGCTGCCACAGCGGCGAATGAGCTTGTTGGGAGAGACTTCGTCGACTGACGACATGGTGCGTCCTTGGTGAACAAACCGGACGCGATTCTTGGGCGTGTCGCCTCGTGGGGAGATCGCTTCCCCATGGGGTAGCAGTTTGCTGCCTTAACGACAGAAGTCAAGGTACCTGCGCCGTAGATCGCTTTTGACGCAAAACAGCTCGCGGAACATGCTTGAAACGTCGCTTGTGCGTGTACGGGCGGTTTCGAAGAAACAGTAGATAGGGCGCTGTGTTTGCGTCGGAGTCGCCCATTCCGATCAACCGCCCTATGTCCCCTTTGCGGCGCGAAGCGGAGGGGTTCGATATGACGCACGACGACCCAAAGGGAGAGTCCCGCACACCTCAAAAAGAGCGAGACAAATATGGCGGCGTGGTCGATTTTGACATTGACCTGACCCCCAGCGTGTTCATCTGTGCTGCGGCGGGCGCAGTTCTCGGATTCATCCTCGCCTGGTGGGGAACCGGCGAAATCCCAATAATTGCAGCGTCAGTCGTCGTCTTCGCGGTGCTCTCGGGCATTTTTGGCTTCTTTGTCCCTTGGTATAAGCCTCGGTGACATAAACAGCAAAACGCCCCGCCGCCACCTTCGCGGTCGGGGCGCCGGTCGCATCGCCGATAGGGCGGCGTTCAATGGCGCGGGCGCGTCGTCAGCAACAGCGCCTGAGCCACGGCAACATGAGCATCTGGTATCCGAGTAACTCGGTCACCCGACCAAACTCCCACCCCTGTACTGCTCGCTATATGAAAGTTTAACGCCTAGACAGATGGCCGAAAGGCTTTCGCTATGGATCCGGTTCGCTACCACAAGACGAAAATTGGCCAGCGCGCGCTGGAACCAGAGACGTTGATGCTCGGCTACGGCTATGATCCTGCTCTCTCGGAGGGATCTGTCAAGCCACCCGTATTTCTAACGTCCACCTTCGTTTTCCAAACAGCGGAGCAGGGGCGCGACTTTTTTGACTATATGGCCGGGCGACAAACGGCTCCGCCCGAGAGGCAACCCGGCCTCGTCTACTCTCGCTTCAACCATCCGAACTTAGAAATCGTTGAGGATCGGCTGGCAATTCATGAAAACGCCGAGAGCGCTCTCGTCTTCGCCTCAGGCATGGCGGCAATCACCACTGCGATCCTTGCTTACGCACAGCCCGGAGAGGTCATTCTGCATAGCCGTCCACTCTATGGCGGAACCGAGGTTCTCATCAGCAGAACCCTCGCTCCTTTCGGAATCAAGGGAGTTGGATTTACAGACGGAATGAACGAGCAAAACATTCGGGCCGCCGCCGAACAAGCCGGCCGCAATGCGCGGATCGCTATGATCTTCATCGAGACGCCGTCGAACCCGATGAACAGCCTTGTGGATATATCTCTTGTGCGCGCCATTTCGGAGGACATCGCGCGTCGCCAGGGATCCCGCCCCCTGGTCTGCTGCGACAACACTCTGCTGGGCCCTGTTTTTCAGTCACCCCTTCGACATGGCGCAGATATGTCACTTTATTCGCTCACGAAATATGTCGGGGGCCATAGCGACCTCATTGGCGGAGCAATTGTCGGCTCGTCGATGGAGCTGAAGCCAATTCGGGCTATGCGCAGCGCGATCGGCACGCAACTCGATCCACATTCCTGCTGGATGCTGACGCGCTCGCTGGAAACTCTGTCCCTGCGAATGGAGCGGGCGGCAAGCAATGCCGTCGTTGTCGCTAAGTTTCTTTCCAAACACCCAAAAGTCGAGCGCGTCCATTTTCCTGCGTTGCTGCCAGCCGATCACCCGACTCGGCTTCTGATGGAGCGCCAATCAGTTTCGGGCGGTTCGACCTTCTCGTTCGAAATCGCGGGCGGACAGGCTGAGGCTTTCGCCTTCCTGAATCGACTCGAGCTCTTCAAGCTGGCTGTCAGCCTCGGGGGAACTGAATCCTTAATCTGTCACCCTGCGACGACCGTTCATTCTGGGCTCACAGCGGAGGGGCGCAAAGAAATCGGCATAACGCCTTCATTGATCCGCGTGTCGATCGGAATTGAGCACGTTGACGATCTAATCGCGGACCTTGACCAAGCCTTTTCTATGAGCGCGTAGGGCAAGCGACGATGCGACCGCGGCGACGCCAGAGCTGGCCCTTGTGGGGCCGTTACCCCCCACGTGCCGCGGATGTCGAGTCAGAGGCCACACGCTAAGCTTCTGCTCAGGCGAGGCGAATTGGCAAGACGACTCAGGGGCGCCCTTGATACCACTTGCCTTCACGCTCGAGGTCTATCTCCGCGTCAGGCTGTCGCATTGATATGGGTATCTGGTATAGTGATTTTAATTTCCATAAGTCTTCTTCGCTATGGGATCGAAGGGGATGGCGAGAAACGAGCGTTGCTTCAGAGTAAGCGTAGCTATGCGGATGAATGACCTTTCGACTCAGGATGCAGTTCAAGAACTGCCGCGGAAGACCGGGCTCAGCGCAGTAGGCGATGCGCCATGGGGCACGCATTTCTGCCTGCTATACGACACCGCCCCCGAGCTTCTGGAGACAGTCGCGCCTTATCTCGCGCACGGGCTGGCGGCAAATGAATTTTGCGTGTGGATCACGTCAGAATCGTTGAGAGCGGTCGAGGCGGAGGCCGCCTTGCGCGAGCTTGTGCCAGAACTTGATGGATATTTGGCCAGCGGCCAGATTGAGATCGTCGACTTTGACGATTGGTACGGCGAACGATTTGACCCTGACCGCGCCTTGGAAAAAGTGGCGGGCAAGTTGGTTACAGCGCTCGATCGCGGGTTTGACGGCATGCGCGTCACTGCGAGCACCTTCTCGCTTGCGCGCGACGATTGGGCGGACTTCGTCCGCTACGAGGCCGCCATAGACCGCATCGTCGGCTCGAAACGCATCCTCGCCCTTTGCACCTACCCGCTCGAGAAGTGGAGCATGAGCGAGATTTTCGACGTCATCGCCACCCATGACTTCGCTCTCACCAAGGAGGGCGACGGCTGGAAGGCGTCGAAAAGCTTTTCTCGGCAGCGGATCGAGCAGGGGCTGCGAGAGAGCGAGGCGCGGCTGCGCGCCACGATCGGAGGCGTCTGCGACGGCATCATCACGACGGATGCTTCGGGAAACATCCTCTCCGTAAATCCAGCTGTGACGCGAATGTTTGGTTACGCGCCCTACGATCTCATTGGCGAGAACGTCGGCGTTCTGTCTCCCCAACAAAGCCGTTTCGTCCCCCTGGGCGATTGTCCGCAGGACGCGGGTCAAGGCGCCGGCGCGGTGGTCCACGAGACTCAGGGGCGCCGGAAGGACGGCCTCGTGTTCCCGCTCGAGTGCGCCGTCACGGAAACTGTTGACCGCGATCAGCGCCTCTTCGTGATCGTCGTGCGCGACTTGACCGAGAGGGTGGAAACCGAGGCCCGAATGCGGAAGCTGCGGGCCGATCGGTTGGATGCGATGGGAGGGATGGCGGCGGCTCTGTCGCATGAGATCAACCAGCCGCTGACCGCAATCGCAGCTTATCTCAGCGCTGCTCAGAGGCTTCTTGGACGATCGCTTTTCAAGCCCCTCAACGTCGCGGACGCCTTGAATAAGGCCTCCGAGCAAGTGGCGCGCGCGGGAGCGGTTGTCAGCGGCATGAGGGCTTTCGCAATTCGTGGCGAACCGGACGTAAGCCTTCAAAGCATGCACGAACTGGTTAGAGACGCTTATGATGCGGTTTCGGCAGGGGGGCTTACCGGCGTCGAAGCCAGCTTCCGTGTGGACGCCCTCGACGACCGCGTGCTTGCCGACAAGATTCAGATCCAACAGGTTCTCGTCAATCTGGTTCGCAATGCGATCGAGGCGATGCGGGAAGCCCCGGAGCGCAAGCTCACTCTGTCGATATCAACGACGGATGCAGGCATGGTCCGAACAGACGTGTGCGACACAGGACCCGGGTTGCCGGCGCAAATCCAAGAAACGTTGTTCGAACCCTTCAAAACGACAAAGGCAACCGGAATGGGCGTTGGACTGTCGATTTCCCGATCGATCATCGAAGCGCACCACGGCCGCTTATGGGCGGAGGCGAATCCGGAAGGCGGAGCGGTCTTTAGCTTCACTCTGCCTCTGGCAGACGCCAAAGGCGCGGCTTGAGCTGCTGGGCTCTTGGTTGAGCCGAGAGTTTGGCTAGCGCT
Source organism: Methylocystis sp. MJC1 (assembly GCF_026427715.1). Taxonomy (NCBI): domain Bacteria; kingdom Pseudomonadati; phylum Pseudomonadota; class Alphaproteobacteria; order Hyphomicrobiales; family Methylocystaceae; genus Methylocystis; species Methylocystis sp. MJC1. Next base: position 184,173 of record NZ_CP107559.1, on the reverse strand, counting down.
TCGTTCAGGCGGGGGTGAACCTCTCGCTGAAGATACGCGTGTGAGCGACGTTAGCCGCCAAGGCAGCGCTCTCAGTCGCCGCGATAAGCGGCGGCGGACCGCAAACATAGATATCCGGCAGTTCTGCTACTCCCGTAAGCGCGTGGGTGAGCGCCTGGGCGGGCGTGCCCACAAAACCCTCCCACTGCGCCTCAGGTTTCCAGACGCATGTGGTGACGATTAGCTGGGGCAGCGCTTTTTTGAGGTCTTCGATGACATCCAAAGCGAAAAGCTCGTCGACCCGGTTAACGCCAAAGAACAGACGGCAGCCGCGTCCATCACCGAACTCCGCCATTTGACGGAGCATGGAGAGCGCCGGAGCAAGGCCGGTGCCGCCCGCGACAAACCAGCGTTCCGCTGCGCTCGCTTCATCAGCGGTAAACTGGCCCTGCGGCCCGCGGACAAGCAGAGTATCGCCAAGCGCAGCTCTGTCCTTCAAATAGCTTGAGAAGGCGCCGTTTGGCTGAAGTCGGATATAAAACTCGAGCGTCCCGTCCCAGTTGGGCGTATTGGCGAGAGAATAGGAGCGCTTCGCAGCACCGTCGGGTAACGAAAGCTCGACAAACTGTCCGGCGGTAAACTGGGCGGCGCGGCCGAAAGCTGCATTGTCCTCATATTGCAGAACAAGGCGCACTGCGCCCGATCCGGCGGGCGCGATCTCGGAAATGACCGCTCGTCTCTCTGGAATCGGCGCGTATCCCACTGCCGCTTGGTCAAAAGGCGCGTGCAAGGCGAGGTCGCTTCGCGCCTGGGCGCGGCAGAGGAGAATATCGCCGGAATCCCGCTCCACATCGCTCAGCGCCGAACCGCTGTAAGGCAGGAGTTCGACGTCGCCGTGATCTCGGCCAACACGGCAGGCGCCGCAACCGCCCTCCCGACAAGAAGATGGGAGGTAGATGCTGGAGCGCTCTGCGGCGTCGAGCAAGGTTTCCGAAGGCTCGGCGTCGAAGGTGATCGCCGCGCCATCGCGCGTAATTAGGCTGACTTTGAACATGCGGGTTTCCGTCGCGAGACGGACGCCCGATCGCGGGCGTCCGTGATGAGGAGCATTAAGCGGCGCGGCTCAAAGACGCTTCAATATCGGCCTTGGCCTCGCCGACCGGCTGAATGCCGAATTTCTCCACCAGCACATCGACAAGCGCGGGGGTGAGGAATGCCGGCAGCGTCGGACCCAGCCGCACATTGCGCACGCCGAGCGCCAGCAGAGTCAGCAACACCGCGGCTGCTTTCTGCTCGAACCAAGAGACGATCAAGGATAAGGGCAGTTCGTTGACGCCTACGCCAAAGGCCTCCGCCAATTTTGTCGCGACGATAAGAGCCGAATAGGCGTCGTTGCATTGGCCCATGTCGAGAAGGCGCGGCAGCCCACCGATGGTCCCCAAGTCGTGTTTATTGAAACGGTATTTGCCGCAGCCTATCGTCAGAATTACCGTGTCCTTCGGGGCCTCGTCGGCGAATTCACTGTAGTAGTTGCGCCCTGGAGCCGCGCCGTCACAGCCGCCGATGAGGAAGAAGTGACGGATGGCGCCGGCCTTCACCGCGTCGATCACCTTATCCGCGACCCCGAGCACGGTATCGCGGCCAAATCCAATGGTAATCGTCTTCACGGGCGCGTCCTCGGCAAAGCCAGGCAGGGCCTGGGCGGCCTGCACGACAATCGAAAAGTCTTCGTTGGCGATGTGGCGGACGCCCGCCCAGCCCACTGGCCCCGCTGTGAAGATGCGTCCGCGATAACGGGGCTGCGGCTCGATTAAGCAATTGGAAGTCATGACGACCGGACCTGGGAATTCGGCGAATTCCTTCTGCTGATCCTGCCAGGCTCCGCCGTAATTGCCGACGAGATGCAGATATGCCTTCAGCTTCGGATAGGAGTGGGCCGGCAGCAGCTCGCCATGGGTGTAGACATTGATCCCCTTGTCCTTCGTCGCCTCGAGGATCGCGTGCAAGTCCTTCAGGTCGTGACCAGAGACGAGAATGGCCTTGCCCTTGATCGGCGTCACGCGGACACTTGTGGGCGCAGGCGCGCCAAATGTCCCTGTGTTGGCGGCGTCGAGCGCCTCCATGGCGATGAAATTGGCGCGGCCGATCGAAAGAGCTTCGTCAAGGAGGGCCGAAATATCGCTCTCCCGTCTGGCGAGGACATCGAGGGCGTGTTCGATCGCCTCATAGATGGCGTCGCGCTCTTGCCCAAGGACTCGCGCATGATAGGCATAGGCGCAGATGCCCTTGAGACCATAAAGGATGAGCGAGCGCAGGCCGACGATGTCTTCGCCGAAGACCTCCGCGCCCTTCCTCACGGCCGCCTCCGAAGCCTGGGCGAGAAGACTGCTCATGTCCTTGGCCGGCACAAAAGCGGCCGCCCCAGAGAGCGTCTCAGGATATTTGCAGGCAGCGAATGACGCCTTTTCGTAGAGGGCCTTCGCCCGATCGCGTGTGAGGGAGGCCTGTTGGATCAGTTCGACGAATTTCATGGAATTGAAATTGACGTTCGTCAGCGTGGTGAAAAAGGCGAAGAGGATGAAGCGATCAGCCTCGATGTCCCTTGCCCCCAATCCGCGCGCCCGATGCAGATATTGGCCGATCCCCTCGCAGACATAAAGCAAGATGTCCTGCAGATCCGCGGTCGCCGCGTCCTTTCCGCACATGCCTTTTGCACCCGCGCAGCCAGCGCCTTCATCCGACCGGTACGTCTGCTCGCATTGATAACAGAACATGCGCCTCTCCTGCCTCCCGACGCCGGTTTTGGCGTCTAAATAGGTATCTAGAATGCGTAATTAATAGGGAAGGAGTCAAGCTGCCGCGCCGTCGCAGGGCAAGCTTTTCTTCAAAGCGACAGATCGAGGGCGGTAACGGAGGGCGCTTTATCGAGGCAGTCATGCAATGTGAATCGGTCGAGTTCCCTCAAAAAGCCCTGCTCGGCGCGCGCCAACATTCCTTTGAGCCGGCATCGCGGCAAAAGCGCGCAGTTGCTGCCTTGCGTGCTAAAACATTCGACCAGCGGCTGATTGTCGAGCGTGCGGATAACGTCGCCGATACGAATGTCCCGTGGGTCCCGAGCCAATCGAACGCCACCCTGCGCGCCGCGGATGCCCTCGACAAATCCGGCGGCGGCAAGCTCCTGGAGCACCTTCGCCATGTGGTGTCGCGAGACCTCGAAATGGTCGGCAATCGTAGCCGCGCTCAGGACGTCGGGCCTGCGGTCGGCGAGCAGGATGAGGGCGCGTAGCCCATAATCAGTGAATGTGGTTAGGCGCATAGCCAAAGATTAACACGGTATTTGAAATTCTGAAATCCGGGGATAGCCCGCTGTAATGTCAGAAATCCCCCGATTGAAATAGAAACGATTGGTCTCTAAAAGAAGTATCATGGATGCCTCTTTAGGGGAGGGGAATGCTGACGCTGTACGAACGCCCTAGGTGACGGGAAAATCATCAACGCCTCCTACCGCAGGGCGCCTGCCCACGGCAGGTCGTCGCCAAGCAGCCAAGCAGAAAGCCTCCTGACGTGGCATGCGACGTTCCGGTGACCGGTCCAGCCGCTCCCGGGCGCAGGTTCATTCCGATCTATTCATCGCCGGCTGCGAAACGCCGGTTTGTGCGCGGGTCATGGATACGCTGATGCCGGAATTTAAGGATGGGAAGTCGTTTCCACCGCGCCGTGGACCCCTCGCCTGGATAGAGAGGCTTGAACCGAGCTGCTTTACCTTTGTGATGGCGACAGGAATTGTCTCGGACGCCCTGGCCTTATCTGATCAGAAGCTATTAGCGAGCGGGCTCTTTGCGACGAATGTCACTACCTTTCTGTGCTTGCTCGCCATCTTCCTTCTTCGGATTTTCTGTTTCCCACGCGTCGTATGGGCCAATTTGACCGACCGGCGCCGCGTCTTTGGCTTTTTCGCACTTATTGCCGGCGCCAACGTCATCGGCGCGGGCGGCGCTTTGCGGGGTTTTGGCGAAGCGGCTCTTTGGTTCTGGGTCGCCGACTCGGGCCTTTGGCTAACGCTCATTTACCTCAGCTTTTGCGTGCTTAGTCTACCCGCCGAGGCCGAAGCCGCCGATATTATTCGGGGCGGCTGGCTACTCGCCATCGTCGCGACTGAGTCAGTTGTAATCCTTGGAGCGTTGGCCACGTCAGCAAACGAGGAATTGAGCGCGCTTGTTTTCCTGCCGCTTCATGCGCTGTGGGGGATCGGCCTCGCGCTGTACGCAATCTTCATCACGCTTTTCTCTTACCGCTTTTTCTTTTTTCCCGTTGATCGAGACGATGTGACCCCAGCCATTTGGGTGACCATGGGAGCGGCGGCGATCTGCGCCAATGCTGGCTCGACGCTGCTTCTGTGTGGAAGCCCTGCGCTGCCGCTCTTGCATTCGCTACGGCCCCTCATCGAGGCTGCGACTTTCTTCACTTGGGCGTGGGCGACCTGGCTGATCCCGCTCTTGATGCTTTTAAGCTTTTGGAAGTACGCGATTGCCATTGCGCCATTCTTTTATACTCAAGCGCTCTGGAGTCTGGTGTTCCCCCTGGGGATGTATTCGGTGGCCACTTTTCGTCTCGGGCTGGTGACGGGGCTGCCTCTCCTGAAAAGCGCGGCGGCAGGTTTCGCGTGGATCGCGCTTACGGCTTGGGCTGTGACGGCGACCGCTTGGTTTGCGACGCGCCTGCGGGCCTCGCCAAACGATCCGCAAAGCCGCCTGAACGCGTAAAGGCTGGTCAGAATTTTGTGCTTGGCTTCTTGCTGCCCATCCTCGCAATAGGTTTTATGGGCACCAAGCCGGAGATAGGATGTCAATCAGCATTGGACGGGACCCCAGATCGGCGCCGAAGAGGGCCCCCTCTTTGGGCATGCATTTTGTGCCGTTATCGGCGTGACGGAGGGAGTGCGTAGCCCGACCGGAGCTGTGGAAGATTATCTCGCGTCACCAAGGGGGAGCACAGAGCACGCCGAAGCTAAAAGCATTGAAAGCGGCGTTTCTTATTCCCTCGCAACCCAAAGACCGCCGATATCGGCGGAAACCGGAACAACGCGCTTGCGTTGGCGAAAGTCGTCGTCGAGGTGCTATCATGCTTGATGACCATTAAGATTTACATCGACGCCGACGCCTGCCCTGTGAAGGAGGAGACCTACAAGATCGCCGTCCGCTACGGACTGCAGACTTTCGTGGTTTCTAACAGCTTCATGCAAATCCCCACATCGCCTCTGATTGTGAGGGCAATCGTGGACGCCGGCGCGGACGTCGTCGATAACTGGATCACGGAACATGTCGTTGCCGGCGATGTGGTCGTCACGAGTGATATCCCCCTGGCCGCGAGGGTGCTGGCTAAAGAGGCGCACGCGATTGCGCCCTATGGGCGCGCCTTTACAGAGGATTCGATCGGCTTGGCTCTCGCACAGCGCTCTCTCATGGAGCACATCCGCTCGACGGGCGAGAGGACCAGCGGTCCGCCCCCATTTTCCTCGACAAACCGTTCCCGGTTCCTTCAAGCCCTGGATCAAACGATCGCCCGCGAAAGAAGGAAACGTTCGTCAATGGAATCTGGATAAGCGCATGAGCGACAATCGCCTCTTCTCGGCCGCGGCGGCCCGCAACCGAAAGCCCATCCTGGATGTCTTGTCCGCGGTACTACCAAAACAGGGCCTCGTGTTGGAGGTCGCGAGCGGTTCCGGCGAACATGTCGTTCATTTCGCGGCCCGGCTGACAAACCTGACATTCGCGCCATCGGACCCCAGCCCAGAGGCCCGCGCGAGCGTCGCGGTGTGGATCGCATCCTCCGGCGTCAAGAATGTGCGGGCGCCGCTCGCTCTGGATGCGGCGAGCGCGCCCTGGCCAATCGAGCGGGCCGACGCCGTCATCTGCATCAACATGGTCCATATTTCGCCATGGGCGGCGACCGAGGGCTTGTTCGACAACGCAGGAGCGATTCTGCCGGTAGGGGCGCCGCTCTATCTTTATGGCCCCTATAAGCGGGGCGGCGCGCATACCGCGTCGAGCAATGCTGAATTCGACGCGGGCCTTTGCGCTCAAAATCCCTCATGGGGCGTTCGTGATCTCGAAACGGTGGCCGACCTTGGCCGCCAGGCAGGCTTCGAAAGACCCGAGATTGTGGAAATGCCGGCGAATAATCTAAGTCTGATCTTTCGCCGCAGCGCCGCGTCGGGGCAGCCGACGAGGGCGTTGAATACATGTCTGACGAGCTGAAGAGGCGAACGTGATTCCCTGGTCTTTGATCGACACGGCGCAAATACCTGGCGGCGAGGGCGCGCTGCGACTGATGCGCCGGGGAGCCGAATTTTCGATCATGCTCGGCAACAATGAACTCATGAACAGCCGTTTGAGCGGATCCGAACAAGCGCTCGCCACGCTCTCATGTGAGAGAATTCGTTCCTGCCCAGGGCCGAGCATCCTCATCGGCGGGCTTGGGATGGGTTTTACTTTGCGCGCCGTGCTTGGAGTCCTCGATCCAAAGGCGCGAGTCGTCGTCGCGGAGCTCGTTCCTGCCGTGGTGGCGTGGGCGCGCGGTCCAATGGCTGAATTACACGGGACGAGTCTGACGGATCCGCGCGTCTCGATCCAGGAAACGGATGTTGGCCGCCTCATCCATTCGGGGCGCGGGTCCTATGACGCAATCCTCCTCGACGTCGATAACGGCCCCGAGGGTCTGACGCGCGAAGCCAATGACGGGCTTTATCACAAGGCGGGATTGGCGGCCGCGCGTAAAGCCTTGCGTCCCGGCGGCGTCCTGGCCGTTTGGTCGTGCGCCCCGGACCGCAGCTTCACACAGCGACTCCACAACGCCGGGTTCGGCGTCGAGGAGATCAAGGTGCGCGCCAACGGGGGACAAGGCGGAGCCCGGCATGTCGTCTGGATCGCGACGCGCGTCGATCGCGGCGAGGGCCCACGCGCCCGATAGTCTTTTCTCTCAATCCTCGGGTGTAGTTTTTCGGTTGTGCCCTTGGGGCTAGGGTCTGTCCAGACTGCGAAAAACAATCGTCGCGCTACGCACGAGCCAAACGCCGGCGCGTCGTTAGCGCCAAAGTTTCATCGACAAGCCGCGGGCGCTCAGCAAGGCTCCACGGCCGCCGCTGCGCGCCAAAACCATCCTTCACCGCAGCCATTTGGTGTCCACCTTTCGCTGGTGGGCGCCTAACCAACTCTGCGCGCTGCGCTGTAGGCGGTCATTCGATCACGCTCTTATGTCCGCTGTCAACAAATTTGACGAGCGACTTCACGCCACGGGAAGCGGCGTGGAAGGACGGTTGTCGCGCAGGGGTAGGGACTGGATCTGAAAGACGTCGGTGATCAAGCTCTTATGCGCGGGTTGGTTACCGCATTCCCGAAAATGCGTCTGGGGCTGTCCCTATCTTACAACGGGCGTCGGCTGTTGCCGGCCACAAAGCGTGTGACGGGTATTCCCCTCGCCGAGATCCAGTCCCCGCCCATGCGCGAGCGGATAATCAATTGCCTGTGTTGCGTCTCAGGCGGTTTGCGCCTCCTTTGCAACGCACCACATGAAACCAACAAGCTCCCGCGCAATTGCGGCGCAGACGACGGTCGTTTTTTTGCCGCGTGCACTGAGCGCGCGATATCGTGCTGTTAGGCGGGTCTGCGCTTTCCACGCTATCTCTCTTACGCGCGGCGGCGCGGCTTCGAGTTTGTAGAGCTTCAATTTTCCGATCCGTGGTGGATGGCGGTAGGTCCAGGCGCTTTCGATCAGCAGATGCCGCACGCGACCATTGCCGGCCTTGGTGATGCCGCCACGCCGAACTGTGTCGCCCGTCGAGCGCTCACTCGGCGTCAGACCGAGATAGCCCATGAGCTGACGCGGATTTTCGAAGCGACTCAGATCGCCAAGCTCCGTGGCGCAGGTAACGGCTACGATCAGATCGATCCCTCGTAGGGTCTGGAGCGCCTGGACCACAGGCGCCAGCGACCATTCGGGTAGGAACTCTTCGATCGCCGCCTCGAGACGCTCCACGCGCTCCTTAGAGATTCTCACGGCTTCGACCATCTCCTGCAACGCGATCTGATGGGCCGGATGATCAAATTTCTGTTCTTGAAGCCAGCGAAGATGACGAGCGCCCCAAGCGGTCTTGCGCGGAAAAATCCGACTGTGCCGGAGCATAAATGCGCTCACCTGCTGACGATGCACACACAGCGTTTCGACCGCCGCGGCTCTTGCGCGCACGAGATCGCGCATCGCTTCATGACTTTCGTCCGGAACCCACACGGCTGTCAGTTCACCAGCCCGAAGCAACCTGGCGAGCGCAACCGCATCGCGACGGTTGGTCTTGACCCGATCGCCCGCCTTGCGCGGAATGAGAGAAGGCGCGACCACGGAACAAGGGAACCCCATCGAAACGATGAGCCGGTTCAGGCCATAACCGGTCGGCCCGGCTTCATAGCAAAAATGCGCATCCGCATGTTTGGCCGTAATGCGCTTGATGAGGCGGCGCATGCTTTCGACAGACGAATCCACTTCCCCGACAAAACGCACCTCGCCGCTTCGCCCGCCGGAAGCGACTGCAACCGCGTTACGCGCCTTCGAAACGTCGATCCCGACGAAAATCTCTGTAGACTGCTCCATGGCTCGCCCTCCTGCGCTGAGGATCGGCTCGGATCGCCGAGCAACCCTCGCTCGCACAGCGTAGGGCGAGCCACCTCAGTCGCAAAAGCGGACATACGGTCTTTCGTCTGTTGAATAGGCAAACGGTCTAGTCGGCGCCTTGTCAGAAAGCAGCTCTGCCGCGCGGCTGAGCAGATGATCTTTGCGACTGTGGCATTTTTGAGCTTGGACTCAGCTTAATTATATGTCAGATATATATAGCGAATTTCGTGTGCTTGGGGGTATTATGGCGCTCGGTAAACTCTGGAAAGCTTCGTTTGTCTTACGCGGCGTCTCCTTGCTACCTTTCCTCCCGCTCGGCGGGGCGGCGCTCGCGCAGCAAACTCTTCCGCCCATCGAGATAAACAAGCCGCAAGGAGCAAAACCGAAGCCAGCGGCTCGCGGCGCGTCAGAGGCTGCTGCTGCCTCCCAATCTGGCCAAGCGGTCGGAAGTCCGTCGGGAGATCAAATCAGCATGACCCGGACCGATCGGCCGGGCGATCCGCTGTTTACGGCTGTCCGCAGCCGCGCCCCTAATCCCATGAGCTCCGTCGGGAGAGAAGGCATCAGACTGCTTGGGGGGCCCGCTCAGGCCAGCTCCTATAAGCCGTTGGATCTGCTCCCCAGCGTTATCGAGGACTCGGGCGATCCTTTCGGGCTGTCGTTCAACAGGAGCATCACTGTCAGGGGCGTTTCTGATTTCTTCCTGTCCCGAAATATAAATGGTCTGCCGATCGCGGGCATCGTTGGAGGCGCGGACCTCGTCGACTTAAACAATGTCGCTGAAATCAACCTCTACCGAGGAAGCCTGCAGGCCAACCAGGGCTTAGGATTCTCCAGCGCGGCAGGTTCTCTTGATCTCAGGGTTCTCGCACCGCAAGAAAAATCCGGAGGCACGCTGACTCAGGCCGCTGGTTCGAACGGATTTTGGCGGACTTATGGGCGCATTGACACAGGACGTCTGGCGAGCGGCGGCGCTATCTTCGTGTCCGGCTCTCTCGCGGACGCCAACAAATGGAAGGGCGAGGGCGACGCGCGGCGCGAGAACGTCATGCTGGGCGTCTCACAGCCGATCGGCGACAAGCTCAACGTTAATCTATATTTGATCCATAACGATCAAAGGGCCTACAGCTATTCGCCGCTGTCTTTCGCGCAAACACAAAATCTGGCGAAATGGGCGTGGTATGACTACACAACCGCGTTTACAGGCAAGCCGGCCACCGACGTCAATAACTATCAATTCAATCGCGTGCGCCACGTCGACAATGTCATTTTTTCAGAAATTTCCTACAACATCACGCCGACAGATACGTTAATATTGAAGCCTTACTATTGGCGAAATCAAGGATATCAACTAACGACGGCTGGAGCCAGAGTGCAGCTCTGGCCAATCAACAACTACAATATCGGAGGCGTTGCCGAATATCATAAGAAGTTCCCCTGGGACGGTCATTTTTTGCTCGGATATTGGGGTCAAAGCACAAAGCCGGAACCCCCGCCGCTCGGTCAGCGCCTATACAACGTTACGCCGTTCGGCGCGATGCAGTTCGCGAACTATTCGACGCTCGCCCGGTTGGGCAATCACGAATTCTATAGTCCTTTCTTGCAATACACGCAGGATTGGGGACCCACGACAATCAGCGGCGGCGTTCGTCTGCTCATCCAAGGCACGCCGGAAATGCAATATTTCAAGACAGCGGGCCTTCCAGACGTCTCTTATGGGGACGTTTGGGCCTATGGTCCGGCAGCCGACCCAGCGGCGACCGCGAAAGCCCGCTATTTTCATGACTGGCTGCCGAACCTCGGGATCCGCCATCAGCTGTCAGACGAATGGAGCGTCAACGCCAGCTACAGCCGCAAGACCGGCCGCCCCGACTGGGGGCCGCAGGCAAGTTCATTCAACAGCGCCGAAGCGTCTTTCTTGAAAAAAGGCATGACGCTCCAGAGCCTGATGAATATGATCCGGCCCGAGATGGTCGACGCGGTCGACTTTGGCGCAAGGTATCAATCCGGAAACCTCACCGTCGTGCCGACGTTTTTCGGCTTCTGGACGCACAAGAAGGAAGTTCTGGTCTTTGATGCGGCCGTCGGGCAGAGCTATTATCAAAGCAACGCCGCGACCACGGGCTATGGGGTCGAAATCGAAACCGCTTGGCGACCGACCGATTGGCTGACGCTGACAGGCAGCCTGACCGCAGCCTCGGAGACTTACAAGGCCAACATTGCGACAGGCTCCAATTCCGTGGCGCTTATCGGGGGAAAACAAGCCCCCTATGCGCCAAAGTATCAAGCGAAATTCGCAGTGACCTATTATCGCGACGGCTTCCAGTTCACGCCTGTGATCCGTTACGTCAGCACCCGTTATGGCCTGGCCGACAATAGCCAGTCCGTTTCCCCCTATTGCGTGGTCGACCTCAACGCGTCCTATGAGATCAACAGAAAGATCAGTCTCCCCGTCTCGCTCACTCTCGACGCCGGTATCCGCAATCTTTTCGACACGCGCTATATAGGCGCGATCTCAGTCAATGAAACAAACCTCAACAGCACCTCTTATTTTGCGGGCCCCCCGAGAACGATCTTCGCGGGCCTGACGGCCAAATTCTGAATGCTCCAAGCTCTTCCATTTCGTAACGCGATCGCGGGGGCGGTTGTCTCCGCGATCGCGTTTTTCGCTGACGCGTCGGACGTTCAAGCGCGGACGATCATCGACATGTCGAGGCAGACAGTCGAGGTTCCCGACCATGTCGAGCGTGTCGTGACCCTCGGCGCCGTGCCTGTCATCAACTCGTTTCTTTTCGCGCTGGGAGAGCAATCGGTTGTCGCCAACGGCGTTCCGCCCGAACTCAGTCGCAAGATACATTTTGTCTTCGCTCCCGGTTTGGCGGCGAAGCCGATCGTGCAAGGCGCTGAAAAAGGGCTGGCTGTAGAGACGATCATATCGTTGCAGCCGGATCTGGTTCTGACGATGGACCGCGCCACGGCCGAGTCGCTGCGGAGCCTGGGGCTTCCGGTGGCCTTTCTCCAGTGGACGGCGCCCGCCGACGTAAAGGCGGTAATGAAGTTTTTGGGCCAAGTTTTTTACAGGGAGCAGGAAGCGCTCGCTTATCAGGACTGGTTCGACAAGATGATCGGCGACGTCACGCGTCGAATAGACTCTCAAACGGCCTCCCCGCCGCGGGTTCTTTACCTGAACCTGAAACGCCTTACCCAACCTCACAAAATCGCCGAATGGTGGATCCCCCGCGCCGGGGGCCTCAGCGTGACCGACAATGGCCGCGCCCAAGAAAGCTTTACGTTTTCCATCGAACAGATACTTGCCTGGAACCCGCAGATCATCATCGTCGCGGATATGAGCGAAAGGCAGATGGCCTTCGATGACCCGCGGCTCAAAGAGGTTGCGGCTGTTCGAGACCGGAGGGTTTATGTCGCGCCGGCAGGTGCGCATCTATGGGCGAACCGGACTGTGGAGCAGCCTTTGACGGTGCTGTGGGCTGCAACGATATTTCACCCCGCGATTTTCGGACAGCGCGAATTACGTGCGGAGATGGCGAGATTCTACGACCGCTTCTTCCATATCCATCTCAACGACGAGCGGATCGATGAAATCCTTGCAGGTTCAAGCGGCCGATAATCGCGCAGATTATGGCGCCGTCCTTTTCCTATCGATGCTGCTTTTGGCGCTGGCCGTCGGTTCTCTCGCGTTGGGACGGTACCCCCTGCCAGTCGCGACCGTCATCGAAGTGCTTGGCCGAAAACTCGTTCCCTGGAATAGCCAGCCCCCGGCTATCGCGGAGACAATTGTGCTGCAAGTGCGCTTTCCTCGCGTGATTGCAGCGGTAATGGTCGGCGCAGGCCTGTCGGTGGCAGGATCCGCGTATCAAACAATCTTTCGTAATCCCATGGCGTCCCCTGCGCTGCTCGGGGTTTCTGCAGGCGCGGGATTTGGGGCTTCGCTCGCGATGTTGCTTCGACAACCCCTCATCATTGTCGAAGCTTCAGCCTTTGTGGGAGGCTTCATTGCAGTGCTGATCGCTTACGCCGCGCACAGAGCGATCAGGGGCGCTTCGATCGTGACGCTGGTCCTCTGCGGCATGGTGACGTCCGCGCTTTTCCAGGCGCTCATCTCGATCGTCAAATATGTCGCTGACCCAGTGGAGATTCTTGCCTCAATCACCTTCTGGCTCATGGGCGGCCTGTCAAAGATTGGCGTCCAAGAGGCTATTGCGGTTTCAATTCCTGTTCTCGCGGGATCGGTAATCCTTTTCGCACTTCGTTGGCGGCTCAGCCTTCTTTCACTCGGCGACGCGGAAGCCGCGAGTCTCGGCGTCGATGTAAAGAAGCTGCGCTTCACCGTCATTGTCTGTGCAACTATCATGAGTGGCGCCACGGTCTGCGTCGCGGGCATTGTGGGGTGGGTCGGTCTGCTCGTGCCGCATATGGCCCGGTCGGTTTTCGGGTTGAAGCCGGGCAAGCTTCTGATGTCCACCTTCCTGATGGGAGGTCTGTTTGTGCTCGGGGTTGACGATCTGGCGCGCAGCGGGTTTGAAGCCGAAATTCCGCTCGGCGTTCTGACCGCCTTGATCGGCGCGCCGTTCTTTCTCTTCCTGTTCATACGCTTTGGCCAACGGAACTGGCAATGAACGCCGTCGTTTTCGAACATATTTCCTTCCGTAGGCCTGCAGTCGAACGCGAGGCGCTGGCGGACGTGTCCTTTAGCGTCGGGAGGGGAGAGATTTTGTGCGTGCTCGGCCCAAACGGCGCGGGAAAAACGACGCTGATCAAATGTCTGCTGGGCGATATTTCTCCAACTCGCGGGCGCATTCGCGTATTGGGCGACGACGCCACGCAGCTTTCTCATACCGCTCGAGCAAAGCTCATATCCTATGTTCCGCAGTCCAGTGACGTAATGTTTCCCTTCGAGGCGCGACACATGGTTCTCTTGGGCCGGATACCGCATGTTTCTGGCTTGGGCGGCCCAACACGGGCAGACTGGGAAATTGCCGACACCATGCTGAGCCGGGTTGGCGTCTCGCACCTGGCCCGCCGATCCATCAATCACCTCTCTGGCGGCGAGCGGCAATTGGTTCTTATTGCGCGGGCGCTGGCGCAGGATGCGCCGATACTTGTGATGGACGAACCGACATCGAGCCTTGATTTGGCCAATCAGGGCCGCGTGCTCGCTCTGACGCGCGAACTGGCGCAGTCAGGCAAGACGGTGCTCATGACAACTCACGCGCCTGATCATCCCTTCCTCCTCGGCGCAAAGGTCGCCTTGCTCAAGAATGGACGCTTACTCGGCGTCGGGGCAGCTAAAGACGTTTGCTCGCTCGACGCAATGGGCGCTGCTTACGAGGCTGATCTGCTAGAGCTGACGCACGCGTCGATCAAGAGCTTCGCTCCACGCCTGCCATGAGGCGCTTCTCCACCAGCGGTCTTACCTCCCTTGCAAGCAGCTCCAATGATTTTTCCAGCAGCGGTAGCGGCAGGAAGCCAAAAAATGCGCTGAGCGCGTTGAGGTAACACACGCCGAGCTCCCTGTTCAGATCGAGTATTTTTTCAGCGCATGTCGCCGGTCCGCCAGCGATAACCATTTCGTTGTAAAACGTCTCGGGTTCGAGGTCCCGTTCCTGAAGAACGCCGCTGCGGTCGAATAGTCTGAATCCGCGCAGGCGCTCCGTGAGCTTTTCGACTGTGGGCCACAATTCCTTTCGCGCGAGCTCATCGCTTTCCGCGACATAGACAAAGCGTCCAAAAGGAGCCGTGGCAGGATCTCCGCCCGCTTCAACAAAGGCTTTCATCAATCTGCGTTGATTTTCCATACTGGTAATGCCGTGACAGATGAGGCCATGTCCTTGTTGCGCGGTCCATCCAGCCGTCTCGTCCGTATAGGTGCCGATAAAGACGGGCGGATGCGGCTTTTGTATCGGCTTGGGCTCAATGGAATAAGCGTTTCCGCCGAACGAGACCTTATCGTCTCCCCAAGCGCGCAGAACGAACTCCAGCGTATGCTGAAAGCGCTGCGCCACGCTCTCGGGCTCTACGCCATACACTTCGAGATAGCGCCCGTTGCCTCCGCGAGAAATGCCGAAATCGACCCGGCCATTGGATAGCACGTCCAATGTCGCAATTTCCTCCGCGAGCCGGACCGGATGGTGCAAGGCGAGCAAAAGGACCGAGAACCCGACGCGCAAAGTCTTCGTGCGCGACAGTATGGCCGAGGCAAGAACGATGGGAGAGTGGCAACGACGGCCCTCGACTTCGACGACGCTACCTTGGAAGTGCTCCTCGTTTATCCAGAGCGCGTCGTAGCCAAGCGCCTCCGCCTTTTCGGCCAAGTCTAGGAGTTGCGAGGTGGAAACGGATTCCAGTCCGCCTCCGCATCCGGAAAGCCCGAGTTTGAAGCGGGGAGGGACGGCAACTCTATAAGTAGCGTTCATTGTCACAGTCCTTCCAACCACCGGCAATTCGACTTAACGGCGGCACACCGTTATATACGTGTTGTAAATAACCGGTGCGGAGGCGCCGAGCAAGGCGTGAATTTCGGCGCTTGTTCCGTTTTTTCTCGCTTTTGCCACCGCGCCTTTTGGGCCGAGCCAAGTTAACGACAGCGACGGCAACGAGGCGGAACGAACAGAAGAAGCGCATCGCGGCGATTGATCCGCTCACCGCCTGTAAAAGGCAACTCGCTGTCGCAGGCAGCATATTGCCGGGCAGCCCGCGCAATTATGGGAACCTCTGGGTGAAATATGACGCCGACGGCGCATTCGGGGGGGCTGGGCCTCGCCGGCAGCGTTTCCGCGAGCTCGGATCAGCTCGGCGACACGGCGAACAGTTTCGTCTTGCCGGGTTATACGCTGCTCAACGGCATGGTGGCCTATACGACAAAGATTGAAAACTTCACCGTCACCGCGCAGCTGAATGTTAAGAACATCACCGACACGGTCTATTATCCGTCTGCGAGCAGCCGCTCCACGATCACGACCGGGGCGCCGCGCACGTTCCTCGGCTCGCTGCGGGTGGAGTTCTGATCGAAGCGCCGGGAGAGGCGATCGGGTGAAGCAGGGCTCCTGCAGGTCCAGGCTATCCCACCCGGACCGCTTCGCAGTCCGCCCTTCCCTTACGGGAGGGGGTGGGTGGACGCGCCCAACGCAGTACAGTTGAGGAATCGAAACAGTTCAACACCAATCAAAAGAGCTGCGCTCGGCGCTACGGTGTGACCGAGGCGCCGAGCGAGAACTCCGTCGCAATTAATCCGGATTTTATTCCCTCAGCGAGAAGACGGTCAGCACGCCGCCCAGCGCCGTGTAATTGGAAAGGCTGCGATAGTTGCCGACCGCACCAAGACCGTCGTTGCTCTTGGTAAGGCCGGCCGCAAGGCCGATGCCGGCCCAGCCGCCGACGCCCGATAGCACCGCGACATACTGTTTCCCCTCGACCTCATAGGTGATGACGTTGCCAATGATGCCGGAAGGCGTCTTGTGTTTATAGAGCTCCTTGCCGGTCTTGGTGTCGACCGCCTTGAGATAGCCTTCGAGAGTGCCGTAGAACGTCACGCCGCCGTCGGTGGAGACCGCCCCCGACCACGCGGAGAACTGCTCCTTGTTCGACCACACGATCTTTCCCTTCCTGGCGTCCCAGGCAATGAAATTGCCCGTGTGGGTTTCGCCCTTGTCGCGGTCCGCAGGGAACATTTCCACCGAGGCGCCGACATAGGGTTGACCAGCCGAGTAGCTCACGCGAAACGGTTCGAAATCCATGCAGACATGGTTTGTCGGAACGAGGAAAAGCCCCGTATTCGGGTCGTAGCTCGCGGGCTGCTCGTCTTTGGAGCCAAGCGTCGGGCAGGCGCCTTGCGTCGTGACGTCTTCGCCGTTCTTTTCCGGCGAAAATCTTTCGTCGAGAATCGGGCGGCCGTAGGTCTTTGACGCTTTGTCCATGTCGATCTTGGTCGCCCAATTGACCGCCGGATCGAATTTTTCCGCGACGAGCAGATCGCCGTTGACGCGGTCGAGGGTGTAACCGAACCCATTGCGGTCGAAGTGGACAGCCGTCTTCACTTTCTTGCCGCCGATCTCCTGATCGACCAACAGAAGTTCGTTGACGGCGTCATAATCCCACTGGTCGTGGGGCGTCGTCTGGTAGAGCCAACGCGCCTTGCCGGTGTCGAGATCACGCGCCCAGAGCGTCATGGACCAGCGATTGTCGCCGGGCCGCTGCACCGGATTCCAGGTCGATGGATTGCCCGTTCCATAGTAGATGAGGTTCAGCTCCGGATCATAGCTGTACCACCCCCAGGTCGTCCCGCCACCCAACTTCCATTGATCGACCTGCCAGGTATTGATCCCGGAGTCCTTACCCACGGGCTTACCGAGATGCGTCGTCTTTTCAGGGTCGATCAGCGTGTCGCTGTCCGGACCCGTCGAATAGCCGCGCCATATCAGTCTGCCGGTCTTGACCTCATAGGCGCTGATCTGGCCCCGCACGCCATATTCGCCGCCGGCATTGCCGACGACGACCTTGTCCTTGAAAATATGCGGCGCAGCGGTTGACGTCTCGCCTTTCGAAGGATCGCCGAATTTAACCGACCAGATCGGCTTGTCTTTGCTTGCGCCCGCCGAAGCGCCTGTCGCGGCGTCGAGAGCGACGAGCGTCGTATCGGCCTGCGCCAGGAAGATTTTACCGTCGCCATAGGCGAGGCCGCGGTTCACGGTGTCGCAGCACATCACCGGAATGACCGAAGCGTCCTGCTGCGGCGCATATTTCCAAATGATCTTGTGGTCGCGGTCCTTGAGGTCGAGGGCGTAGACGACATTGGGGAAAGGCGTATGCAGATACATCACGTCGGTCGTGTAAGCTTGCTTGACGACCGCGCCGTCCTTTTCCTCGGCAGGTATCTTGATGTTATGGATCACCAGAGGGGCGCCTTCGTGGCCCCGCAATACGCCGGTTGAGAACTGCCAGTCGACGACGAGCTTGCCGACATTCTCGGTCGTAATTTGCTTGAGAGCCGAATGGCGGAGATTGGCGTAATCCCCCGTGGGCGACACCCACTGTGTCGGGTCCTTTTGCAATTCAAGCAACTCGTCGGCGCGTGCGCCATAGCCTAATGCGAGCGCCAGCATTGTAAGAGACGACGACACCAAGAACTTGTTCATGGCTTTCCTCCGTGGCCCGGCATCTTTTGAAAGCGGTCGTCTCCCATGATGGATCGACAGCGCACGCCTGGGAGAACGTGCGCTGTCTATCGCGGGGAGGAGCAGAGGACCGTATTGCCGGCTCGTGCCAAGGGAACTTCAAACAGGACGGCCTCGGCCGCTAGTGGGGCGCGGAGCAATGCGACGCCGCGTGTCGCAATTCTGCGACGATTTTTCGCATCGATCCGCGCGACCCCGAATGCAAGGCGGTTTCCTGGGCCCCGGGCGGCTGCGCTGGAGCAGCGTGCATCTCGATTAGAAAGCGCTTATACTCGCTCCTTCTTTTTTCCCGGAGACCTTCGATGGAGGGACGGATCCCACATACGCACACGGATCTGGTGCGCTCGGTCGTCCAGAACGAGATCGCGCCTGCGACATCGGCAATCGCTGCGAGCTGGCGCCGCTCGATGACGGTATACGGGCTCGATCCTGGTCAGAGCCGCGCGCCAGACGTCCTCACTGAAGCCGAGCTGCGCCAGGCGCGTGAAGAGCTCGAGCCCCTGGCGCGGGTCGCGCAAGCGCCAATCGATCGGCTGTTCGGCGCCGTCGCCGAGCTCGGTTGCTGCGTGCTGCTGACCAACAAGGACGGCGTGCCGATCGAAGGACGCGGCGCCGACGAGGCTATCTTTCAAGGCTGGGGTCTGCGGCTCGGCGCGATGTGGAGCGAGGCGCGCGAGGGCACGAATGGCATCGGCACTTGCCTCGCGGAAGCCCGTGCGCTCACGATCCATCGCGACCAGCACTTCCGCGCCCGTCATACGGGCTTGAGCTGTACCGTTGCCCCCATTTACAACCATCAAGGCAGGCTCGCCGCTGCTCTTGACGTTTCCTGCGGTCGCGAAATCAAATCCGAGGGGCTTATCGGCCTCGTCGCAGTGGCCCTGGCCGATGCCGCGCGAGCGATCGAAGCTTTGAATTTCCGCCAATTCTTCGCCGAGGCGCGCATTTTTTTGTCGCCCAGCGCCGGCCGGAATGGCGCCTCGCTGCTCGCGGTGGATCGTCACGACCTCATTATCGGCGCGACCCGATCAGCAAGGCTAGAGCTCGATATTTCCGACGCCCGCATCGCCGCGCAACTACCGGCCGTCGATCTCCTCCTGCCGAAGGGCGTCGGTGGGGAGGCAGAGCTTATCGAAGCCGAACGCGGCGCGGTCCGCAGGGCGCTCGCCCGCGCCGAAGGTAATGTGTCGGCCGCGGCCAAGCTGCTCGGCGTCAGCCGAGCGACGCTGCACCGTAAGATGAACAAGCTCAGCATTTCGAATACGCACTGAGAAGCGCCTGAAAACTGAGAACATGGTCGCTCTTGGGCGACCATTTTTCTGCGCGCGTTCGGGTTCGAAAATTGAACGCGCTCGAGTGTCGCAAAATTGCGACAGGCGGCGCTGAGGCTTTTCGTCCGACGCTAGCGGACGAAGCTCTATGGGTAGAATTTCCTCGGGCGACGCCGGAGAACGGCGCGTGACAATCCGAGGAAACCCCCATGAACAAACCAGCCTTCATCCGTTCGATTCAACCCAAATTCAAAGAGCGTTACGGGAACTTTATAGGAGGCCGATGGATGGAGTCGGCGAATGGCCGACATTTCCAGAATCCGTCTCCAGTTAACGGGCAGATCCTCTGCGAGATTGCGCGGTCGGACGCAGCGGATATAGAGCTGGCGCTCGACGCCGCCCATACGGCGAAAGACTCGTGGGGCAGAGCCAGCGTCGCCGAACGCGCGCGCGTTCTAAACCGTATCGCCGACCGCATGGAGCAGAATCTCACCATCCTCGCCGAAGCCGAGAGCTGGGACAACGGTAAGCCGATCCGAGAAACCACCAAAGCCGACGTACCGCTGGCGATTGATCACTTCCGCTATTTCGCGTCGGCAATACGCGCTCAGGAAGGGGGCGTTTCGGAGATCGATCAGGATACCATTGCCTATCACTTTCACGAGCCGCTTGGCGTTGTCGGCCAGATTATCCCTTGGAACTTCCCGCTATTGATGGCGGCTTGGAAAATCGCCCCTGCGCTCGCGGCCGGCAATTGCGTCGTCCTCAAGCCGGCTGAGGTAACGCCACTTTCAATTCTGATCTGGGCGGAGCTGGTCGCCGACCTGTTGCCGCCGGGCGTCGTGAATATCGTCAATGGCTTTGGCCTCGAGGCCGGTAAGCCGCTTGCATCTTCCAAACGGATCGCCAAGATCGCCTTCACTGGCGAGACGTCGACGGGCCGGCTGATCGCCGGCTATGCGGCCGATAGTCTGATCCCCGCGACCCTGGAGCTCGGCGGCAAGTCGCCCAATATCTTCTTTGCTGATGTGATGGCCGAGGACGACGCCTTCCTCGACAAGGCATTGGAGGGTTTCGTCATGTTCGCCTTGAACCAGGGCGAGATATGCACCTGTCCTAGCCGCGCCCTCGTGCAGCGAAAGATCTACGACGCCTTTATGGAAAAGGCCCTGAAGCGCGTGGGCGCGATCGTGCAGGGCGATCCGCTCGACGAGAAGACAATGGTCGGCGCGCAGGCGTCTCGCGAACAGATGGACAAGATCCTCTCCTATATCGACATCGGCAGCAAGGAAGGCGCCGAACTGCTGATCGGCGGCGGCAAGGCGGAGCTGCCAGGCGATCTCGCCGGCGGAAATTACGTGCAGCCGACCGTGCTCCGCGGCCATAACAAAATGCGCATTTTCCAGGAGGAGATTTTCGGTCCGGTCCTTTCCGTCACGGTGTTCGACACCGACGAAGAAGCAGTGGAGATCGCCAATGACACGATCTTTGGCCTCGGCGCTGGCGTCTGGACACGCAACGTCAACCGCGCTTATCACATGGGCCGCGCCATTCAGGCCGGGCGCGTCTGGACCAATTGCTACCACGCCTATCCTGCGCATGCGGCCTTCGGGGGATACAAGCAATCGGGCGTAGGCCGCGAGAACCATCACATGATGCTCGGTCACTACCAACAGACGAAGAACCTGCTGGTCTCCTACAATCCGAACAAGGTTGGCTTTTTTTAATTCAACTGAATTCTTGTCGAAGCTTCAACAGAGGCAGCATTCGAGCCCGAATGTATTCTGTCGTTTACGGGCAGGGCTCCCGATCGGCGACGATCGGGAGCCCTCCGATCTGAGGCGGAAGCGGTTGCGTTTATTAGCTCCACGGGCGATCGGGTCGTGCCTTGTCCGGCGGGAATTGCCACTTAGTCTTTAACGTGACAGCGTCCATAAATACTTATAGACAGTGCGTCAGGCGTCACCTATCCGAAATGGGCGACGGCTTGCCGATTGGTCTGCCAGAACGTTTCTCCGCGCTTGCTCTTGCCTCTGCTGCTGCGCTCAGCGATGGAACCACAGCAGGCAACAGAGTAGAACCATGTCATGATACTCAGAGTCTGAAGTATGAGGGCGCTCCCCGGCAGTTCAACCCTGCGACGGGCGCCGACCCTCCCCCTCGACTTGCTGCTCTCCCACAGGAAACACCGTTGAAACGCATTTTGAAAGACATCCAGGGCTTCAAGGGGCGCTCGCGTAGCTTCACCGTTGAGATCGTTCGGAAAGGTGGTTCGCAGCCTCCGCAGCACCATCCGCGCGCGCCGATCGCCAGCCCGGCCAGATCGCCAGAACTGCCTCGCGTTCCGATTGAGACCCCCTATCCTGACCCGTCAGAACCGCACCTCGAAATCCCCGGCAAGCGCCCATGGGAGGGCGGGCGTATCTTGGAATCCGTCGTTGAGGAGACGCCGCAGATTGAGGCGCATCTCGAGCCGGCGCCCAGGAAGCCCAAAGCGCCGATCACGCGAGATAATCCGGAGAAACCTCGGAAAGCTAAGAAAATTGCGCTCCGAAAGCCAGAAAAGCCGCCTTTCGAAGATTCTCGCGTCGTCGAGGCGAAGAAAACGACGAAACCTCGCAAGCGCACCATCGAAGAGATAATCGCGAGCCTTGTCGACGAGCCGGAGAGTAACACAGAAACGCACGCGCCTCTTCCTGCGCCGGAGCCCTCGACGCGCGCCAGCGACGCCCGCAAGCCACTTTCTCGCCGCGCCAAGATCGAGTCCCCGCGCTGGCAACAGCTCGCGTCACGCTGGAAAGAGCGGCGAGGGGTGCGACCGTGAGACTCGCGAGATTGTCGAAGGGGTCGCAACGCGTCGAAGGCGTATTCTGGAGCGATGCGCGAATCCGCGCAGCTTAGAATTTCAGCGTAAGGATTTTGCCCGCTTACGTGCGCCTGGCCTTCGGCGACGAAATCACGCCGCTTGGGAAACATACCAGCAGGCAAATTGGCGGCAGGCTGCACGCTTTTTCGCCACAACGACGATACCGCGCCCAGCGAGGCAGCGCGTAAGCTGCCAGGGTCAAACTTTGTACCTCGCTGATTTATTTGCGTAATTAAATACAAGCAGCTGCTTGGCTTAATATTTGCCAGCTTCGTCCCAGCCACACACGTGGATGGACCCAAAGGCGGGTCACAATCAGCAACGCCGCTGTTCCGATAGCACGGTCGCCAATTGGCGACGGCTTATCGGCCAGCGGCTTTTTTTTGTGCTCGACGCCTTCGCAGAATGCTTGGGCGCACGACGAACCGGCAGGCTGACGATGAAGAAGGGACGCCATTTCTCCCATGTACGCCTTTGCGCGCGACGCTCTATAGCAGGCGCAACGCTCTCTCTTGTTGCGCTCGGCGCGCAAGCTTCGGACCTTGAGAAAAAGCTCGCCACTCCCGCCCCAGCGCCCGCGGCGCCGGCGGCCCCTCCAGCGCCGCCACCCGGGCCGATAGGCGTTTTCGGCGTCGACATGCCGGCTGCCGGCAAGCTGGTCGTCTCGATCACCCCCACCATTGGAAACCTCTCGGGCATTAAAATGGGGACCCGAACGGTTTCGAATGAATACATCGTCTCAACGGTGCCATTCTTCCTCAACCCGACTCAGACCGTACGCATCGTTCCGCAGAACATCGCTTTCCGGACGCAAATCCTCGGCCTTAGTTACGGTGTGACAAGGGACTTCAACGTCGTGCTCAACGCCGGCATGGCCGAAAAGAGCCTCGATACCATCGTATTCAAGGGGGCAAGTGGGATCCTCCCGCTTGCGAGAAACTACCCGACGACAGCGAGCCTCTCCGACTTCGCCTTATCCGGCGTCTATCGCGTCTATCAGGACGACATCAATCGCGTCCAAATCTCTCTCGGCTTCTCCTTTCCGACCGGCAGCAACACCGCCACCTTCAACGACTTTATTCTGCCGAACCGGACGGTGCAGAACATTCGCGGCTTCTATGGCATGCAGCTCGGGACAGGCACATTCGACATCATGCCGGGCGTGGTCTATGCGGGGTATCTCGGCCCATGGTCTTGGGGGGCGTCTTATCGTGGGCGTTTTCCCCTCGGTCCCAATCCGCAAGGCTATCTTTGGGGCGATCTCCATGAGTTGAGCGGCTGGGGCGGGTACACTTGGATACCAGGACTCACCACGACTTTCCGCGCCAGCGCTTCGCTGCAAGGGCCGATCCGCGGCTGGGATCCGGAGATTCGCGGAGCGGCTGTGCCGAGCAATCCGCTCTTTTATGGCGGACAGCGTGTCGAGCTTTTCGGCGGAGCGACCGTTAGCGGGAGATTCGTTGGCTATGAAAACTGGTCGCTCGGCGTGGAAGCGGGTTTGCCCGTTTATCAAAACCTCAATGGGCCGCAGATCATGAAGAACTGGCAGGCAAGCATGCAGCTCAAAGTGAAAATCTAGCGCCCTTCCAGCGCGCCGCAATCCAAGATTTTCAACCAGGGACGTTCGCGGTGTCGATCAACAGTGCTCGGCGCCGCTTTGGCGCAACGCCTATCGCTGTGTAGGTCGGCTGATGATCAACGCCCCTGGCTTTCAGCAAGGCTCGCCCGAGTGCGACGCTATCAGGAGACTCCATGCATCCTCGTCGGGGTTACGCTAGGCAATGTAGCAGTTGTCAAAATCGTTGACGCGCTGTTGGATGCATTGCACAATTGAGCAACCGATGGACATCTCTATAGCGTCAGTGAAGCCGAAGCTTAGAGCCGCCGTCACTACCCCCGCCCCGCCCGTGAAAATTGTCATCATCGACGAGAGTCCCATCCGCGCCGCCATCCTCAAGGAAGGATTACGCGAAGCCGGCTTCATCGAGGTCGAACACATCGCCGAGCGCCACCACCTGCTGAAGCGGGTCTATGCGATCGACCCCGACGTCATTCTCATCGACCTCGAGAATCCCTCTCGCGACGAACTTGAACAGATGTTTCAGGTGAGCCGCGCCGTCCGTCGGCCCGTCGCCATGTTTGTGGATCAATCCGACGCGGCCTCCATTCAAGCGTCTGTCGACGCCGGCGTTTCCGCTTATATCGTCGACGGGCTGAAGAAAGAGCGGATCAAATCGATCCTCGACCTTTGCGTGTCGCGCTTCAACGCCTTCGCCAAGTTACAGAACGAGTTGGAGCGCGCGCGCTCGGATCTTGAAGAACGCAAGACGATCGATCGCGCGAAAGGCATTCTGATGAAGGCGAAGAAACTCTCGGAAGACGAGGCCTACAAGTTATTGCGTGGCGCGGCTATGCGCGAGAGCAAAAAAATTTCCGAAATCGCGCAGTCCATCATTACGGCTTCGGAGCTACTGAAATGAACGCGGATCGCAAAATCAAGGTCGGCTTCATTCCGCTCGCCGACGCCGCCAGTCTCTTCGTCGCCGTCGACAAGGGCTTCGCCGCGGCTGAAGGGCTCGATATCGAACTTGTGCGCGAGGTTTCTTGGTCGAATGTTCGTGACAGGCTCGCGATCGGCCATTACGACGCCGCGCATCTCTTGGCGCCAATGGCCATCGCATCAACCTTGGGCTTGAGCCATGTGCGCGCGCCTGTCATAGCGGCAATGAATCTCGCCATGAACGGCAACGCCATCACTATCTCGCCAGACCTTCATGCAAGCCTTGTCGCCGCGGCGGACGGCGATCTTGGCGATCCATTGATCAGCGCGCGTGCTTTGAAGGCGGTCGTAGCATCCCGGCAAAAGCGCAACGCCGAGCCGCTCACTTTCGGCATGACCTTTCCCTTCTCGACGCATAATTACCAGCTACGCTACTGGATGGCGGAAGGCGGCGTCGATCCCGACAGCGACGTGCAACTCGTCGTTCTGCCGCCGCCTTACATGGTCGAGAATTTGGCCAAGGGGCATGTCGATGGGTTCTGCGTCGGCGCGCCTTGGAACGCGGTCGCGGAAGGAATGGGCATCGGCGTCATCCTGCATCCGGGCCCCGCGATCTTTCATCCGGCG
This sequence comes from Methylocystis sp. MJC1, assembly GCF_026427715.1. Taxonomy (NCBI): domain Bacteria; kingdom Pseudomonadati; phylum Pseudomonadota; class Alphaproteobacteria; order Hyphomicrobiales; family Methylocystaceae; genus Methylocystis; species Methylocystis sp. MJC1. The sequence goes on along the minus strand of NZ_CP107559.1, from coordinate 159,075 downwards.
CCGGAAAAAACATTGGCGTTTCGTCGACAGGTTGCAGACAGCGAGCCGCAACTCGTCGAGGCGCTCATCCGCGCGTGTCTGAAAGCAGGCGACTACATTCGCGCGCGAGCGAACCGCGAGGAAGTCGCCGCGCTCCTTGCGCGACCCGACCGCGTCGGCTCCGACATCGACTCCTTGCGCCGGGCGCTCGATGGGCGTTTGCTCGGAAACGCCGAGACCACCAATTACCTTATCTTCGGTGATTATGAGTCGGGGCGCCCGGACGCCTCTCAGGCCGCTTGGCTTTACGCACAAATGCGGCGATGGGGACAAGCGGATAGATCCGAAGAAGCGCTACGTACCGCGCAAGGCGTCTTCACTCCCGCTTTCTTCAACGCTGCAACAAGGCTGGCCCCTGTCGAAGCAGCGCCCATCGTCGCCTTTTCGGGACCTGTCTGCGATGCGGGAAACATCGAAGGTTATCTCAATTCTTTCGCGATCCGCTCGGCGCCTTGACGTCAATTTTCGAGCGTGCGGCCTAAAGACTAGGCGCCCCGCCGCCTAAGCGCGCTGCGCGCCAGAGAGGGAGAAAAGCCGCCAAGCCTCTCAGAACGCCTGTTTTCCTGGGCTTTCAATGCGCAACAGGAGATGGCGCCCCGCTTGCAAAGATAAGCCGAAGCGCCACTCCCGGCGCGGGGTCCAGCGCAGGACCCATGCAGCAACGCCGCTGTTCCGAACCGTCCGCTAACGGACCGTCTCGGACAGCGGCTTTTTTTTGTCTTCGGCGCAAGCCGCAAGATGGATGAAAGAGGAACGCGATGTCGAACACGCCCGGCAATTCCAATCCCGCACCGATGCGTCTCGATCGCCGGAGCATTTTGAAAGGCGCCGCCGCCTCGCTTGTCGCCTCCGCCGTCGACTTGCCGAGTGGCGTCTTTGCGGAGGGTGCGGGGCCCGAAACGACGAAGGCAATCCTCGGCTATATTGCGCTGACCGATTCAGCGCCGCTGATTATCGCAAAAGAAAAGGGGCTTTTCGCCAAATACGGCATGCCCGACGTCGAGGTCGTCAAGCAGGCTTCCTGGGGCGCCTCGCGGGACAATACGGTGCTGGGCGGCGCCAACAACGGCATAGACGGCGCACACATTCTCACGCCGATGCCTTATCTGATCTCAACCGGCAAGGTGACGCAAAACAATGCGCCGACGCCAATGTACATCCTCGCCCGCCTCAATCTTGATTGTCAAGGAATTTCCGTTTCCAACGAATACAAGGATTTCAAGGCCGGGGTGAAAGCCGATGCGCTGAAGGCCGTCTTCGCCAAGAAGAAGGCCGAAGGCAAGGAGATCAAAGTCGCCGTCACCTTTCCCGGTGGAACGCATGATCTGTGGATGCGCTACTGGCTCGCCGCATCAGGCATCGACCCCGACAAGGATGTTTCGACCATCGTGGTCCCCCCGCCGCAAATGGTCGCGAATATGAAAGTCGGGAATATGGACGCCTTCTGTGTCGGCGAGCCATGGAACGAGCAGCTCGTTAATCAAGGCGTCGGCTACACAGCCTGCACGACCGGCGAACTTTGGTTCAAGCATCCTGAAAAATCCCTCGGCATGCGCGCCGAATGGGTCGACAAAAATCCGAAGGCGGCGAAGGCGCTCGTCGCCGCTGTGATCGAAGCGCAGCAATGGTGTGATAAACCCGAAAACAAGGCGGAGCTGGCGGAAATCGTTGGACGCCGTCAGTGGTTCAACGTCCCAGCGACCGACATTATCGGCCGATTGAAGGGCGATATTAATTACGGCAATGGGCGCAGCGCAAAGGGTACGAAGTTCGGTATGAAGTTCTGGCGTGACAACGCCTCTTACCCATTCAAGAGCCACGACGCCTGGTTCGTCACCGAAGACATCCGCTGGAACAAGCTCGACGCCAAGACGGACATTAAGGCCGTCGTCGACAAGGTGAACCGCGAGGATCTCTGGCGCGAGGCCGCAAAAATTGCGGGCGTTTCTGCGAAAGACATCCCGACCTCGACCTCGCGCGGCAAGGAGACCTTCTTCGACGGCAAGGTCTTCGACCCAGACAAGCCGCTCGACTATCTCAAGAGCCAGTCCATCAAGCGCGCCGCAGTTTAAGGGAGCGATAAAGACATGACCATGCCGCTCGCCAACAACGACCGCTCGGCTGCCTTCTACGACGAAGAGATCGAAGAGGCATATCGCCGTCGGCCCATCCCGCTGCTGATCAAATACAAGGCGAACATCCAGACCTTCTTCGCCGCCACGATTCCGCCGCTCGTCACTCTCGCGCTCCTACTATTCGTCTGGCAACTCCTCTGCATGAGCCCGATGTCAGCCCTCCCTTCGCCCCTACGCATCTGGAGCGAGGCGAAAGAGCTGATCATGCATCCGTTCTACGAAGCCGGCTCTCAGGATATAGGCCTCGGCTGGCGCGTGCTCATCTCATTGAAACGCGTCGGCGTCGGCTTTGGTCTCGCGAGCGTCGCCGGCATTCTGCTCGGGGCCTTTGTCGGACAGTCGCAATGGGCGACCCGTGGCCTTGATCCGATCTTCCAGGTGCTGCGCACCGTGCCGCCGCTCGCCTGGCTGCCTATTTCGCTCGCAGCTTTCCGCGACTCCCAACCCTCCGCAATATTCGTGATCTTCATCACGTCGATATGGCCGATCATCATCAACACAGCGGTTGGCATCCGTAACATCCCGCAGGATTATCGAAACGTCGCGGCCGTCCTGCAGCTTAATCACATCGAGTTCTTCTGGAAAATCATGATCCCCTCCGCTGCGCCTTACATTTTCACGGGTCTTCGTATCGGCGTCGGCCTATCCTGGCTCGCAATCGTCGCGGCTGAAATGCTCACGGGCGGCGTCGGCGTCGGCTTCTTCATCTGGGACGCGTGGAACTCGTCGCGCCTTCCCGACATTTTCGTCGCGCTGATTTATATCGGCCTCACCGGCTTCATCCTCGACCGCTTTGTCGCCTTCATCGGAAATCTCGCGACCCGTGGCGCGCAGGCAAATTGAGGAGAGAAGAAATGAGCAGCTATCTCAGCATCGAAAACGTCGTCAAGGTTTTTACGCGGGGCGCGAACGTGACCAAGGTGCTCGACAATGTTTGCCTGAAAGTAGAGAAAGGGCAATTCGTCTCGATCATCGGCCATTCGGGCTGCGGCAAGTCCACGCTTCTCAATATCGTCTCCGGCCTCACCAGCTCGACGAGCGGGGGCGTATTGCTGGAAGACCGAGAGGTAAATTCGCCCGGTCCCGACCGCGCGGTCGTTTTCCAGAACCATTCCCTGCTGCCCTGGCTCTCGGCATACGAAAATGTTCGCCTCGCCGTCGACAAGGTATTCGGCAAAACGGCGACACGCGCAAAGCGTCACGAATGGACGATGCATAATCTGGAGCTCGTCCAGATGACCCATGCGAAAGACAAGCGTCCCAGCGAAATTTCTGGCGGCATGAAGCAGCGCATCGGCATTGCGCGGGCGCTCGCCATGCAGCCGAAGGTTCTTCTGCTCGACGAGCCCTTCGGCGCGCTCGACGCGCTCACGCGCGCGCATCTTCAGGATCAGGTCATGAAGCTGCAGGAGCGCTTCGGCAATACGGTCATGATGATCACCCATGATGTCGACGAGGCCGTGCTGCTTTCCGATCGCATCGTGATGATGACGAATGGTCCCCAGGCGACGATTGGTGAGATTCTCGACGTCCCCCTGCGACGCCCGCGCGACCGCATCACGCTGGCGACGGATCCAATCTATCTGGAATGCCGTCAGCGGGTTCTGCAATTCCTATACGAGCGTCATCGCTATGTCGAAGCAGCGTAAGGAGCGGCGCCGATGGAAAAGGAAACGCTCGTCATTGTCGGCGCCGGCATGGCGGCGACCCGCCTCGTCGACGAACTGATCGCGGCGGCTCCCGGTCGCTATGCAATCCACGTCATAGGCGAAGAGCCGCGCCTGGCTTATAATCGCGTGCTTCTTTCCTCGGCGCTGACCGGCGAAGTTAGACTTGACGACATCGTGCTGAAGCCGCGTGAGTGGTGGCGCGCAAATGGCGTCGAAATTACGACCGGACAAAAAGCGGTGCGGCTAGACACGGCCTCGCGCGTTCTTGTCCTCGAAGATGGAGAGCGCATCGCCTATTCCAAGCTCGTCCTCGCGACGGGATCGCGCGCCATGCGCCTTCCGATCGAGGGCGCGGACCTGCCAGGCGTCCATACCTTCAGAGACATGCAGGATGTGGAGGCGCTGGCGCGACTCGGCGCCAAGGGAGCCAGCGTTCTGGTGATCGGCGGCGGCCTGCTCGGTCTCGAGGCGGCCTATGGCCTCGTGAAGCGCGGCGCGCGCGTGACGCTCGCCCATGTGATGGACCGGCTGATGGAACGTCAGCTCGATCAGGCCGGCGCGGCCATCCTGCATCGCATGGTCGAAGAGAAGGGTGTCCGGGTCATGTTGCGGGCCAACGCCTCGCATATCCGAGGCGATGGCTGCGTTGAACGCGTGGAGTTCGAGGACGGCCGCTCCCTCCCCGCCGACGCCGTCGTTTTCGCGGTCGGCGTCCGCCCCAATGTCGAGCTTGCGAAAGCAGGCGGCCTTGCGGTCAATCGCGGCGTCGTTGTTGACGACGGTCTTGCGACCAGCGATGCAAATGTTTTTGCCATCGGCGAATGCGTAGAGCATCGTGGCCAGTGCTACGGGCTCGTCGAGCCGGCTTATGAGCACGCGCGGGTTCTTGCCGCCCGCCTTGCGGGAGCGGACGCCGTTTATCACGGCAGCCTCGTCGCGACCAATCTGAAAGTCTCTGGCGTGCGTGTTTTCTCGGCCGGCGATTTCATCGCCGGCGAGGGCCTTTGCGAGATCGTCTGCAAGGATCCGCGCCTCGGCGTCTATCGCAAGCTCGTGATCGAGGGCGATTGCCTCAAGGGGGCGGTTCTCATCGGCGACACGAGCAGCGCGAGCGCCTATCTCGACCTCATCCGCACCGGGAACAACATCGCCACAATACGCGACGAGCTCGTGTTCGAGGCGCCGCAATTGAGAGAGGCGGCCTGAGATGTCGGCTGATTTCACACTCGATCAGAAACGCTATCTCGAAGGCTTCGCCGCCGGCCTTTTTGCGCACGGGGGCCGCGCCGCGACGGCAACGCCGAAACCCATGGGGCCGGACGCGGCGCATTTAGAAGCGCAGGACCACGCCGTCGCGGTCGGCGGCAAGCTGACCGATCAGGAAAAATGGAAGCGAGAGGAGCATCCTTTCGACGCCTATCCGCGTCTGGTCGAACAGGCGAACGAGAACGCGCCGCCCAAGCCCGCGGAGAATTTTCGCTGGCGCTACTATGGCCTCTTCTATGTCGCGCCGGCGCAGTCCGCATACATGCTGCGCCTTCGCATTCCGAATGGCGCGCTGACCCATTGGCAGTTCGCCGGCCTCGCCGACCTCGCGGAAGCGATGGGCGGGGGCTATCTGCATGTAACGACTCGCGCCAATCTCCAGATTCGACAAATCGAACCTCGGAACGCCGCCACGATCGTGGAAGCCGTTCAGGATCTCGGGCTCTGGAGCAAGGGCTCTGGCGCGGATAATGTTCGCAACATAACCGGCACGCCAACGGCGGGAGTCGACCCTCAGGAGCTGATCGATACGCGCCCCTATGCGCGCGCCATGCATCATCATATCCTGAATGACCGTTCGCTTTACGGTTTGCCGCGTAAATTCAACATCGCCTTTGACGGCGCGGGACTCATCGGCGCGCTGGAGGACACGAACGATATCGGCTTTCAGGCGGTAGAAATCCTCGACGGGCATGGGATCGCGCCGGGCGTCTACTTTCGCCTGACGCTCGGCGGCATTACCGGCCACAAGGACTTTGCACGCGACACTGGCGTGATTGTCCGGCCTGAGGAGGCTGTCGGAGTCGCGGATAAAATCCTGCGTGTCTTCATCGAGCATGGCGACCGCACGAACCGCGCCAAAGCACGACTCAAATATGTGCTCGACGCCTGGGGTGTCGATAAGTTTCTGGCAGTGGTCGAGGAGAAATTGGGCCGCTCCCTTACGCGCGCGCCGATAGACGCGATAGCTGCGCGGCCGCGCCAGGATCGTCAGGCGCATATCGGCGTGCATAAGCAGAAACAGACGGGACTTAACTGGATCGGCGTCGCCTTGCCGCTCGGCCGCTTGACGCCCGCGCAGACCCGCGGCCTCGCCGATATCGCTCGCTCTTTCGGCGACGGCTGCTTGCGGCTTACCGTCTGGCAGAACGTGCTCGTCACCGGCGTCAAGAATGACGATGTGGCGCGCGCCGTCGAAGCGATAGAGGCCTTGGGATTATCTACGCAGGCCTCGCCCATTCGCGCGGGCCTTGTCGCCTGCACCGGAAGTTTCGGCTGTCGTTTCGCCGCCGCGGACACCAAACAGGACGCGGCGGCGATCGCGGATCATTGTGACGCGACTGCGCCGATCGACACGCCGATCAACATCCATCTCACCGGCTGTCATCATTCCTGCGCGCAGCATTACATCGGCGACATCGGCCTTATCGGCGCGCGCGTTCCGGTCAATGACGAAGGCGACGCGGTCGCTGGGTATCACATTCTTGCGGGCGGCGGCTTTGGAGAAGCGGCGGGCATAGCGCGCGAGCTTTTCCTCAACGTGAAGGCCGAGGACGCGCCGAAGACGGTCGCCGCAATTTTGCGCGCCTATCGCGGCGCTCGCCTGAATGACGCGGAGACATTCGTCGCTTTCGCGCGGCGCCTGGACACGGAGACAATCCGCCGTCTGTCCGATGCGGAGATTTCAAAATGAACCACATCGCTCCGCCACAGAGTCTCATCCCCGAAAGCGCGCCCTTCTCGCCCGAACAGCGCGCCTGGCTGAACGGCTTCTTTGTGGCCCTCGTTGCGCCAGACAATGCGCTTGTGACGCCGCTCTCGCCGCAGGCCAACGCCGCCGTCATGCCGGCCCCGGTCGAGGATGACGGCGAAGCTCCCTGGCATGACCAGACCCTCGCCCTCGACGACCGCATGGCGCTCGCCGAAGGACGTCCGCTGCGCCGGCGCATGATGGCCGCCATGGCGCAGCAGGATTGCGGACAATGCGGGTATAATTGCGCGAGTTACGCCGACGCGCTCGTCGCTCGCAAGGAAGCAAGGCTCAATCTTTGCGCGCCAGGCGGCAAGGAGACGGCGCGCATGCTGAAATCGCTTGCGGCCGAGCTGGAGGAGCCGTCCAAGCGCACAACTCCGCGCCCGAGCGAGCCTGCGATAACGTCATTGGCGGCGGGCCGCTCCCGCGATAATCCGGCGCCAGCGACATTTCTTTCGCGCCGTCGCCTCAACGGGGAGGGATCCGCAAAAGAAACCTGGCACGTCGAATTCGATCTCCGCGAAAGCGCGCTCGATTACAAGGCCGGCGACAGTTTTGGCGTCTTCGCGAAGAACGAACTTGGCCTCGTCGATCAGATCATCGCCATGCTCGGAGCCTCCCATCTTACGCCTGTGCGCGGCAAGACCTTGCGAGAAGTCCTGCAGTGCGACGTCTCGCTCTCGCCGGCGCCAGATACGCTTTTCGAGCTCATTTCCTTCGTCACCGGCGGCGCGCAACGCGAGAAGGCGCGGCTTCTGGCGCATGGCGACGACCCGGATGGCGACGCCGCCACGCTCGACGCGCTCGCCGTCCTTCAAAAATTCCCGAGCGCACGCCCGCATCCGGAAGCTTTCGTCGAAGCGCTCGAGCCTCTGCAACCCCGGCTCTATTCCATCTCGTCCTCTCCCAACGCGACGCCGCGTCGGCTGTCGCTGACCGTCGACGCGGTTCGCTATGTCGTCGGCAAGCGCAAGCGTCTCGGCGTCGCGTCGACTTTCCTCGCAGAACGGATCGCGCCGGGTGAGACCTTGATGGCCTATGTGCAACCGGCGCATGGCTTCAGCCTGCCCGATGATCCGGAAACGCCCATCGTCATGGTGGGCCCGGGCACAGGCGTTGCGCCCTTCCGCGCCTTCCTGCAGGAGCGCGCGGCCAAAGGCGCGAAGGGGAAGAACTGGCTCTTCTTCGGTCACCAGCGCGCGGCCTGTGATTTCTTCTACGCCGACGAATTCGAAACCATGAAAGCGGCCGGCCTCCTCACGCGCCTCTCGCTCGCATGGTCGCGAGACGGGCAGGAAAAATTCTACGTGCAGGATCGCATGCGCCAGTCGGGCCGCGAATTGTGGGCCTGGCTCGCCGAGGGCGCGCATTTTTACGTCTGTGGGGACGCCCAGCGCATGGCGAAGGATGTGGAGCGCGCGCTCGTCGACGTCGTGTCGGAGTTCGGCGCGCGCAGCGTCGACGAAGCCATCGCCTTCGTGAACGGGCTGAAGAAATCCGGGCGCTACCAGCAGGACGTTTATTGATGCTCGACGCCGAGACGATGCCGTCGTCCACCGCCTGCTGTGCGTTGGAAACCAGTCGCGCCGCGCCCACTGCGACGCGCACGACCTGTCCGTATTGCGGCGTCGGCTGCGGCGTGCTGGCCGCGCAAGATGGCGCAGGTGCGACTATTTCGGGCGACCCGGCGCATCCGGCGAATTTCGGAAGGCTCTGCTCCAAAGGGTCGGCTTTGGGCGAGACATTGGCCCTCGACGGACGATTGCTTTATCCGATGCGTCGCAGGGAACGTGGTTTCGCGCGCATCTCGTGGGACGACGCGCTGACAGAAGCCGCTCGGGGTTTTACGCGCGTTATCGAGCGTCACGGCCCGGACGCGGTCGCGTTCTATCTCTCGGGGCAATTGCTGACCGAAGATTATTACGTCGCCAACAAGCTGATGAAGGGCTTCCTTGGCTCGGCCAACGTGGACACCAATTCGCGTCTCTGTATGGCCTCGACCGTCGCAGGTCACAAGCGCGCCTTCGGAACCGATACAGTGCCGGGTTGTTACGAGGATCTGGACGAAGCAGATCTCATTGTTCTTGTCGGCTCCAACGCCGCCTGGTGCCACCCCATCGTCTTCCGGCGCATCATGCGCAACAAAGAGGAGCGCGGCGCGCGACTGGTCGTCATCGACACGCGTCGCACGGCGACCGCGGAGAACGCCGATCTCTTCCTGCAAATATCGCCAGGGTCGGATCAGGCTCTCTTTTCCGGCTTGCTCGCACATCTCGCCCGCGCTGGCGCGATCGACTGCGATTACATCGAAAAATACACCGAGGGTTTTGACACGGCTCTCGCCAACGCCTTCCGCCTCACGGCGACCGCGGCGGAAACGGCGGCGATCACCGGCCTCGGCGAAAGCGATGTCACTTGTTTTTTCGACATGTTCGCGTGCATGGAGCGGACCGTCACCCTCTTTTCACAAGGCGTAAACCAATCCGCGCAGGGCTCGGACAAGGTCAATGCGATCCTCAATTGCCATCTTGCAACCGGTCGCATCGGAAAAATCGGGGCCGGGCCTTTTTCGCTCACCGGTCAGCCAAACGCCATGGGCGGGCGCGAGGTCGGCGGCCTCGCAAACAGCCTCGCGGCGCATATGGGTTTCGAGCCCAAAAACATCGACCGTGTGCGCCGCTTCTGGAACGCGCCGCGCATGGCGGAGCATGAGGGGCTCAAGGCGGTCGACATGTTCGACGCCATCGCCAAGGGAGAGATCAAAGCGCTTTGGGTGGTGGGCACCAATCCAGCCGCCTCCATGCCGGATGCGGATGCGGCGCGCGCCGCGATGGAGAGGCTCGAACTTTTCGTCGTCTCCGACAATGTGCTGTCCAACGACACCATCAATAGCGGCGCGCATATTCTTCTGCCTGCGCAGGCCTGGGGCGAAAAGAACGGCACAGTTACCAACTCCGAACGCCGCATTTCCCGCCAACGCGCCTTTCTCCCGGCGCCGGGAGAAGCGCGGGCGGATTGGCGCGTGTTCTGCGATTTCGCCAAAACAATGGGTTTTTCGGGTTTCGACTTCCGGTCCGCCGCCGAGGTTTTCCGAGAACATGCGGCGCTTTCAGCCTTCGAGAATGACGGAAAGCGCGATTTCGATATCGGCGGGCTGGCGACGCTGAGCGATGAAGCCTATGACGCGCTGGAGCCCACACATTGGCCTTTTCGCGCTGGCGCAGCGGTAGGAACCAAGCGCCTCTTCGCGGAGGGCGGGTTCTTTCGAGAAAATGGGCGCGCCGCCTTCGTCGCGCCGGCGCCGCCGGCACTCGCGACCGCGATTTCACGAGATTATCCGTTGCGTCTGAATACGGGCCGCATTCGCGACCAGTGGCATACGATGACCCGCACGGGCGCAAGCCCGCGTCTTGCCCGCCATCTATCGGAGCCCTTCGTCGAGATCAACCCGCAAGACGCGGCGATCTGTGGCCTCGCGGATGGAGGATTCGCGCGCGTCTCAACTGCGTATGGCGCCTGCGCGCTTCGCGTCGTCGTGACGGATCGCCAGCCGGAGGGGAGCATCTTCGCGCCCATTCACTGGACCAACGAGACCGCCGCGCGGGCGCGCATCGGGGCCCTCGTCGCGCCCTTCGCCGATCCCGTTTCCGGCCAGCCCGAAATGAAGGCGACGCCCGCCGACGTCACCCCTCATAATTTCGCCGCCGAAGGCTTCCTCCTCGTCCGACGGACAATTGCGTTGCCAGAAGATTTCTGGTGGAGCCGGATTACGATCGACGGCGGTTTTGCCTATCGTTTGGCTAGCGATCTACGGGCGCATGAATGGCTTCCGCTCCTGCATCGCGAAGCTACGCATGACGTTGTCGAATGCGCCGATCCCGCGCGCGGGCTTTTTCGTGCGGCCGCCTTTGTGGAAAACAAGCCAATTTTTGTGCTTCATGCGGGAACGGAATCGCCTTGCTGGGATGCGGCGATCGATATATTCGCTCACGAAAGAGTTGAGGGACGCCAACGACTCGCACTTCTCTCGTCGCGTGTCGGCGAGGATTTGGAAGGTCCGATCGTTTGTGCGTGCTTTGGAGTCGGCGCAGCGCGCATCGACTCCGCGGCCAAGGACGGATGCCGGACCACAGGCGAGATCGGCTCAAAGCTCGGCGCTGGCACGAATTGCGGCTCCTGCTTGCCAGAAATCGCGCGGTTGATCGCCTCGGCGCGGAAATGAAGAACTCGGAGCGCCCCAGAGCCGGCTCGTGCAGTAGCGCCACCGAACTGGAACATTCGGACCACCCTCGCTAATCAGCGATGAAGCGATAGCCTATCCCCGTCTCGGTAAGAACAATCCGAGGCGTCGCGGGATCGTCCTCTATTTTGGCCCGTAGTTGGCCGACGAAGACGCGGAGATATTGCACATCGTCCTGATGCGACGCCCCCCACACGGCGCGGAGTATCTCCCGATGCGTGAGCGGCCGCCCGGCGTTACGTGCGAGAATCGTCAAAAGGTCGAATTCCTTTGGTGTTAGACGCAAGGTTTGCCCGTTCTTGGCCACGAGCCGCTTGGGAATATCCACCCATAAGGCGCCAGCGGTAACGATCGCTGGTTCCGCGTCCACGCCACGCGCAAGGCGGAGCGCCGCGCGCATGCGCGCAAGGAGCTCGCCCATGGCGAAAGGCTTTTCGACATAATCATTCGCGCCGAGATCGAGCGCCGCGATCTTTTCGGATTCCCGCTCGCGGGCCGAAAGAATAATGACAGGCGTTTTCGTCGTCATGAGCCGCAGCTTGCGTAGCGCCTCCTTGCCGTCCATGTCCGGAAGGCCGAGGTCCAGAATCACAAGGTCCGGCATGCTTTCGGAAACTTGCGACAGCGCTTCATCGCCGTTCGCCGCTTCCCGCACCTCGTAGCCGCTCGCGATCAGGGAGGGTCTCAAGACCCGCCTGATCTGCGGCTCGTCATCCACAATGAGGACGCGCAGCTTGTTCATGCGACGATTTCCTGCCGTTCGGGCTGTAACGCCGCCGGGAAACGCATAACGATCCGCGTTCCTTTTCGCCGGATCGCAGGGCTCTGAGCGACAATGGTCCCTCCCATTGCGCTCACCAAACCGCGACATATCGACAGGCCGAGACCCGTGCCCGCTTTGCGCCCATCGACGCGGCCGCTTCGATAGAATTTCTCGAAAATGCGCTCCAAATCGGCGGGCTTCACGCCAGGCCCCTCGTCCGTCACCGTGACGACGACATCTTCGTTTTCACGACGCGCATGAATGATCGCGCCGGTCTCTCCGCCATATTTATGCGCGTTGTCGACGAGGTTGAACAGAACCTGTTCGAGCAGATTGGCGTCGCCGCGGATCGGCGGGAGATCGGAGGCGACGCTGATCCCGATTTTCTGGGTTGGAAACGATTTTTTGCATCTTTCGACCACTCGCCGGATGACATCCGCGGCGTCGACAAGATCGCGACGCGGCGAGAGCGCGCCCGATTCGATGCGGGACATATCCAGCAGATTGGCGATGAAGCGGTTGAGCCGCCCTGCTTCTTCTTCGATCGACAACAAGAGATCGTCGCGATCGGCCTCCGGCAGTTTTTCGCCCAACTGTCGCAGGCTAGTCACCGCCCCGGTGATGGAGGTGAGGGGCGTGCGCAAATCGTGAGAGAGAGAGGCGAGCAGCGTCGTGCGCAGCTTTTCATTCTCCTCCAGCGCCGCCGCCCGGATCGACTCGCCGACCAGCATCGACCGGTCGATCGCGACGCATGACTGCTCGATCAACGATGTCAGGGCGCTTTCCTCCTCGGCGGAAAAGGGTTCGCTCGGATGTCGGGGCTCGACGCCGCAAACGGCCAGCACGCCGCGCGCCGTCGCAAGCGGGCGGAATTGGAACCGGACGCTTGGGAGCGTTCCTGTCCGCCACCCGGCGGCTTCTCCCTTTTCGAGCGCCCAGCGCGCCGCGGCGGCTTCGCCGGCGTCGAGCTGGTCCAAAGGCGGCCAGGCGGCGCCGAGCCGCAGTGCGCCGTCGTTGGGCATCATCATGACGACGCATGGCGCGTTCAGGGCCTTCTGGATTTGCATCGTGGCGGCCCAGAGGACTTCGTCGAGGTCCTTGGCGGCGGAGAGTTTGCGGGAATATTCGAAGAGCGCCTGCGCCCCCTGAGCCCGTCGCCTCATCTTCTGGGCCTGGTCGCGCATCTTGCTCGCCAGCGTGCCGGTGATCACCGCAACGACCAGGGAGACGACCAAAGCCAAAAATTCCTGAGGCTCGGAAATGGTGAACACATATCGCGGTTCGATGAAAAAGAAGTCGCAGGCGAGAAACGATAGGATGGCGGCCGCGATCGCGGAAATGAGCCCGAATTGGGCGGCGCACAGGACGACAGGCAGAAGGAAGACGACGGACAGATTGGGCGGATGTAGCCAGTAATCGAGCAAATAGCCAAAAGCGACGGTGAGCGAGACTGCGCCAATAGCCCCCAGCACCGAAACCCCTGCCTCAGAAATAGTCGCCAATCGCCATCGACGGGGCCGAGGCGCGGTCGTTCCGATATCGTCCACCACCACATGGACAGCAATGTCTTTCGATCGCCGGACAATTTCCTCGGTGAAAGATCGTCCCAGGAGTCGCGTCAGGCGCCCGGCGCGCGAGCGGCCGAGAACAATCTGAGTGATGTTCTCGCGGCGCGCGTATTTGAGAACTTCCGCCGCGAGATCGTCGCCGGATAGGCGTTCGACCTGCGCTCCGAGCCGCTCGGCCAACCGTAGAGCGGCGTCGATATTCCGCACGGTCTCAGCGGACCGCTCCTCCTGGCCTGCAACTTGGACATAAAGCGCGATCCACGGGGCGTTGAGGCCAGTGGCGAGGCGTGCGCCGGCGCGCACGACGGCGAGCGACGTCCTGTCGTGTCCGACGCAAACCAGAAGGCGCTCCGACGTCGCCCAGGGCCCTTCGATCGCGCCCTGGCGCAGAAAATCGACCATCTGATCGTCGACGCGCTCGGCCGTTCGCCTAAGGGCAAGCTCGCGCAGAGCGGTCAGATTTCGCGGCGTAAAGAAGTTCTGCGTCGCCCGCCTGGCTGTCTCGGGAACATAGACCTTCCCCTCTTTCAGGCGTTGGAGAAGCTCGTCCGGCGTGATGTCGACCAGAATGACGTCGTTGGCGTCCTGCAACAGACGGTCGGGCACCGTCTCCCGAACGGCCACGCTTGTGATGCGTGTGACAACATCGGCAAGACTCTCGAGGTGCTGGACATTCATCGCTGTCCAGACGTCGATTCCCGCCTGAAGCAACTCCTCGACGTCCTGCCATCGTTTCGGATGCCGGCTACTGGGGGCGTTGGTATGGGCGAGCTCGTCGACGACGATGAGCTGGGGCTTGCGCGCGAGGGCGGCGTCGATGTCGAATTCATCGATCGCGCGCCCTTTATACTCGCTGCGCCGACGCGGCAGGACGTCGAGCCCCTCCAGCAGCGCTTGCGTCTCGGCGCGGCCATGCGTTTCGACAAGGCCGACCACAATATCCAGACCGTCGGCCTTTGCCGCGCGGGCGCGCAAGAGCATGGCGTAGGTTTTGCCAACGCCCGGCGCCGCGCCAAGGAAGACGCGCAGCTTGCCCTGCCCCTCCTTCTCGCTCAAGGCGAGGAGAGCGTCGGGGTCAGGGCGGCGATCGAACTCGTCCCGCGACAAGGCTTCTTAGCTCCGCCTGCTCTCCGTCTATTTTAGCGCGTCGAGGGCAATGTTGAGCAGGAGGACGTTAACGCGCGGTTCGCCGATCACGCCCATGAGCCGCCCTTCGGTATGCTCTTCCACGAGGAGGCGCATCCGATCTTCGCCGAGCCCACGCGCCTTGGCGAGGGCGGGTATCTGAGCCAGCGCGAATTGCGGCGAGATATGGGGATCGAGGCCCGACCCCGAGGTCGTCACAGTGTCCGCTGCGACGACATCGATACGTCCCGCCCCAAATTCAGACTCGATTGCCGCATTGACGCGGTCGACGAGCTTCTTCGATGTCGGCCCGAGATTGGAGCCGGAAGAGTTCGCGGCATTGTAAGGCGCGTCCACGGTCTTGCTGGCGTCGGAGGGATCATAGCCGACGGTCGCCGAGGGGCGCCCGTGGAAATAGCGCTCGGACGTGAAGTTCTGGCCGATGAGCGACGATCCCACGATCACGCCGTCGCGCTCAATCATGCTGCCATTGGCCCGCTCGGCGAGGACGAGCTGAGAGACGCCAGTGATGGCGAGCGGATAGAGGACGCCTGTGAGGGCGGTAAACAGCGCCATCATGACAATTGCGGGGCGAAGTTGGGAAAGCATTCTTGCCTCCTCAAGCGAGATGAAGAAGAGAGACGACGAGGTCGATCGCCTTGATCCCCACGAAGGGGACGATGATCCCGCCAAGTCCGTAAATCAGCAGATTGCGACGCAGCAGCGCGGCGGCGCCGACAGGGCGATATTCGACGCCCGTCAAAGCGAGCGGGATGAGCGCGATGATGATGAGCGCGTTGAAGATGACTGCCGAAAGGATCGCGGATTGGGGTGACGCCAGCTTCATGACATTGAGCGTCTCGAGCTGGGGATAGGCGGCGACGAAAAGCGCCGGAATGATCGCGAAATATTTCGCGACGTCATTGGCGATGGAGAAGGTCGTCAGCGAGCCGCGCGTCATCAGAAGCTGCTTGCCGATCTGCACGATCTCGATAAGCTTCGTCGGATCGCTGTCGAGGTCCACCATATTGCCGGCCTCGCGCGCGGCCTGCGTGCCGGTCTGCATGGCGACGCCGACATCCGCCTGCGCCAGCGCCGGCGCGTCATTCGTGCCGTCGCCGCACATGGCGATGAGGCGCCCGCCCTGCTGCTCCCTTCGGATATAGGCAAGCTTGTCCTCGGGTTTCGCCTGGGCGATGAAGTCGTCAACGCCCGCCTCCCCCGCGATCGCCGCCGCGGTGATGGGATTGTCGCCGGTCACCATGACCGTCTTGATCCCCATGGCGCGCAGGGCTGCAAAACGCGCTTTTATGTCGGGCTTGATGATGTCTTTCAGATGCACGACGCCGAGCAGCCGGCCGTTCTCCGACACCGCCAGCGGCGTTCCGCCAGCGCGCGAAATGCGCTCGACCGCCTGATCGAATTCGACACGCGAGCGATCAACCACGCCGGGAGAAAGCGTTGTCGTCCCGACCCCGTTCCACTCGGAGACCGCAGGCGTCGCCTGGGCGAGCACCGCGTCGACGGCGCCCTTGCGCAGCGACCGGCCAGGAAGATCGACGCCCGAAATGCGCGTATGCGCCGAAAAGGGAACGATCGTCGCCTCGGCGCCGAGCGTCGGGGCCTCGAGACCGTAACGGCTCGTCGCCAGCGCGACGATCGAACGGCCCTCCGGCGTCTCGTCGGCGAGCGACGCCAGCAGCACCGCTTCGGCAAGCCTATGCTCCGAGACGCCGCCAACCGGCACGAATTCGTCGGCCATGCGGTTGCCGAAAGTGATCGTGCCGGTCTTGTCGAGCAACAGCGTATCGACGTCGCCCGCCGCTTCCACCGCGCGTCCCGAGGTGGCGACGACATTGAAACGGATGAGCCGGTCCATGCCGGCGATGCCGATCGCCGACAGCAGCCCGCCGATCGTCGTCGGAATCAGGCAGACGAGCAGCGCAATGAGCACGGTGATGGAGAGATAAGCGCCCGAATAGACTGCAAGCGGCCACAGCGTCACGCAGACGATGAGAAAGACGATCGTCAGGCCGGACAGCAGAATGGAGAGGGCCAGCTCGTTGGGCGTCTTCTGTCGCTGCGCGCCCTCGACGAGCGCGATCATGCGGTCGATGAAAGTCGAGCCGGGCGCGGCGGTGATTTTGACCTTGATCCAATCGGACAAGACAGTCGTGCCGCCCGTGACGGCGGAACGGTCGCCGCCGGCCTCGCGGATGACCGGAGCAGACTCGCCGGTGATGGCGGACTCGTTGACAGAGGCGACGCCTTCGATCACCTCGCCGTCGCCGGGAATGAGATCGCCCGGCTCGACGAGCACGACATCGCCGACGCGCAGCTCGAGCGCCGAGACGCCCTGATAGACCTCTTTCATGCCGGCTTCGCCGTAGGGGTCTATGAGTCGCTTGGCCTGCGTGTCGCTACGGGTCTTGCGCAGCGCGTCGGCCTGCGCCTTGCCGCGCCCTTCCGCCACCGCCTCGGCAAAATTGGCGAACAGCACGGTAAACCAGAGCCAGGCTGCGATCTGGCCCGAGAAGAAGGCCTGGCCATTTTGGGCGATGAGGTCTCGCACAAAAAAGCCCGTGACCAGCGCGGAAACCATTTCCGTGACGAAGATAACCGGATTGCGCGCCAGCAGGCGTGGATCGAGCTTCTTGAAGGCGTCGATGCTGGCGCGTTTGATGATCGCGGCGTCGAACAAGCCGGGAGCGGCGACTTTCGAGGACATGAGCGTGCTCCAATCAGAAGGTTTTGCCGGCGGTCATGAGCAAGTGCTCGACGATCGGGCCGAGCGCCAGCGCCGGGAAATATTGCAGCAGGTAGAGGATGACGATCACGCCGAGCAGCAGGCCGATGAACAGCGGGCCGTGTGTCGGGAATGTGCCGACCGAGGCCGCAGCCTTCTTCTTCGCCGCAAAGGAGCCCGCCATCGCGAGCAGCGGAATGACGAAGAGGAAGCGGCCGACGAACATCGCCACGCCGAGCGTGGTGTTATACCAAAGCGTGTTGCCTGAGAGACCCGCGAAGGCGGAGCCATTGTTGTCGTTCGCCGAGGCGAAGGCGTAGAGAACCTCGGACAATCCGTGCGGCCCGGCGTTGTTCATGCTGGCGAGGCCTGCCTGGAGCATGACGGACGCGGCGGTGAAGCCCAGAACGGTCAGCGGGTAGATCAGCACCGCAAGCATGGCGAGCTTCATCTCGCGCGTTTCGATCTTCTTGCCGAGATATTCCGGCGTGCGCCCGACCATCAGACCGGCCACGAAGACGGCGATGACCGCCAGCATGAGGAAACCGTAAAGCCCCGCCCCGACCCCGCCCGGCGCAATGCTGCCCATCAGCATGTTGAACATGGGCAGCAGACCGCCGAGAGGGGTAAAAGAGTCGTGCATGGCGTTGACCGCGCCGCAGCTTGTTCCGGTCGTCGCGGCGGCGAAAAGGGCGGTGGTTGCGACGCCGAGGCGGACTTCCTTGCCTTCCATATTGCCGGGCGAAGGATCGACGCCGATGTCCGTCAGAAGCGGATTGCCCGCCGCTTCCGCCCAATACACGAAAAGCGCGCCAAAGAGCAGCACGATCCCCATCGCCGTCGCGACGGCGCGCCCCTGGCGGGCGTCGAGAACCGCGCGCCCAAAGGCGACGACCGACGCGAAGGGAATAACGAGAAGCGCCCATATCTCCAGCATATTGGAAAGCGCGTTGGGGTTTTCGAAGGGATGCGCGGAGTTGGCGTTGAAGAAGCCGCCGCCATTCGTGCCGAGCTCCTTGATCGCCTCCTGGCTGGCGACAGGCCCGAGCGCGATCACCTGATCAATGCCTTCGAGCGTCGTCGCTTGGGTGGAGGCCGCAATCGTCTGCGGAACGCCGAGCGCGACAAAAGCGAGCGCCAGGACGATCGACATGGGCAGCAGCACGTAAAGCGTCGCGCGCGTCAGATCGACCCAGAAATTGCCGAGCGTCGAAGATTCGCTGCGCGCGAAGCCGCGCACCAGCGCAAAGGCCATCGCAAGTCCTGTCGCGGCGGAGACGAAATTATGAACGGTGAGGCCGAGCATCTGAGTCAGATGGCTCATGGTCGTCTCGCCGGCGTAATTCTGCCAGTTCGTATTGGTGACGAAGCTGACCGAGGTATTGAAGGCGAGGTCGGCGGGCACGCCGGCGAAGCCTTGCGGATTAAGGGGCAAAATGCCTTGCAGCCGCTGCAATGCATAGAGCGACAGCAAACCGACGATGCTGAAGGCGAGCATCGCCATCGCATAGGCAAGCCAATTTTGCTCGCGCGCAGGATCGACGCCGGATAATTTATAGAAGCCGCGCTCGATCGGCGCGAGCGCGAGCGTGAGCGCCGTGTGCTCCCCGCCCATGACGCGGGCGATATAGGCGCCGAGCGGCAAGGCCGCGGCAATCACGGCGACAAGGACGATGGCGATCTGCGCCAGTCCAATTGCGGTCATGGCGAACACCCGGACGGAGCCGGGCCTCCCTCATCAAAATTTTTCGGGACGCAGAAGCGTGTAGGCGAGATAGACACCGAGAAGAACGGCCACGATCAAGCCGATGGCTGGTTCCGACATGCCGCCGCTCCTTCTAAAGACGGCCGCACGCGCGCGCATAGGCGGCGGCGACAACAAAAAGAACGACGCCCAGGGCGACATAGACAAAGTCGAGCATTCGTCGCCTCCTCAACCGCGCGGGGTCTTTCTATTCCGCCGCGATTTGATCTCGTGGACGAGATTGTTTCCTACGGTGAATACAAAGGCGAAGAGGCCTAACGCGAAGATTGGCTCCGGCATGACACAACTCCATGGCCTGCATCATCGGTCCGTTCGAGCTTGTCGCCGAGGGGACCGATCAGACACGATGGAGGGTGGCGGCAAAAGACATAAGGAAGCCATTAGGATTTTTCGGGAGAAGGTCTCAACGACAGAGAAGCAAGGCGCTACCGCCAAAGATCAGTGAATCCGCTGACTTTTGGCCTGTTCTTTTTCAGATGGCAGTCGCTTTCGATCTGCTTCGAGACACGATGCGTTGGGTTGCTCCGCAGCAATCCCCGCCCCCGCGCCATCGGGGGAGCTTGGCCGTCAGGAGGAAGTCAACGGGAGCACGTGAGCATGGTTGCTGCGTCGAGCCTACAATTGCCGCATGAAGTCAACCAAATTGCGCTTCTCCTCGGAAGTGAGTCGGAGTTCGAGGACGAGGTTGAAGAACTCCACAGTGTCTTCCAGCGTCAAAAGCCGGCCATCGTGGAAATAAGGCGGGCTGTCTTTGATGCCTCGCAACGTGAACGCTTTAATCGGTCCATCTCCTGCCTCGTTCTTCAGGAATCGCTCGAGATGGAGGTCGTGCATCTGGTTATCCAGATAAGACGGCGCGGGATGGCAGGTAGAACATTGCGCTTTGCCAAAGAACAATTTCTCGCCGGCGATTTCGCTGGCCGTCGCCTTAGCCGGGTCGAGCCTGCCCGCGACGGTTAGTTTCGGCGCCGGCGGAAAATCAAACATGTTCTGCATCTGGGCCATATGCGAAACGTGAATTCGGTCCAAAATATTCATGCCCTTCTTGATGGCGTGTATCTCATCGCCATTGAAGTAAGCGGTTCGCTGCTCAAACTCGGTGAAGTCCTCGACCGAACGTAAGCTCCGTTTCGATCCGTGAATTTGCTGATTGAACAAGCCGCGCAAACTGACAGTGTCCAGCCGCAGACGCCGCGGCTCCGGCCTAGTGTCTGGATTGATGTGGAATTGACCGCTCGTGTGACCATTCACATGGCAATCGAGGCACGTCACCCCCAAGCTGGGTTGGGCCGTCTTGCGATCGTCGGTCGGGTTGAATTCTTCTTGAGGGAATGGCGTTAACAGCAAACGCAAGCCATCGAGCTGCACGGGCGTCAAGATGTCTTTGAATAAGCGGTAATAGTTGTTGATCGAGACGACTTCGCCTCGGGAGACGTCGCCCAGTTCGGGCCGGTTCTGCAGAAACATCGCCGGCGGAAACTCGGGCAGAAAGGCCTCAGGGAGGTCGAATTCGACGTCATACCTCTCTAACCGCGGAAACATTTTGATCTGCATCTCGGGGAAAACCTGGCCGCCTAACCCACCCCCTTGCGCGACATGGGGCAGCGCTTTGTAAGGGAAGATGTCCCGCTCGCGAATCTCGGCCGGGCCCAACTCGGCCAGAGATTCCCATTTCATTCCCGCTGGCAATTTCGCGGCAGGGCCGACGGCTAGTGGCTTGCCGCGCGACATTTTGACAACCGGATCGAGGTTCGGTTCGAGGTTGTACCGGCTTTCGAGGAGCTTGCGTTGGGTCGCCATGGCCTTCGGCTTATTGGCGACGCCGGCCTTGTAAACGTCCTCGAATGTCGTTCCCGGCTTCATCGCTCCAAGCGGGTCGCGGTAGAAATCGAAACCAAGCATCTGTCCGCGATCTTGTTGATTGACCAAAGCCTCCGACGAGGGCGACGCATTGCTCGGGTTGAAGACATCGGAAAGGTCGTGGGCCGTTTTCTTCTGTTCCGGCCGCTCCATTGGAGCTTCCTTGGGAGTCTGCGCCACTGCGATAGCATCTGCGCGCGCCGCGTCAGCGGGCGATTGCGATCTCGCGTCCTCAGCGGAGGTAAGTAGCGCCACGCTTCCGGCCAGAGCGCTGAGCGCGACAGCAGGAATGATCCCCGCCACGGTTTTCCCGTATTTCCTTCTCCAATCGAGTGACATCGAAGGCTCCCGTGACGAAAACTCGCGATTCTCCAGGGGAACGCTCCACCTGTACGCATGGTTCCGGATTTCAGCTGCAATGGGGTGCGCGACCCTTCGAGAGCGTTGTCACGTTAACGACTTTGTCGAAAATGCGCAGGGAGCGCCCCGTAAATCGTCGAAGCGAAACAACTGTGGCCAAGCCGGCGACCGTTCCAATTCCCGCTACAGCCACGACGCGGTTGTGATGCTTGGCAGCTCATTCGACGCGCTCGCATTGGACCGAAGCGACGACAGAGCTGGCCGAGCGTGCGGGGCTTTCCGTAAGCGTCCTCCGCGCCCCGTCAGTTTTGTGAGAAGTTCCAGGGCAGCAGTGCGTCGATTTGTTTGTTTGGCCAGCCGGCGGCAATGCGCTCGAGAGTCTGAGTGAGCCAAGCGTTTGGATCAACGTCATTGAGGCGGGCGGTTGCGAGCAGCGAGGCGATCGTCGCCGACGTCCGCCCGCCGCTAGCGGGCCCGGCGAATAGTGAGTTCTTGCGCGTAATGGCCATCCCCAGTTCATTCTGCCCATGTCGGGCAGGAGGCGGAACTTTATTACAAATGGCATCCATATTTTGGCTGCAAAGTCTCTGTCCGCCGAGTGGAGCAGAGAGCGACCGGCCAGTTTCTTAAAGTCTTGGGGCCAGCCGGCGTCGTTATCTCGATGGCCAGTTGGATGCTTGATCCCGCGATCTGTGCCGGGATGACCGTCGGCGCGCCGCGCGTCGACATGGCCGCTCTTGTCGAGTTGAGGCGGCTGTTATTAGGTGCGGTCAAGCCCGCAAACTGCCGGAGTGATGATCAGAAGGCGCCTGGCGTTTGGATAGCGCGCGCGGCCCATTTCCAGCCACCAGCTTCTGATGGCATTGACCGCGAAGGCGCCGGTGTCGTGATCGACGCCGAGGCTCACCCATCCGGCGTCGTCGGCGATGTCGTAGACGCCATAAGGAACCGCGCGTCCGAGTTCGGGAATGACGAAGTCGTGCACGCGCACCTCTTCGGGCGCGCCCTTCTTGCGCCATTCGCGCCCTTGATTCTTGAAGTCGCCGACGAGCTCCTTCTTCTTGGTGTCGACCGAGATCGCCGGCTCGTTTGCGGCCAGCGCTTCCTTGACGCGATCATTGATGTAGCGGAACTGCGCGTCCCGATCCGGATGATCCGAGCCTTCGCGCGTCTTGCGATTGGCCTGCAGGCTGAAGCCGAGCTCGTGCAGCAGCTCGCCGACCCGCGTGCGGCCGATCCTGTGCCCCATATCGCGCAAGGCCTC
Organism: Methylocystis sp. MJC1; assembly: GCF_026427715.1. NCBI lineage: Bacteria > Pseudomonadati > Pseudomonadota > Alphaproteobacteria > Hyphomicrobiales > Methylocystaceae > Methylocystis > Methylocystis sp. MJC1. The sequence goes on along the minus strand of NZ_CP107559.1, from coordinate 136,521 downwards.
GCTGAGCGTGCGCAGGCTCTTGCAGGTCCAAAGCAGCGGCGATTGCGGATCACCGCGTGCGTCCGGCTCGACGAGGGAACGCAGATCGTCACGCAGAGTGGGATCCGTCTCGACCAGCGGCTTGCGTCCGCCGCCCGGACGCCGAACGCGAGACGCGTCGCACGGCTCGCCGGCGCGCAGCTCGTTGACCCCGCGCCCGATCGTGCTGCGCGCGACCCCGGTGATCCGCGACACCGCGGCGATTCCGCCACGTCCCGCCGCTTGCGCCTCGGCCGCAGCAAAGCGCCGAAGCGCCCGCTCGTCCAGGAGTGGAGCGAGCGCCTCGAAGCGCGAGCGAATGGCCGATTCGTCGATCACGCCAGAAGGCTAAACGATTCCGATTCGCCGAGGAATCGCCAGACCGCATCCAGAAGCGCCCTCGGTTCAGTTATTCTCGGACGAGCCCTTACTACCTCCGGCTCCGCCCGTATCGGCGCATTAAATTTCCAGACGTCCGCCACCGTTACGTTTCCCGCGAGGTAGCGCACCGCTTCGCTGGGCGGGTGACCTGCCCCTGAAAAACTCCTCCAGCTTGGATTAGAGTCCGGCCCATTGCAGGACGGACGAGATGAAGAAGAAGCGGTTCACGGAAGAGCAGATCATCGGGATTTTGCGGGAGCAGGAAGCGGGCGCGAAGGTCGCGGATCTGGCGCGCAAATACGCGGTTTCGGAAGCGACGCTCTACAATTGGAAGGCCAAATTCGGCGGCATGGACGTTTCGGAAGCGAAGCGTCTGAAGGCGCTGGAGGAGGAGAATGCAAAGCTGAAGAAGCTGCTGGCGGATCAGATGCTGGAAGCGGCGGCGCTCCGGGAGCTTCTGGGAAAAAATGTATGGTCCGCCCCGTCCGTGCAAGGGTCGCGTTCGTTCTGACGATGCAGTCTGCTTAAATGTATCCGGCCTCTCGCGAGTGGATCGCTGTTGCGGCCAGGCCATGATGAGATCCGCACGTATCGTTCCCAAATAATGGTTCGGGCAAGAAGCCCGTTTTTTTTGCACAGGGTTTACGACACGCCGATCAACTGTTTCGTCATCACTATCCCGAACCTCGCAGTCTGAACTCCGGCGATTTAAGCCGGAATGGGTTGATGGCGTTCGTACAACGCGCCTGGACGGGTCAGGATGACCCAGACAATGCGGGCGATTTTCGCCGCGAGGGCGACGACGACCTTGTTGTTGTGCATCCGTCGTTGCAGGGCATCGAGCCACGCGCCGAGACGATCACGTGAGCGGTCGAGATGCAATAGACATGATCGCGACCCGTGGACGAGTAACCCGCGCACGTACTGGTTGCCACGCTTGCTGATACCGAGCAGCGTGGTCTTGCCGCCCGTCGAAAATTGCCGCGGCACAAGGCCGAGCCAAGCGGCCATGTCGCGTGCTTTTTTGAACTGTTGTCCGTCACCCGCTGTAGCGACAATGGCGGTTGCAGCGAGCGCGCCGATGCCGGGCACGGTCATCAGACGCCGAGCTCGGTCGTCGACTGCGGCGATCGCTTCGATTTCCTTAGTCACTTGGCCGATTCGCAACTCCAGGCGTTTCAAATCCTCGAAAAGATCCAGAAGGAGGCGTCGCATCGCCGCACTGATATCATTGCCCTCGTCAGCGATGATGCGCGGAAAGTCTGCTTTGAACTTGCCGGCGCCCTGATGCATCGCGACGCCGCATTCGAGACAGAAGGCGCGCATCTGATTGATCAGTCGGGTTCGTGCGGTCATCATCTGATCGCGAATGCGATGAAGCGCTTGCAAATCGGCCTGCGCAACGGACTTCACCTCCACAAACCGCATCGTTGGTCGTGTGACGGCTTCTGCGATGGCGGCTGCGTCGATGATGTCGCTTTTATTTGATTTGACATAGGGCTTCACGAACTGCGCCGGAACAATCCGAACCTTGTGGCCCAAGGCCAGGATTTTTCGAGCAAGCCATTGCGAGCCGGCACAGGCCTCCATGTCGACGAGCGCAGGCTTGGCTGCCTCAAAGAACTTCAGCAGCGTGTCGCGCCGAAAGCTTGCCTTCTGGATCGGCTTGCCGGCCGCATCGAGGCCGACAACGTGGAAAACGGTTTTGCCGATGTCGACGCCGTAGACCTCAGCATCGCGGGGTTTGTTGCGCAATGTCATGGGGAAACCTTCTCCGTCCCGAATGCCTCAGTATGAGGCGGGAGGACGGGACGGACCATCCCATTAATGGTAGGGCCCGCCGTCAGGCGCGAAGCCGTCGCGCATCTTCGGGCCGTGATGGGCCTGTCGGAGCGTCGGGCCTGCTGCATCGTCGCCGTCGACCGCACGACGGTCCGCTATGCCCCGAAGCGTCAGGCCGATACGGCTCTGCGCGAAAGGCTTCGAGAACTCGCCAACTCTCGCCGCCGCTTCGGCTACCGGCGGCTGTTCGTCCTGCTGCGTCAGCAAGGCGAGCGGTCCGGCAAGAACCGCATCTACCGGCTCTATCGTGAGGAAGGGCTCACGGTGCGCAAGCGCCGCTCCCGACGCCGCGCCGTTGGGACGCGGGCGCCGATCCTCGTCGAGGCGAAGCCGAATGCGCGTTGGTCTCTGGACTTCGTGCATGACCAGTTCGCCTGTGGCCGGCGCTTTCGCATCCTCAACATCGTCGACGACGTCACGCGCGAATGTCTGGCGGCGATCCCCGATACGTCGATCTCGGGAAAGCGCGTCGCCCGTGAGCTGTCCGCGCTGATCCGGCGACGCGACAAGCCGGGCATGATCGTTTCCGACGACGGGACGGAGTTCACCTCGAACGCCATCCTGTCCTGGGCAAGCGAAGGCGGGATCGAATGATGGAGTGGATGCCCCCTCCTGACGGCATCGATGTGCCAAGGTGGTGATGTTTTCGCAACGAACGGAGAGAGCATCTATGGAAAAGGTTAGCATCATCGGTCTTGATCTTGCAAAACGGTCCTTCCAGGCGCATGGCGCCCTCGCCGATGGTGGCGTGGGTTTCCGCAAGAAGCTTTCCCGAGAAAAAGTTCTCGCCTTCTTTGCCGAGCAGCCACGCTGCATCGTCGCCATGGAGGCCTGCGGAAGCGCCCACCATTGGGGGCGAGCCATCCGCGACCTCGGGCACGAGGTTCGATTGATCCCACCCGCCTACGTCAAACCTTTCGTCAAGCGCCAAAAGAACGATGCGGCCGACGCGGAAGCTATCGCTGAGGCTGCAAGTCGACCGACGATGCGTTTTGTCGCGATCAAGACCGAGGAACAGCAGGCCCGCGCCATGCTTTTTCGGACGCGGGATCTTTTGATCCGGCAGCGTACGCAGCTGATTAACGCGCTCCGCGGTCATTTGTCGGAGCACGGCGTCGTCGCCGCTCAGGGGACGGCGAACGTTAAAGTTCTTGAAGCGGCGGTCGAGGATCAAACAACACCGTTTCCATTGCTCGTCGTGGAACTGGCGCGTGCCTTCCTTGATCAGATCGAAGGGCTGTCGAAAAAGATCTCCGACCTTGAGAAGGTGACGGTTCACGAAGCCGCATACGGAGAAACGACACGGCGTCTGCAAACTATGCCTGGCGTCGGCCCAATCACGGCCCTAGCGATAGAGACTTTCGCGCCGCCAATGGATGTCTTCAACCGAGGGCGCGATTTCGCCGCCTGGCTTGGGCTTGTCCCCCGGCAACATTCGACCGGGGGCAAACAGGTTCTCGGGAAAATCTCAAAGATGGACCAGCGCGATATTCGCCGCCTGCTGATCATCGGCGCGATGGCCGTCGTTCGCTCCGCCTTGCGGAAGGGTGCGCCGGAGGGAAGCTGGCTGCAGCGCATGCTGTCGCGCAAACCAAAGATGCTGGTGGCGATTGCGCTCGCCAACAATATGGCGCGCTCGGTCTGGGCCATGCTGGCGAAGGGAGAAGATTTCCGAGTTCCTGCGGTTGCGGTGTCCTGATCGACAATCAGACTCCGTGACTTGGGAAACGTCGGGCGTGTGAGGAGGTCGACGAACGGTAAGGTCAAATGATCGGTCAGATCCGGGCCCGGAAACGCAATTAACGCCATAGAGCTCAAGACTCGTTCGAATGATTTGCGCCAGGCCCACATATCTCCATACCGGCTAGCGGTCACGTATTGGGCCGCATATGAAGGCCTGATACATGACCGCACCCGATCACGTGGTCGAACCGCTCAAAAACTTCTTGCACGAACGGGGGCATCCATACATGGCGTTACATCGCGCCGGGCAAGCCGATGCAGAGTAACCGCTGTTTTCAGGCCACCTCTTTGAAGGCCACGGCGGATTGTGCATAGGCCCAAGGCATCAGTTCGTCGAGCTTACTTGCGAGATGGCCGTTGACGATCTTAGAAAGAGCGTCAGCGATGTAGGCCAGCGGATCGACGCCATTGAGCTTGGAGGTCTCGATGAGCGAGGCGACGATCGCCCAGTTTTCGCCGCCTCCGTCCGAACCCGCGAAGAGAGCGTTTTTCCGATTGAGGGCGATGGGACGGATTGCACGTTCGACGACATTGGAGTCGATCTCGATGCGCCCGTCGTCGATGAAGCGTGTCAGGCCGTCCCAGCGCGAGAGCGCGTAGCGGATCGCCTCGGCGAGCTTGGTCTTCTGGCTGATCAGCGCGAGTTTTTCACGCAGCCATGGCTCGAGCGCGTCGAGGATGGGGCGGGATTTCTCCTGCCGCGCGTCCCGACGTTTGCCGGCGCTTTGGCCGCGGATGTCGCTCTCGATGGCGTAGAGTTCGCCGATGCGCGCCAGAGCCTCGCTGGCGATCGGCGCGGGACCTGCTGCGGCGAGTTCGTAGAAGCGCCGGCGGACGTGAGACCAGCAGAAGGCGAGCGACACGCTGTTCTTCTGCGTCAGCGCGCGATAGCCGGCGTAACCGTCGACCTGCACGACGCCCGTGAAGCCAGCAAGATGCGTGAGCGGCTGCTCGGACTTTCGGTTTTGCGCATAGACATAGACTGCGATTGGCGGATCGGCGCCGCCCCATGGCCGGTCGTCACGCGCATAAGCCCAAAGTTGGCCAGTCTTGGTACGCCCGCGCCCGGGGTCGAGCACCGGCGCCCTTGTCTCGTCAGCGAAGATTTTCGTCGACGATCTGATGTGTTCCAGAAGCCGCTCGTGCACGGGCCGCAAATGCCAGGCGGCGCGACCAACCCAGTCGGCGAGCGTCGAACGGTCGAGGGCGATCCCCTGCCGGGCGTAGATCTGTGCTTGGCGATAAAGCGGAAGATGATCGGCGTATTTGGAAACGAGCACATGTGCGACTGTCACCTCCGTCGGCAAGCCGCCTTCGATCAGCCGCGCCGGGGCCGGCGCCTGCACGACCGCGCCCTCGCAGGCGCGACAAGCGTATTTGGGTCGACGCGTCACCAGCACGCGGAACTGCGCTGGCACGACGTCGAGCCGCTCAGAGACATCTTCGCCGATCTGGTGGAGCGCGCCCTTGCAGCAAGGACAGGCTTTATCCTCGATGTCGATGATGGTTTCGATGCGCGGGAGATGGGCAGGTAGCGCGCCACGGTTCGTGCGGCGCTTTCTGGCCGCCTTTTCACGTTCGGCGGCGGACTTGGCTTCCCCCTCCGCCGCGGCGCCCGCTTCCGTCTGCTCGACCTCTTCGAGCGCGAGCAGCATCTGGTCTTCGGGAAGGGTCTCGGCGCGCCGTCCAAAGCGATGGCGCTGCATCTCCTTGATGATCTGAACGAGACGCTCGTTGCGCGCCCGCTCGGCAAGCAGCATCGCCTTCAGTTCGTTTGGATCGTCGGGAAGCGTCTCGATCGCCTGCGCCATAGTCGCAGAAGACCATATTTTCCGCCGCCTTTCGACGTTCTTCGATGCCCTGATTCACTGTGTCGCGGCTTATCCCGGCAAGGTCGGCGCCGCCGTCTCTTTCGCCGCGCGCACGCGGCGAAAGTCGAGCCCCTCCAGCAGCGCCGAAAACTGCGCCGCGGACAACCGCATCACCCCGTCTTCGATCTTCGGCCAGCGGAACTCGCCATCTTCCAGCCGCTTGGCAAAGAGACAGACGCCCGTGCCGTCCCAGAACACCAGTTTGATGCGATCAGCCCTTTTCGCGCGGAACACATAAACAGCGCCGTCAAAAGGATCTGCCTGCATCGTCTCTCGGACCAGCGCAGCCAAGCCCTCGGCGCCCTTTCGGAAGTCGACGGGCTTCGTCGCCACCATGACGCGGATCGCGCCTGTCGGCCCGATCATGAACTCGCCTTCAAGGCGTCGATAATCGCCGTGACCATGCCCATGGGCGCGTCACGCCAGATCCAGACGCTTGCACCGTCAATTGCGAGCTCAATCACGTGCGGGCGAGCAACCGGTCTGCTCTCCGACCCCAGAGCGACGGGCGCTTCCTCTCGTCGCTCGACAACAACCGGCGCAAATGAAACAGCATCGAGTTCCGCTTGCCGTCGCGCCTTTCGTCGCCACGAAAACAATTGCTGCGGCGCCAGCCCATGCCGTCGCGCGACAACTGAAACCACCGCGCCAGGCGCAAGCGACTCTTCGACGGCTTGCGCCTTCTCCGCAACCGACCATCGTCGACGACGTTCGCCGCCGCCCGTGATCACTTCGATCCGGCGCACCGCTCCGCCATTAGGCTCAAGCGTAGGGTCAAGTCTGGACACAAGCCTTATCTCCAAATCAGGAGATCAGACTCGCTGCTTTCAGCATCGGTTGGAAGGTGGGACCGCAACAGCGCTCTTATGTCCGCTGTCAACAAATTTGACGAGCGACTTCACGCCACGGGAAGCGGCGTGGAAGGACGGTTGTCGCGCAGGGGTAGGGACTGGATCTGAAAGACGTCGGTGATCAAGCTCTTATGCGCGGGTTGGTTACCGCATTCCCGAAAATGCGTCTGGGGCTGTCCCTATCTTACAGCGGGCGTCGGCTGTTGCCGGCCACAAAGCGTGTGACGGGTATTCCCCTCGCCGAGATCCAGTCCCCGCCCATGCGCGAGCGGATAATCAATTGCCTGTGTTGCGTCTCAGGCGGTTTGCGCCTCCTTTGCAACGCACCACATGAAACCAACAAGCTCCCGCGCAATTGCGGCGCAGACGACGGTCGTTCTTTTGCCGCGTGCACTGAGCGCGCGATATCGTGCTGTTAGGCGGGTCTGCGCTTTCCACGCTATCTCTCTTACGCGCGGCGGCGCGGCTTCGAGTTTGTAGAGCTTCAATTTTCCGATCCGTGGTGGATGGCGGTAGGTCCAGGCGCTTTCGATCAGCAGATGCCGCACGCGACCATTGCCGGCCTTGGTGATGCCGCCACGCCGAACTGTGTCGCCCGTCGAGCGCTCACTCGGCGTCAGACCGAGATAGCCCATGAGCTGACGCGGATTTTCGAAGCGACTCAGATCGCCAAGCTCCGTGGCGCAGGTAACGGCTACGATCAGATCGATCCCTCGTAGGGTCTGGAGCGCCTGGACCACAGGCGCCAGCGACCATTCGGGTAGGAACTCTTCGATCGCCGCCTCGAGACGCTCCACGCGCTCCTTAGAGATTCTCACGGCTTCGACCATCTCCTGCAACGCGATCTGATGGGCCGGATGATCAAATTTCTGTTCTTGAAGCCAGCGAAGATGACGAGCGCCCCAAGCGGTCTTGCGCGGAAAAATCCGACTGTGCCGGAGCATAAATGCGCTCACCTGCTGACGATGCACACACAGCGTTTCGACCGCCGCGGCTCTTGCGCGCACGAGATCGCGCATCGCTTCATGACTTTCGTCCGGAACCCACACGGCTGTCAGTTCACCAGCCCGAAGCAACCTGGCGAGCGCAACCGCATCGCGACGGTTGGTCTTGACCCGATCGCCCGCCTTGCGCGGAATGAGAGAAGGCGCGACCACGGAACAAGGGAACCCCATCGAAACGATGAGCCGGTTCAGGCCATAACCGGTCGGCCCGGCTTCATAGCAAAAATGCGCATCCGCATGTTTGGCCGTAATGCGCTTGATGAGGCGGCGCATGCTTTCGACAGACGAATCCACTTCCCCGACAAAACGCACCTCGCCGCTTCGCCCGCCGGAAGCGACTGCAACCGCGTTACGCGCCTTCGAAACGTCGATCCCGACGAAAATCTCTGTAGACTGCTCCATGGCTCGCCCTCCTGCGCTGAGGATCGGCTCGGATCGCCGAGCAACCCTCGCTCGCACAGCGTAGGGCGAGCCACCTCAGTCGCAAAAGCGGACATACGGTCTTACGATGCAGAACGGCTTTTGCGAGAGCTTCAACGGGCGCATGCGCGATGAGCTTCTGAATGAGACGCTGTTTTTCGGCCTCGACCACGCGCGGGCGAAGATCGGCGAATGGGTAAGCGACTATAATCATCGACGCCCGCATTCTTCGCTCGGCTACGCGACGCCAGCGGACTATGCGGCCAATCTCACCGCAACAGGCGATCGGCTGCGCAACCCCGACCAGCTCCGCCGATCGCCTGTTGCTACATCCGCGCCCTCGGGCGTATCAAACGCTCCGACTCTAATTATTGCTGGATGAAAGTTCAGGGGCAGGTCACGGGCTATCGAACGCTGCAGCGAGCATCGAAGCTGGCATCCCTTTGACCCCGGAGCTCGAACAAGCCTCCCTCCTCAAGAGCGACATCAGGAGAGAAATTTTCCGCGAAAAAAACGCTCCCCTAGTAGGCCAAGAGCAAGAGAGATTGAAGCGACTTCGATTACGTAGAATTTATCGACCATAGCGGGATCATAGCTCGTGTAATACGCCGAGCGTAGCCATTCCACGATCTGGAAAAGCGGATTATAGGAGTAATACTCACGCATCTCTTCACTAAATGTGTAAGACGGCACGTACACACCGGAAGCAATATATAGAAGAACTGTCACCATAGTAAAGGCTAGAAGGAAAAAGTGTCCGAATACCGCGCAAGCGACAGTATTAAGCGCTCCAATTCCTACGCCAAGATAAACAGCAGCAAGAACTGCTTGGGCGGCGACAAAGTAGTCTGCCGGGAGAAAATCGATATCGAGCGAATACATAAGCAACAAATACAAACCCAAGACAATGAAAGCGTTGAGTACCTCCAATATCCATCTCGCGGCGATCAGATGCCCAGGCTTGAGGATCGGCATGTTCAGCAGCGAGCGACCCTGAATTACGGCCATACCAAGCATTCTGCCAGGATAAAGACAGAGGATGTATGGCACGACTCCCGTTGCGACGAAAACAGCCGGGCTCTCGCCGACAGGCGCGACATAGTTCCTCAGGAGATAAGCGCCCGAGATGATGACGAGATGGCTCAGCGGCCAACCGATAGCAATAAGATAGCCAAAAAAGCTGGCGCCGAAACGCGTTCTCATATCCATCAGTAGGATCACCGAGATAATTCGGCCAAATTCACTTAACTTGGGTAGAAGATGCGCTGACACGAGCCCCTCTTGCAGAACGTCTGATAAGGGTTGCACTATAGCTGAATAGTGGCGGAACAGAGAACATGCGCTGGGACCAGGCGCCCCTGTCGCGCGAGTACCTATGGCCTGATTTTCAGGGCTATTCAATGTCTCTGTTCTTTAGTCTAACTGACCTGCCCCTGAAAAACTCCTCCAGCTTGGATTAGAGTCCGGCCCATTGCTGAAGCGCTTGTGAACGGTGGTCCAGGACCAGAGTTAGCTTCCGACGGCGTTTGAACCTATCATGCTGTCGAACTGACTGCCCGCAAAGCGTATTCGCTCGGCGGGATATTACCAAGGGCCATGTGACGCCGGCTCTCGTTGTAGTCGATCCTCCATGCTTCGATGAGACATCGCGCCTCGGCTAGCGTCTGGAACCAATGAATGTAATGTTCAGACATTCGGTAGCCATCCGGCGTAGGCCGCAGGCGATGCAGTCGGGCTGTTTCAGCGCCTGAGGAGCGTCGGATCGTTTTTATGCATTTTGATTAGTTCGATTAAATTCTCGACGCCGAAGTCGGTGAAGGCCATCACGGCGTCGTCGCCGATCCCCGACACCCATATGAGCCCGTCCTCGGGCTCCATCTCGGCGGCGACGTCGAACAGCCAATCCTCGTTTTCGCCGAGGTCCGAGGCGACCCGATTGATTGTCGTGACGTGAGAGACTTTGTTGACGTGCATGATCAAGCTGCACGAGCGGAGATTACCGGACCTTGTATCGCCCAGTTCCAGGGCAGCAACTCTTCAAGCCGATGTGCGGGATGGGCGGCGATACAGGACAAAACGTCTGCGAGCCATGCCTGCGGATCGACGCCATTCATTTTGGCCGTGACAATGAGACTATACATGGCCGCAGCGCGCTGCCCTCCGCGATCGGACCCGCAGAACAGCCACGATTTTCTTCCCAGCGCGATGCCTCTTAGCCCTCGTTCTGCAGCGTTGTTGGACAAGCACACGCGTCCGTCTTCAAGGAAAAGCGTGAACGCGGCCCAGCGCTTGAGCATGTAACTGATAGCCTTGACCAGGTCGTGCCCGCGCGAGAGCCTGGCCGCCTGCTCGCGCATATAGATCCGCAGATCATCGACCAATGGACGGCTCAGCATCTGGCGGACCGACAGGCGTTCTTCCGCGCTCTTTCCATTGATGGACCGCTCGATTTCGAACAGCGCGTCGATGCGACGCACCACCTCGATCGCGATGGGCGACAAAGGGATTTCCTTCTTGCCAGCAGCCTTGCGTCGCGCGTTCTCATCCAGATCAGCCATGGCGAAGAAGGGGCGTCGCGCATGGACCCAGCACGCCGCCTCGCGGATCGGGCCCGGCTTGCGGTCCGCTAGGTAGAGCCTGTTGTAGCCGTCATAGGCGTCGGCCTGCAGGATGCCAGCATATCCCGCCAGATGCGCCTGCGGATGTTCGCCTTTGCGGTCGCGTGAGTAATAAAAGATGGCCGCCGGCGGCCCGGCGCCGCCGAAGGGCGCGTCGTCGCGGACATAAACCCAGCACCGACCCGTGTCGGTTTTGCCCTTCGCCAGCACGGGAACCGTGGTGTCGTCGCCGTGTAGGCGCTCGGCGGCCAGGACATGCGCCTCGATGAGACGCCGCAGCGGATCCAGCGCCGCACAGATGGAGCCGACGGCGTCGGCCATGGTCGACAAGGAGATCGGCGCGCCTTCCAACGCATAGCGCTCCGCCTGACGGTTCAGCGGCTGATGTTGGCCGAACTTCTCGAAGGCGATCATCGCCAGAAGGCTTGGCCCCGCCCAGCCGCGCGGAACGGCATGGAACGGCGCCGGCGCCTGTGTGATCTTCTCGCAGTCCCGACAGGAGAATTTCTCTCGCACGGTCTCGATCACTTTCCACTGACGCGGCGTCGTCTCCAGCGTCTGCGTCACGTCTTCGCCGAGCTTCCGCAGCCGCGATCCGCCGCAGCAAGCGCAGCTCGTCGGCGCCTCGATTACGACGCGCTCGCGCGGTAGATGTTCCGGGAATGTGTGGCGCTCGGACCGTTTGCGCGTGAAGCCCGCGACCAGCGTGGTTTTCGTGACCGCCTGCTCCGCCGCGAGCTCATCTTCCGTCGCGCTCGCTTCCAGCTCTTCGAGCTCGAGCGACAACTGATCGATCAGCCGCGCAGCGCGCTCCGACTTTTGCCCGTAGATCTGCCGCTGCAACTTGGCGATCTGAAGCTTTTGCGCGGCGATCAGCGCCGTGTCTTCCGACGCCTTCGCCCGTGCGACGGCCAACTCTGCTTTCAGCGCAGCATTTTCGTCGAGAAGGGCCTGGGCAGCAGCGTCCATAGGCGAAGTGAATCACATATCTTGCGATTTGTGGCGCCCCAAAATGCCTCCGCCCTGGATTTTTTGCGATTCACCCCGCGCTTTGCGGCCGAAAGGTCATTTGCGGATTTCGCCAATCTATCCCTTCGAGCATATAGGCCATCTGCGCCGCCGAGATCGACACCGCGCCCGCCGTCGCCGAGGGCCATATGAACTTTCCGCGATCGAGGCGTTTTGCATACAGCGACAGTCCGACGCCATCATGCCAGAGAATTTTTGCGAGGTCGCCCCTGCGCCCGCGGAAAATGTAGAGATCGCCGGCGTGCGGGTCGCGCTTCAACTGCTCCTGCACCTGAAGGGCGAGGCCCTGCATGCCGCGTCGCATGTCGGTGTGGCCGGTGGCGATCCAGACGCGGCAGCCCGCCGGCAACGGGATCATCGCCGCAGCGCCTTCACGACCCGCGACAGCGCGGCTGCCTCGACATCGGACCACACGAGGATCCGGTCACCCTCGGCGAGGACGATCTCCATCTGGCCGGTCGGCCCCGGAGCGGAATGCTCCCCCACTGTGTCCGGCGTGATCGTCACGGGCAGGATCGGCGCGAGGTCCTGCGGCGCAGCCAGATCGACGCCGAACTGCCGGCGCCAGGTGAAGAGCTGGTTGGTGTTGAGGTCGTGCCGTCGCGCAACCTCGGCGATCGAAGCTCCGTCCTCAAGGCTCTCCTCGACGATCCGGCGCTTCTCTTCGAGAGACCAGGATCGGCGTCGGCGCCGGAGAGCCGGCGGATCGTCATCGTTGCGCGACATCGGCGATAGTGTCCGCTTGTAATAGAAGTGGACACGATCATCGCGCCACCCGTCAGGCAGCTATCTCAAAAACCGCAATCAACGCCAGGCGGCCGCCGCCGGAGGGATACGACATTCGTCACGCAGCGATCCGTTGAGTGTCTCGATGAACGCGTTGTCGGTCGGTTTCCCGGGTCGAGAAAAGTCGATCCGGGTTCCATGGTGATAGGCCCATAGATCTACGAGATGCCCGGTGAACTCCGCGCCGTTGTCGGCAAAAAGATATTTCGGCGCGCCGCGTCGCCGGACGAGGCGGTTCAGGACATCGACGACGTGTTCGCCGCGAAGGGTAGCCATCCGGCGTAGGCCGCAGGCGATGCAGTCGGGCTGTTTCAGCGCCTGAGGAGCGTCGGATCGTTTTTATGCATTTTGATTAGTTCGATTAAATTCTCGACGCCGAAGTCGGTGAAGGCCATCACGGCGTCGTCGCCGATCCCCGACACCCATATGAGCCCGTCCTCGGGCTCCATCTCGGCGGCGACGTCGAACAGCCAATCCTCGTTTTCGCCGAGGTCCGAGGCGACCCGATTGATTGTCGTGACGTGAGAGACTTTGTTGACGTGCATGATCAAGCTGCACGAGCGGAGATTACCGGACCTTGTATCGCCCAGTTCCAGGGCAGCAACTCTTCAAGCCGATGTGCGGGATGGGCGGCGATACAGGACAAAACGTCTGCGAGCCATGCCTGCGGATCGACGCCATTCATTTTGGCCGTGACAATGAGACTATACATGGCCGCAGCGCGCTGCCCTCCGCGATCGGACCCGCAGAACAGCCACGATTTTCTTCCCAGCGCGATGCCTCTTAGCCCTCGTTCTGCAGCGTTGTTGGACAAGCACACGCGTCCGTCTTCAAGGAAAAGCGTGAACGCGGCCCAGCGCTTGAGCATGTAACTGATAGCCTTGACCAGGTCGTGCCCGCGCGAGAGCCTGGCCGCCTGCTCGCGCATATAGATCCGCAGATCATCGACCAATGGACGGCTCAGCATCTGGCGGACCGACAGGCGTTCTTCCGCGCTCTTTCCATTGATGGACCGCTCGATTTCGAACAGCGCGTCGATGCGACGCACCACCTCGATCGCGATGGGCGACAAAGGGATTTCCTTCTTGCCAGCAGCCTTGCGTCGCGCGTTCTCATCCAGATCAGCCATGGCGAAGAAGGGGCGTCGCGCATGGACCCAGCACGCCGCCTCGCGGATCGGGCCCGGCTTGCGGTCCGCTAGGTAGAGCCTGTTGTAGCCGTCATAGGCGTCGGCCTGCAGGATGCCAGCATATCCCGCCAGATGCGCCTGCGGATGTTCGCCTTTGCGGTCGCGTGAGTAATAAAAGATGGCCGCCGGCGGCCCGGCGCCGCCGAAGGGCGCGTCGTCGCGGACATAAACCCAGCACCGACCCGTGTCGGTTTTGCCCTTCGCCAGCACGGGAACCGTGGTGTCGTCGCCGTGTAGGCGCTCGGCGGCCAGGACATGCGCCTCGATGAGACGCCGCAGCGGATCCAGCGCCGCACAGATGGAGCCGACGGCGTCGGCCATGGTCGACAAGGAGATCGGCGCGCCTTCCAACGCATAGCGCTCCGCCTGACGGTTCAGCGGCTGATGTTGGCCGAACTTCTCGAAGGCGATCATCGCCAGAAGGCTTGGCCCCGCCCAGCCGCGCGGAACGGCATGGAACGGCGCCGGCGCCTGTGTGATCTTCTCGCAGTCCCGACAGGAGAATTTCTCTCGCACGGTCTCGATCACTTTCCACTGACGCGGCGTCGTCTCCAGCGTCTGCGTCACGTCTTCGCCGAGCTTCCGCAGCCGCGATCCGCCGCAGCAAGCGCAGCTCGTCGGCGCCTCGATTACGACGCGCTCGCGCGGTAGATGTTCCGGGAATGTGTGGCGCTCGGACCGTTTGCGCGTGAAGCCCGCGACCAGCGTGGTTTTCGTGACCGCCTGCTCCGCCGCGAGCTCATCTTCCGTCGCGCTCGCTTCCAGCTCTTCGAGCTCGAGCGACAACTGATCGATCAGCCGCGCAGCGCGCTCCGACTTTTGCCCGTAGATCTGCCGCTGCAACTTGGCGATCTGAAGCTTTTGCGCGGCGATCAGCGCCGTGTCTTCCGACGCCTTCGCCCGTGCGACGGCCAACTCTGCTTTCAGCGCAGCATTTTCGTCGAGAAGGGCCTGGGCAGCAGCGTCCATAGGCGAAGTGAATCACATATCTTGCGATTTGTGGCGCCCCAAAATGCCTCCGCCCTGGATTTTTTGCGATTCACCCCGCGCTTTGCGGCCGAAAGGTCATTTGCGGATTTCGCCAATCTATCCCTTCGAGCATATAGGCCATCTGCGCCGCCGAGATCGACACCGCGCCCGCCGTCGCCGAGGGCCATATGAACTTTCCGCGATCGAGGCGTTTTGCATACAGCGACAGTCCGACGCCATCATGCCAGAGAATTTTTGCGAGGTCGCCCCTGCGCCCGCGGAAAATGTAGAGATCGCCGGCGTGCGGGTCGCGCTTCAACTGCTCCTGCACCTGAAGGGCGAGGCCCTGCATGCCGCGTCGCATGTCGGTGTGGCCGGTGGCGATCCAGACGCGGCAGCCCGCCGGCAACGGGATCATCGCCGCAGCGCCTTCACGACCCGCGACAGCGCGGCTGCCTCGACATCGGACCACACGAGGATCCGGTCACCCTCGGCGAGGACGATCTCCATCTGGCCGGTCGGCCCCGGAGCGGAATGCTCCCCCACTGTGTCCGGCGTGATCGTCACGGGCAGGATCGGCGCGAGGTCCTGCGGCGCAGCCAGATCGACGCCGAACTGCCGGCGCCAGGTGAAGAGCTGGTTGGTGTTGAGGTCGTGCCGTCGCGCAACCTCGGCGATCGAAGCTCCGTCCTCAAGGCTCTCCTCGACGATCCGGCGCTTCTCTTCGAGAGACCAGGATCGGCGTCGGCGCCGGAGAGCCGGCGGATCGTCATCGTTGCGCGACATCGGCGATAGTGTCCGCTTGTAATAGAAGTGGACACGATCATCGCGCCACCCGTCAGGCAGCTATCTCAAAAACCGCAATCAACGCCAGGCGGCCGCCGCCGGAGGGATACCGCGAAGGCGCTGCCCGACTTCGATCGCCAAAGCCTCGCGGCTGAACACGTCGACCACCGTCAGCGCCCGGAACTTGTCGCCATTGCTGAGCTGATCGTGGATGAAGTCCAGGCTCCAGACTTCGTTCGGCTGCTTCGGCTTGAAGCGCTCCTGCCGGTGGACGACCATCTTGCGGCGACGAGGTGCCGCTATTTCCAGCGTAACCAGCGGGAAGCAGTTACCGAAAAAGAAAGGCGGTTCAAGATTTTCGCCAAGCGATCCACGTTAAGGAATGATCTCAAACTTTTCAAACCCGATTCTTGCCTTTCCCTGCCCCATTTTGAGGGAAGCTTCCACGGATAGGTAATTCTTGGCGGGAACGCTGGCGTGAAATCGGCGCTCAGCGAGAGATTTGGGTTGTAAAATGGATCGCAGTCGAGCTGCGCACCCCATTTCTCTCTCATCATGGCCGCCTCGCGCTCAAGCCGCTCCGCTTTCTCGGGAGAAACGTCGTGCCCACACATCACCGCTTCTTTGCGAAGGAGCAGCACCGCGGGGTCCACGATAATTCGATAACCTGCCTCTCTGATCCTTATACATAGATCAACGTCGTTGTATGACTCCCTAAGTGTTTCATCGAAGCCGCCGATCTCTTCGAGCACATTTCGACGTACGAAAAGACATGCTGCAGTTGTGGCTGAAAACTGTTGAATGAGCGACGCCTTTCCGAAAAGTCCGGGCGAGTCTCCGGCTAGCCCCCTATGTGGATGCCAGGCGATCTCGGGCAGGTCGCTCCCGAGATAAAATCCGAAATGCTGGATTGTCTGGTCGGGGTACAGAAGCTTTGCCCCGACCGCGCCGACGTCAGGAATTTCGAAATGTGCTGTTGCCCGTTCTAGCCAATCCTCCGCAAGAACCTCTGTGTCGTTGTTTAAGAAGCAAATAATGTCGCTCTCGACCATTTCCGCCGCACAATTGTTGATAGCTGAGAAATTAAACTCGCCCGGGCAATCAATGAGTCTGGCACGGTTGTTACGCGAGACATAACTCCGAAGAAAGCTGAGATCCCCTGGTTCCCGGGAGTTGTTGACGATAAGAATTTCGTGAGGCTTGGATCTCGCTAGATCAACTGATTTTAAGCAAGCTACTAGATTACTAACGCAATCTCGAGCGGGTATAATGACGGCGACCTTTCGCGATCGCTCCGACAGATTGGGCGAGATTTGGATTGATGAATGCCATGGAAACTTCCCCTCAACAGACAAGTAAGGGAGACCCTTCCGCGCGAAGTGATCGTTAACCGCCTTACGCGCAGTGAGGATTGCATATTCCTTATGATCCGCCGAGGTGGCAGTGGAGCCGAGGGCTTTGCGCCAGTGATACAGCACATAGGGAATATGAATGATGTCCTCGGGTTCGCATGCTTCCGCACAGCGTAGGACGAGGTCATAATCCTGGCTTCCTTCGTAACCCTTCCGAAAACCCCCGACCTGACGCACCAAATGTGCTGCGTAAACGCCAAGATGGTTAACCAGGTTGTGAACGTACATGAGGAAGTAGTCGAAATTGCCCTTGAAGTAGGGATCGCACCTGCTGCCATCTTCCTCAAGCTTGTCCTCGTCTGAGTATAGAATTTTAGCATTTGGATAAAGATTTATGTAGTAAGCAACCATCCACAGCGCATGAGCGGGGATCACGTCGTCGTGATCAACGAGAACTAGATAGTCACCGCGGGCAATTCGGATTGCTGAGTTCGAGCATTCGGAGATGTGGCCGTTCTCGTCGCGAAAAACATAGCGAATTCGCTCGTGCTTATCCCCGGTCTTTGTAATGAAGTCGCGAACCTCATCCTTGGTCGAGCAATCATCAGCGATGCAAACTTCGAAGTTTTGGTAGGTCTGCGTTAGCAGACTGTTAATCGCCTCCTCCAGCAACTTAATATTCGAGTTATAGGTTGGCAAAATGATCGAAAAGAGGGGCTTGATCGGAAAGCTATCAGCCTGCTCCCGCATGTCGGCAAAGTCTTTCTCTGAAAGCGTGTCATATTGCTCGATCCACCGTCGATACTGCATTTGCCTCGCGGTGAGGTTCCTGTTCAACGCGTGCATTGCCCTCTCCGCAGCCATAGCATAGGCGCGGCGCTGCAAGTCAGGCGAATGCGAATTTGCACGTTCTCGCTGGGCGACTCGCTCAGAATGCAACCTGAAGCCAACCTGCTCTACAATTCGCTGAACTTCCTTTGAGAGATAAGAGTCGCCGGTCTGATATAAGGATATAAGCGCCTTTTGTATGGGCGTCGACGATATCGACGCTTCGACAAGCCGAATCGATCGGCGCGCCGATGCGGGATCAAGCCTAAGGCCGACCGCGAGTGCGGGGAGCGGAATGTGCACCAACCAGACATCTTTCCGAGCCTGAGCGAGGTTGACTGAATTTTGCTCCGTAAACCCATCTCCATAGTCGAAATAAACCCGGGGGTCGCCTGGCTCGGAATCGATCGGGCAGATTTTGATCGAAAGATCTAAAATGACGAAGTTCCTGGCTACCTCGGGGAGGAACTGGAAATGTATCTGGGGGTCATCGGTGGTAAATTGCAAAACTCCGCCTGACTCGCGAATATTTACTGTTTTCGTGACCTTGGCGAAAGAGCTAAAAAGATCTTCGATTGAGGTGTTCTTATCTGTGGATCGATATCGCCGTCCCTCGCCACGGCCGAGTCGCAGGTAATGGAGCTTCAGCCACCATTCTATGTGAGGCAATTCCGGGTTGAGGCGCCGATATTCTGCCGCCGAGAAATCTTTTGGAAGAGGCCCATGCTGGCGCTCGAGGGCTTGCAGCGCTTCGTCGAAATTCTTGAAGCGCCCTTCGGCGGCCCCATGTCTACGGTAATGCTCCCGCAACTGACCAGACGAAAAACCACTAAGGTCCTCGTAGTAGGCACCGTAGAACTCTTGATCGAACCGATTGATTTTAACCTGGAAAATCAATTCCAATCTTGCATCCTCGCTTCGCGAAATCGCTGCTGACTCAGATTCTCGCGCACAGCTCCATTTTTTTTCACGGGCCGCCTGATTTAGAGAGACATTAATGCGTCCGTGCGGCCATGAAACCTCTTATCGACACGACCGAACAGGGACCGGCGATCCTATCGCATTGGAAATCGCGATAAAGGTTTGGAGCTTCCTGATCTCGACCCCGCATTTTTAACGCACCTGCATACACCTCCCGCACCCACGCGCGGGTCGCTACGTAGCGATGCAATTTTTTCATAGCGATGCCTCAACGAAGCCGTCAATCACGGTCATCGGGGGCCAGACGGGTGCAAGAATCCTCGATGCGGCGCGTTTAACAAGACGCTCTGAGCGATCGCGCGCGCCGCTCTCGGTTTCGATTTCAATTTGAAACCGAAACCTATCAGACCCGGTTAAGGTGGTGCCCGAAACCTGGAACGCGGGACTCACTGCGCGACCTCCGCACGCCCTCTGCCATTCGTCGTTCTGTCCAGCTCCTCTTTCGAAAGCCGCTCCAAATCAGAGCGACGATACATCTCCCTTATGGACCAGAGATCAAGGCTGCTGGCAAGGGGGTGGTATTTACGCTTCGAAAGACGCTCCCGAATGAGAAATCCCATACACATTGAGGCGAAGCAAACAGTAAAATTCCTATTGCGATCGGAACCATTCAAACGACTGCGCCAGTCCATCGCCCAGGTTCCATCGCGGGGCCCAACCCGTTGAACGAAGCTTTGCGTTGTCGCCGACCAGCATTGGCGGATCACCGGGGCGGTCCGGTCGCGCGCCGAGTCGGATGAACTCCGGAAGTCCTGCGATGGTGCCGATTGTCGTCACAATGTTGGCGAGGGTTTCCGGCGTCGCCGACCCGATGTTGCAGGCACCCATAACGTCGCTTTTTAGCAGCGCGACAAAGCCCGCGGCGACGTCTTCGACATGCATGAAGTCGCGGTAGAATCGGCCGGTCCCGAACTCCGCCGGCTCGCCCCGCGCGAGCTGGGCGCAGGCGTAAGGAATTATTCGGCTCGGGTTCTCATAAGGGCCATAGGCGAAAAAAATTCGTCCCGTCGCGGCGCTGAAACCGAGGAGATCCGCGGTCGCGGTCATCGCCTGATGATGTGCCAGCTTGATGCGGCCGTAAAAGGTTGCGGGACGCTCCGGCGTCACCCCCTCGACCATATAGCCCGAGCTCCAGTCATATTCGGCGCAAGTGCCGGCGCAGACGAGCCGTTTTCCACCCTCTTCTGCAAAGCTTTTAAAGAGCCGCGTGCCGAGGGCGAGCCAATCGAGATTGGCGGGGCTCGTCCAATAGCTTCCATGGGTGGTCTCCCAGGCCATGTGTAGCACATGGGTCGGCTTAATCTCGCAAATCAAAGCCTCAAGGGCGCCAGGACACAGCAGATCGAGGGAGCGCCAATGCAAATTTGCGGCTTCGGGTCGCGACGCGGGAGCGCTGTGCGTTGACGTTGTCGCCCAAACCTCAAAGCCGGCAGCGAGTGCGGGGGCGAGACAATGGCGTCCGATGAAGCCGCCGCCACCGGTGACGAGCAGTCGCGCCGTCATGACGCGGCGGGGGCGAAAGGCGACAGCGCGCCGCGGTCGACGTCGGCCAGTCTCGGCAGCTGCAGATCGCGCGGCGATTGATCGGTCGGCGGCAAGGGCCAGTCGATGCCAATGTCGGGATCGTCCCAGCGCACGCCTGCGGCCTTTTGCGGATCGTAGAATTGCGCAATGTGATAGGCGACCACGCAATCATCCGTGAGCGTCTGAAATCCATGCGCGAAGCCGCGTACGGAATGAAGCTGCATATGATTGTACTCAGTAAGCTCATAACCAACCCAGCGCCCGAAAGTGGAAGAGCCGGGTCGAATATCGACCATGACGTCAAAAATCGCGCCGCGCACGCAGCGCACGAGCTTGTCCTCCATCTGCGGTGCCGCCTGAAAATGCAGGCCACGCACGGTGCCGCGCCGGGCGTTGAAGGAATAGCTCGCCTGGGCGAGCTCGGGATTTAGCCCTTGCTCGGAAAATTCCCTGGCGCAAAAGGTGCGCACGAAATAGCCGCGCGCGTCGCCCGCCGGCGTCATCCGGATCAGGCGGCAGCCGGGCAAAGCGCTGTCGATGAACTCCATGAGGCAAACCTTCAGAAGATTTGCGCGCGCGGAATGGGGACGATGAACTTGCAGCCCCATTCGCGCGCATGCGCCATCTGCTTCACGATCTCGTCCTTAATGTTCCAAGGCAAGATCAGAATGTAATCGGGCTTGAGAGCGTCGATGGCCTCCGGCGCCTTGATCGGCAAGCGCGTGCCGGGAAGATACATGCCCTGCTTTTGCGGCGAGCGGTCGACGGTGAACTCGAGGAAATCCGACCCAACCCCGCAATAATTGAGCAGGGTATTGCCCTTCGCCGGCGCGCCATAGGCGGCGATGGTCTTGCCCTGGCGCTTCAGGCCGATCAGGAGCTCCAGCAACGCGCGCTTCGTCTCGCGCACTTTCTCGGCGAAGGCGAGATAAGCGGCGTCGCCGTCAAGGCCCGCCGTGCGCTCAAGGTGCAGAAGTTCTTCAACGCGCTCCGTCCGCTTCCACGATGCGTCCTTCCGGCAGACGAACAGGCGCAGCGAGCCGCCGTGGGTCGGGATTGCCTCGACGTCGAAAACGCGCAGGCCGTTCGCAGCAAAGAACCTATCCGCCGCGAGCAGAGAGAGGTACGAGAAATGCTCGTGGTAGATCGTGTCGAACTGATTGAGCTCGATGAGATTAAGTAGATGCGGAAACTCGAAGGTGGAAACGCCCTCGGGTTTCAAAATTTCCCGAAAGCCGGAAACGAAGTCATTAATGTCGGGCACATGCGCCAAGACATTATTGGCGGCCGTCAGATCCGCGGCAAAGCCTTCAGCGGCGAGGCGTTTGCCGGTCTTTTCGCCGAAAAACTCGATGCGGGTCGGGATCGATTTATCGCGGATGGCGAATTCCGCGACGGAGCGGCAGGGCTCGATGCCGAGGACATTGATCTTCTTCGCGTGGAAATATTGCAGCAGGTATCCGTCATTGCTCGCGACTTCGACGACCGTGCTGGCGCTGGAAAGGCCGAAGCGCTCCGACATTGCGTCAGCGTAGCGGCTGGCGTGCGCCAACCAGCTGGTCGAAACGGAGGAAAAATAAGCGTAATCCTCGCGGAACAGCTCATTGGCGCGCCGAAAATCCTCAAGCTGCACGAGGCGGCAGGAATCGCAGACGAATGCGCGAAGCGGATAATAGCTTTCAGGGCCATCGCGGTCCGCCTCCCTCAGATAATCGTTCGAAACGGGTGTCGCCCCGAGATCGGCGAAAATGGTCGTCAAAGCCGCGCCGCAATGACGGCATTTCTTAGTCGCCGTGTGACGATGCGTATTGGAGGTCAAATGTGCTTCCTTCCATAAAGATCTGCATAGGCGTCGATTTGTTCGTCGACGAGGCCCGACGCGCAGGAAGGATTTTCCACATAGCGCCGATACCACTTCATGGTCCAGGTCATTGTGTCGTCGAAGCCGAGCGCCGGCCTCCACTCCAATTCGGCCTGGGATTTCGAGGAATCTACCCGCAGATAGGTTGATTCATGCAGTTTCGACTCGCCGAGTTGAACCGGGTGATCCGGCCTTCCCCAGACCGAAAGCGCCGCGTCGACGAGGCGGCGCACAGGCATTTCATTGGTCCGGTCGGGCCCGAAGTTGAAAGAGCCCTTGAAATGAGCCGGCGGCAGGCCGCGCGCGGCGTTTCCGACCAGTAGATGCGCGCCGAGGGTCAAATAGCCTGCACAAAGTTCGAGCACATGCTGCCAGGGGCGGGTCGCCTCTGGATGGCGTAGCACGAGCGGCTCGCCGGCGCGCAGGGCGCGGACAATATCCGGAACGATGCGGTTTTCGGACCAGTCGCCGCCGCCGACGACATTGCCGCCGCGCGCCGTCGCCAGGCGGTAGCCGCCGCCCGGCCCGCGCAGCACCTCCATGAAGGAGCGTGCGACGATCTCCGCCGCGCCCTTGCTCGCGCTATAGGGATCGAGGCCGCCGAGACGATCGTTCTCGCGATAGGCCCACGTCCATTCCTTATTATCGTAGACCTTGTCGCTGGTGACGAAAACCACCGCCTCCACCTCATCACAGCGCCGTGCGGCTTCGAGAACGTTGGCCGCCCCCAGAATATTGGTTGCGAAAGTCAGCAAAGGCTCGCGGTAGCTGCGATGGACGAGGGGCTGCGCCGCCAAATGAAAGACGATCTTCGGGCGGATCTCCTGAATGAGGCGGTCGATCGCGCTTTCGTCGCGTATGTCGATCCAGCGGTTGTCACTGCAGCGCTGGCCAATTTTCGCACGCTCGAAGAGATTGTTGGGCCCCTGATCCGGGGGCAGGCTGACGCCGGTCACCTTGGCACCAAGCTTCGCTAGCCATGCCGCGAGCCAGCCGCCTTTGAACCCGGAATGTCCGGTGACGAGCACGCGGGTGCCGGCGTAAACGGAGAACGATTCAGGGACCGGCATTAATAGCTCCATAAGCGATGGACCGCGCTGGCGAAAGGTCAGCGATAGGCCTCGTCATTCGAACGCGACTGTTCGAGCGATGAGCGCGTTAGACCCAGCTGCGCCAGGGCGCTTTCCCCGCGACCCACATTTCCTCAAGCTGCTGCTTGTCGCGCAGCGTGTCCATGGCGTGCCAGAAGCCGGGGTGCCGAAACGCCATCAATTGATCATCTGCGACCAGCCGTTCCATCGGAGCGCGCTCCCAGATCGTTGCGTCGCCGTCAATCAGATCGAAAACTCGCGGCGACAGAATGAAAAAGCCGGCGTTGATCCAGCCGGATTCGCCTTCGGGTTTTTCCTGAAAACCCTTCACCGCGCCGCCGTCGGCGATTTCCGCCGCACCAAAGCGCCCGGCGGGCCGCACCACGGTCATTGTGGCGTCCCGACCATGCTTAAGATGGAAGTCGATCTCGGCGGCGATGTCGATGTCACTGACACCGTCGCCATAGGTCATGCAGAAACACGCGTCGCCCACGTAATCGCGGATCCGCTTCAGGCGACCGCCGGTCATGGTGGCGTCGCCGGTGTCGACGAGCGTGATTTTCCAGGGCTCCGTCCGTTGAGCGTGGACTATTGTTCCGTTTCTAGTAAGATCGATCGTAACGTCGGAGGTATGGAGAAAATAGTTTTGAAAATACTCTTTAATCACATATCCCTTATAGCCAAGGCAGATAATAAATTCGTTAATCCCGTGGTTCGAGTATATTTTCATAATATGCCAAATAATCGGGCGGCCACCGATCTCAACCATAGGCTTAGGCCGCACGCTAGTCTCTTCCGCGAGGCGCGTTCCTAGGCCGCCGGCAAGAATGACAGCCTTTGTTATATTATGTTTCATGATTAGTGCTGCCTAATTTCAATTAAAGCTCGCGGCACAAGAGGGCCCAATCGAGAGGGCCCCTCCTAATAAGGAACGTCGCCCTAAAAAGCAATCCCGAGGCGGCGCGCCAATACAGGCTATCACAGAATCTGTTCCGAATCCTGCGTGGCCCCGTGGGGCACACGCTTCTCTTCGCGGTCGGCGCGAGGCCGCGAATTCCTTGGCCCGAGATGGTGGCCCGAGCCGTTGCCGCTCCCGCGTGGCGTTGTCGCGTCTTCATTTTGGGTGAACGTGCCTAGCTGCGACGATCGCTGCATGTCCGCGAATGGCACCTCGCCCGTCGATAGAAGCGCCCTGCCGGCAGACGTCCAGTGAGAATGCGAAAACTTCGGCAGGATCTGAAATGAGTCTCGCATCATCTTGCGCTCTTCCCCGCAAAAGAGGTTCGTAAACGAGGTATGTCCCGTTTCTGGCGGCCCATATTCCAAACCATAGCCCGAGACTCCGCATCGCCAAGTTATTAGGCGCTTCGCAAATGGCATTCACCAACGCTTCTCGCCTTGCGACGAGCAAATCCGAGTAGACGGCGCTGACGCAACAGGGCTTCATGAATGACATCATTTCCGCGCCCCGGTCGAGCATCGATCGGCCCGCGTAGGGGTCAGCATACTCGCGAACACCCGTTTGCACGGCCGCGCCAAGGACGATTTCCCCGGTTTCCCGAGTGACGGGGCCGCTGACGCCCGCCACGGCAGGCACCATTTCGAAATGGCGAACGGCTTGCCATATTGTCTCCAGGTCCCAAAGGCGGACGCCGGGCCCCAGCAAACACACGAATTCGTCAGACATAGCCCTGAGCGCGCTTCCCAATCGCTCGACGGCCAAAGTTCCTCGGGAGAGTTCCAGACGCCGCACCGAGCCAAACGGAACGTCGACCAGCTCTCCTTCCGAACCCATGACGACCCAAGAGAGCATCGGTGCCTTTGTCTTGCGGCGCTCGAGGAAAAAATCAGGCATTCCCATATTACATGGATAAGGCGACACCTGATACAGTTCCGGATCAGGCATCTTCGAACGGATATATTCCAATGATGACCGAACTGACTTCAGACTGCCTTCGAAGACAGATCCACTATTGGAGAGCGAGCTTTTATGCTGTCGCCAATGATAAATGACTCGGGGGATGTGTCGAGGCGCGAAACCGTTTATCTCAAACCGAAGCAGCGTGTCCCAATCCAAAGCATATTCCACCGCGTGGGAACTATACACTCCTAAACGCAGACCTGTTTCTCGTTTGAAAACGATCGAATGCCAGATCGACGAGTGCGCGCGGAGTTGGACCGGGTCGTAATCGCTTCGATAGAATGGATGGACGGGTCGACCGTCGACGTATAAATCCTCGTCCGTATAGAAAATCTCGTCGGGGCTTTTTTCGAGTTCTTTCTCAATCAGTGCAATGGCGTCTTGAGTGAGCAAGTCGTCCGCATCCAGGGCTGTCACGTACTCGCTCGTGGCATTTTCCAGACAGACCCTCAACCCTCCATGGATGCCGAGATTTACAGGAGTAGACAAAACGACGATCTCGAGGCCGTTCTGTTGAGACGTCCTCGTGTCCGACAGCTGCCTGTCTGTGGCTATCTCGCGGAGGATCCCGTCAACTTCGGGAGAAACGGGTCCATTTGCCAGAATTATCCATTCTGCGGCGTTTAAGATCTGAGACGTCACGGACGCGACGGTCGCGCGAAATAACTGAGGGTCGGTTTTGATGTAGACCGTCGATAACACGCCAACTTTAGAACGCGCCGCGCCGATCTCCTTAAAGCTCGCGCGAGAATCTCTTTCCCGCTGCTCGAGAATGTCCCTGTAGGGGAGAGCGGCAAGCGGCTTGATCGGCTCCAACCGCAAGCTATATGGTCTTTGCCCAGACGCATCGAGTTGGGCTGCGTAGCCTTTTTGCTGGATTTTTTCCCGGAGGAAGAACCTTTCTGCGAGCTGTGCCGCTATGCTTCGCGTTCGCGACGAGTTCGTTTCGGCCCGCATTCTCGCTCCGCTTCGAGGGGCATATATGACTTTTCCTCCCGATCTAGTCGCGGCGGCGCCGAGCCAAGGGCCAATTAGAGCTGCCGAGAATTTCTCTGGCATTTCGTCGAGTTCTCGTTCGAGAAGGGCTCTGTTCACCCAACAGCAGCGGGCCGATACAGCATTGACGACATGTACAATGGTTATTGGATCGAATTGCGCCGTGGGCACGTCTGGCTCCACTTCGGGGTATCCAATCAGCTCTCCATAACCAAAAACAATGGGGCCTTCCAACATTGCTCCGTTTGGCCCTTCGATTGGCCCTCCGACTATTAGAGCATCCGGAAAAAGCTCGAAAATCTTATGAACTTCCTGGGTCGCGTCACCGGTCTCCCCTAGTGCCAGTTCTGACCGCAGATGCACGATCTCAGCCTTCGAATGTTTCGCGAGCTCTCCTTTCAGCAATTTCAATATAATTTCTTCTTTCAGCGAAATGACCGGAAACGACCGGCTCTGCGTAATTTGCCCGTCAACCTTTGAAGCGTTGGCGCGGGTGTTCTCCCCTCTCGTTCTGAGCCAGAGGACTTCAGGAAGATGTGCCGCCGAGCGAGCGAAAGAAAGTATATCGGCTGGTGAGGCTTCGTCGTGAGCCCCTTCATCGCGCCGCTTCGGCACGCAGTCACGCTTGAAAGCGATGAGGCCTGGCGAGACCGATTGAAAGGCAGAAAGCGGCTCGTCCCACCCCGTACGCATCATCGGTGTCAAAGAAGGATTCTTGCGAGCGTCATAATCGTCCGCCACGATCGCCGGCGGCTCGCCTGACTGCTGTAAAAACGCCCTTATCGTTTTAAACGCGTCAATGGTCGGGATACCGTCCGCGTTGATCAACACCAAGTAGTCGCCAATCGCCACGCTTGCCAATGCGTGAATAGAGTTCGAATCATGAGCCCGAATTATTTTAATCTTTGACGCATCGACTACGTTGATTACGGATGTGAGTTCCTGCACTTGCGCAGTTCGGTCGATAATGATCCATTCCGAGATCTCGGATTCTTGACCCAGAATAGCCGAGGCCAACTCAAACAGACCATCAACTTGCTCTAGAGCGGAGACGATTGTCAAACTTGGCCCATCCCCCGCGTTCCGAAAACGTCGCCGTCTTTCAGTGACATGCCGAGAGATGGATGTAGCTGTAGATATGGAACGATTACTTTTTTCTTCCAACAACATCCGTACCGCCTGCGTCCGTGTCTTCCCGATCGAAGTATTTCGTCCCGAAATTCCCTCTTTCGCGAGCTCTTGGAGCAAACGAGGAAGGATAGCAGAGAGACTTTCGACCCAAGTCCGCGGCAGAGGCGTAATTTCATTCGGCGAGCCTTTTTGACGCTCGCGTAGGCCGACGGCCCTTACAAGCGCCGGAACCAAATCCTCCAACGTAGCCGGAACGGCAATGATATTCGGTGAAATCTTCGCCATTCGTTCGGCGGTTTTGGCTCCGAACTCTGTTGTCACTACGATGCCACCACATGCCGCGACTTCTAGAGGCGGATAACTCGGGTGCGGCGACAACATCAAAGACAGCAGCACGTCCGCGCTCCGCAGCAGCGCCCCATATCCAGAGAAATCGAGCCAGGGCGCGGGCTTGAGAACGAAGCCTTTTCCGAGCGCGATGGGTTCGAAATGTTCCCCCATCCCGATGAACTCCCATCCCTGCTCCCCGAACAAACCGGCGGTAACGGCGGCGCGCAGCGACGCGACGCCGAGCGCAAAAAGATTCCGGTCTGCCATCGTCGGTCGTGTATAGAAGAGAAGGCGACGATGTGTTTGAGACAGGTCTCTGTCCGGGTAGAAATAATTCGTGTCTACCGCCGGTTCGAAACACAGCGCATTCGAGACGAATGCTGGCTCAGCAAAGCGACCTACTTTTTCCTCGGCCAGGTGATCGCGCAGCAACGATGAATTTACGATGGGCAGGAAATTATAGCTATATGTCTGTTTTGCAACGGCATGCATCACAGACAACCCATAAAACATGCTCTCATAGTCTTGTATCAAGTATAAAAATCTGTTCGAATTCACAAACGCGGTCGCCGCTTTGGCTGGCTGCGCGGTCCACCACGCGGTCGCCATGAAGACATCATTGCAGCCGATCTTGAAAGCGTTGTCACGTGCATGCGCGTCCAAGAATTCGACCCCTAGTTCATCTAGGTCTAATCCGGTCAAGAGACTCAGGTGCTTCTTGAGCGGGCCTAAGTCCGTATCAGGGGGTGCATCATTGGAGACGAACTTGACTGAGACCCCCTCCGCGGCTAATAAACATCCGAGAATATAAGCGGTATTCGGCCCACCCGTCGCATATCTCCGGTTCAGACCCGGCAAAATTATCAGGAGAGATGGAGTCGCTCCCAACGCTGAATCCACTTCGATGTTGAGCGGCTGAAACCCGAATTGAGGATTAAACTGAGTAATTCCGTCTTCCCTCATGCGGGACAGCGCCGACGCGGTTACTTCATTCAACGCCGTATATTCATCTGAAATAGGCAAACCGTAATCGCTCGGAAAAATCTGCCTAGCCTCCTTGACGCCGCCATTCAAAAAATGAAAAAGCGGTTCGACACCGGATTCGGCAACATCAGGATGAGCGTTCAAATACTTACGAATACTAAAATTCGGGTGCGGATCTCTTCTTTCGGCAGCGCCTCGAAGCAGATAATCGATCAGCGGATTTTTGGTCGGCGGTAGGTCATTCTGACGCGCGTACCATGCAGAAGAAAAGAGCCGATTTGGATTTCTTCCTTCAGTATAACCAGAACTGAGATAATGCGCCAACGGGTCGGCACCCGCCAGAGCGACGTCTGGATAAGCTTCCAAATAGAAATCGGAGTTAAAAAGGCCGCTTCGGCTCAAAAGGTCGTAATCGCTCTCGGCCGTTTCCGGCCTCGAATGAGCATCTATCTTTACATATTGGGTATTGAACTTATTGTCCGATGCCAGATAGTGAACAAGAGGATTGATCTCCTTTTCATAGACCTCAGGATGCCTTTCTGAGTATTTCTTGGTATCGAAGTACGGGCTAGGGTTTCGTCCTTCTCGCGCGCCGGACGAGATGAAGTGCGACAAGGGCTCCAACCCAGCTGCTTCCACGTCGGGATTGGCGCGAAGGTAGAATGCAGGGTCGAAAAACGGGTTAGGTTGCCTACCTTCTTTATAGCCGTAACGTAGATAATGATCGAGAGGTGTAAAACCATTTTCGATTATGTCAATATTGTTTTTAATGTACCACTTGGCATCAAACAAAGGGTGAGGAGATCTCCACTCATGCACTCCGTATTGCAAATAATGCAACAGCGGCAGCTGCCCACTCTGTGCCACGTCCTCGTATTGCACGGTATACCATAATGGGTCGAAAAGAGGGTGAGGGGCCCTCCCTTCATAGACTCCGCGGCGAATATAATGGCGCAACGGATCCACTCCCCGCGCAGCAACCTCTTGATAGCGGTCCCGATACCACGTTGGGTCGAACAGCTGATTATGATGAGAGCCGGTAAGTGCACGGAACAATTTCTTTTGCTCCGCAGAGTAAAAGAGCTTTTCGAGGGAAATCGATACCCGTTTCTTTTTCATACGTCTCCGACGCTCCTCAAAAATTTGGACCGATCAATACCGTGGTGAGTCGCTTTGTCAACCTTATGTCAATCAACCAGAGTGGTTCTGGTTGCAAATTTTCCGGGACGGCACGACGAACGGCACAGGACATGAGCGGGGTTCTGCGGTGAGCGCTGCGTACCAGGTTCCGGGCACGCGGGTATCTTTGATGCGAAGTGGCTTCGACTTTGAATGGACCTTGGCCCTGCCCTTGAACGCCCGCCGGAAAAAAGATCTTCATGCAGATTTTGTCGACCCGCCACCACGATCCGGCTTAGGAGGCGAAAGGGTCCCGCTTTTCGAATTCGAGAGCGTAGTGTTGGATCCATCGCATTATCGGCGTATGCTCTAAACTAACTTCGCGCTCGGCGATCATCTCGACGAGGTCTCAAAAAAACTCGGCTTGAACCGCACCGCATGAGAGGAGCTCAGCGCGTTCGGCAGCAAATATGCCCCGCTTCCGCTGTTTGCACAAGAGCCCGGTGCATCAAAGTCGCGTTTTGGTGTTGCCCCCATGGCAAGGCGCCAACTTCTTCACTGCAGCTGGCTATGAGCCCATTTGAAAAGAACCTGCTAACAAAAATTCTCCATACGTAGGATAAGACTTGCGGAGGCATCCACTTTGTCATTTTTGTCCCTATCACTGGACATTTAGAGGTTGCCAAAGCCATGCTCGGGTGGGTAAGCTTGCAAGCTAAAGATAGCGTAGCTTGCGCTATTGCCGCAACCTCCTCGTAATCAACCCGATCACAATGGCGCACTCGATGGCATCGCTTGAAGACTTGTTCCTGGGAAGCGAATCAAAATACGCAGATAAATGGGAAAACTATTTCCAAATTTACGAGCGGGAGCTCAAAAGGTTTAGTGAATCTGGAGATCCGGTGTCGCTGCTTGAGATAGGTGTGCAAAACGGAGGGTCCCTGGAACTATGGGCGCGATACCTCCCTTCAGGCTCGACGATAACCGGGGTAGATATATCGCCAGCCGTGAGTTCGCTTGTCTTTCAAGACGACCGCATTGACGTTATAGTTGCGGATGCGACTA
The DNA here is from genome assembly GCF_026427715.1 of Methylocystis sp. MJC1. Taxonomy (NCBI): domain Bacteria; kingdom Pseudomonadati; phylum Pseudomonadota; class Alphaproteobacteria; order Hyphomicrobiales; family Methylocystaceae; genus Methylocystis; species Methylocystis sp. MJC1. The sequence goes on along the minus strand of NZ_CP107559.1, from coordinate 105,831 downwards.
AATATGAAATTTTAGAGCGAGAATTGGGTGATAGGTTATTCGATGTCATTATCGATGATGGCTCACATATTTCCTCCGATATCATTTCGACATTTTCAATTCTATTTGATCGACTTAAGCCCGGTGGAGTTTACATAATCGAAGACCTCCACTGTAGTTATGTACCCGAATTTGAAGGCGGTTATCGGCGAGAAGGATCGGCCATTGAGTGGCTAAAACAACTAGTTGACGTGGTGAATTGCGACCATATCTTACCATCGGAGGTCGCTACTCAGGTCTTGTGGTCCTATCGACACCTCTCTCGTAGTGTAGCAAGCGTCAGCTTTTATAACTCCGTTTGCGTCATTGAAAAGTTCAAGACTGAAAAAGACCGTCCATTTTGCCGACTTATTGCTGGTTCAACCGGTGAGGTTGTTCCGCTGGTCAAGCATCTAATAGAAAACAACCCCCGATATGTTTCTGAATCTGTGCGATTTAGCAACACCGCCGTCCGGCAAGCTAATCAGGTTATGCTAGCGCGGCTAGTGGCCCAATCCGAGCAGATTCGCGTACTGGAGGAAAGGCTTGCGTGGGTTATGCGAGAGTCGAGCGAAGCTATCGAAAGTCTACAAAAGGAGCTGAGTCAATGCAGAGAAACAGTTGCGGAATAGCTATTGACTTGAAGTGTCGGTCCGATGACAAGTAGAATTGGTCCCTTGTGATGCTATGACGCGGTCTGATTCTCGCGGAGACCGCCGACGGGGACGAATGAAAAGCGCGCGCTATGATCGTAGCAAATTGCGCTACCCGAGCGACGTGACGGACGCGGAGTGGGCGCTCATCGAGCCCCTGATGCCACCTGCGAAGCGGGGCGGAGGGAAACGCACGGTCGCGATGCGCGCGGTCGTGAACGGCTTGATGTACGTGCTCTCGACCGGCTGCCAGTGGCGCGCGATACCCAAGGATTTGCCGCCGGAAAGCACGGTCTACGGCTATTTCGATCTTTGGACATACTGACCTGCCCCTGAACTCTCATCCAGCAATAGTTAGAGTCGGAGCGTTTTATAAGATATCGAGCCCGATGGCGTTCGAAAAAAGTGGCTTGCCGACAAAGAACGGCTTGCCGCATAATCGCTCAGCCAAGGGCGGCGCTAAACGCGGGCAAGGTCAGAACACGATCCGGGCTCTTGCCAGCGCCCACCAATTGGGTCGGGTTTCGTGAAAAATTAAGGGCCATCCGGCGAAACTCGGATCAAATTGGCTAGATGAATGATCGTCAGACTTTAAGTTCACACACCTCATGCAACATAGTGTCAAATAGGCAAGCAACATGACGTTGGAGCAGCGACTAGCGGATTTAACGAAACTAATTTCAGAATCAAGAAGTCCGGGTTTGTTCTCAGAATCAGGGCTCCTGACTGAGCGTCTCCTTGCACATCCGGCTAAATTCCCGTTGCCCCCCGTCCGATTTGCTAGCAAGCCGGCGGAACAGAAAAACAATCGCGTCGAGGTGGCCGCACGGTTAATCGCTGCATATCACAAGGCACTTGATGATGAACCTGCATCAGCTCTGAAGCGGCAGGGCGAAGACTTATGGACAGGGCTTTTGCGAAATGAATTGCCTCAACTCATCGAGTGTGTTGAAACACGAAATCCTGCGCAACTAGCGGAATACTTATTGCAGTTTGGAAGGTCGTTCGTGTGGTTCGGCGGAATAACAACTTGCGTTGACGGTTACAACCGCGATCTTGGACCCGACAATGTCGCGCTTACATATCTCGACAAGCTTGTGTGTCTTGCAGAATCTTTGGGTGTGCTGCCCCTTGAGAATCCTGAAAGCGGTCCATGGGGAGAGAATTTGCGTGCAAATATCGATGTAATTGCGCAACAGATCGAAGATGCGCTGGGTATCGAAATATCGCCGCCTTTGGGCGTCATTCACACTGACGGGGTCGAAACTAGCCGTGGGGTATTGCACTATAGACACATCAACAGCCTGTATATGGCGGCCCGCATCTCGGTGCTAAACAGGGGTTTCTATCCCGTTTGCGAACTCGGCGGAGGAATAGGCATAGGTGCGATGTATGCACGTCGTCTCGGCTATCGAGACTACACGATTCTGGACCTGCCGATCAGCTGCCTTCTCGCGGGGCATTACCTCATCCATGCGGTGGGAGCCGATGAAGTTTCTCTTTATGGCGAAGAGCAGAAAAAGGATGCTATAAAAATACTACCTTACTGGAAATGCATGAGTCTTCCTGATAAAAGCTATGGAATTATTGTTAATCAGGATAGTTTGCCAGAAATTGACGATAATTTGATCCGCCAGTACCTTGTCCAATTTTCTAGAATTGGGGCTGGATACGTTTTAAGTATCAATCATGAATACTTCTACCCGCGGACAGCGCATCATTTTTTCTCGAGTCACGAGAGCTTCGAGAAACTGTATCGTTCGAAATGCTGGGTAAGAGAAGGCTATGTCGAGGAGGTCTACAGGATTAACTCGTAAGCGTGGGTTGGCGGCGATTTCCCTGCAAATTGATCTAGCGCTCACGTCGTGATATTCGCTCGGTCGGATTTCGAGAGGAGATTCGCGACGCGGCCGAGCACCGCCGCGTTACGGAAGCGCTCAAACGCGAGGTGCGACGCCGCCAACGCCGTCCTCGCCGCTGCCCCGGCTACAACTTCCACCGCCTGCTGGCAGCTGAAGCTCTTGTGCGTCTTCTTGCTCGCTGCCTTCCGTCTCCCGCACTAGCAGCGTTCTTCACAAACGACTAAACAGATGGGGAATTATCCCACTAAAGGAATAATCCCCAAATCAGCTAAACAGCTTGGGGCAGCATGCATTGGATAGTTTATGCAGAGCGGACTAATATTCGGCGGAGCGCGCGAATATGTCTTGATGAACAAAATATTGATGAACTCGCTCTACCATGCACGGGCCGCAGAGATTGTTCAGGCCCTTTTTCAGCTGTATATCGCTGATCGACAAATCAAGATAATTACCGATCTTATTGGAGAATGCAGATGTTGTTCCGCAACAAAGATATACGTCCGCGTTTACATCTAAAACAATCTGATTATTGAATAAAACGCATTCACTATGCGGTATCTGCTTAGCTGCTTCGAGCGCGGAATTGAGATCTATCGAGAGCGTGCTAAGAAGTTCGCGATCATGCTCTGATATAATGAGGCCAAATTCATCGCGCCCGCGATAAGTGAGTATCTTTTCGGCGGGCATGTACATCGCCCAGCACGTCTCAAACCGATACCCGAGGCTCTCAGCGTAGGAACGCATTTCCGCCTCGTCGCAGCGATTATAGTTGTAGCGATGGTATAGCACCTCAAGATCGACATTTGCGCCAGTTTCACGCTTGGCGTTTGCGAGTGTGCGCATATTGAGCTTGACCTGCTCGATATTACCCTCGCGATGAGCCCGAGAATAAACATCTTGATTGAACCCCGATACGGACACCCGGAACCGTGCCGGAGCATGTTGCATAATTCCGTACGGGTCACGCAGTCTGTTTAGGTTTGAGCTGACCATAACGTTATCAGAGTGACGACTCGCTACGCGTAGAACCGCCGGTAAATCCGGGTGTAACAGCGGTTCCGTCCAGTTGAACAGTCCAATCATATCGACATCGCACTCTGCGTTTGCCTTCGTTAACACTGCGTCCAAAAGTTCTGGAGACATGAACCCCTTTTGAAAATGCCCGCTTGTGTTGCCTATATTTCCAACAGGACACGACGGGCATCGAAGATTACAGAAGCCAAACACATCGATGTAAAATGTGATTTTAGGAAGAACTTCTGGCTGCGCGTCCCCGTTGATATCCATTTGACTGCCTACACGTTGGTTATTTCTTGAGAAAAACCTATGCACACGCTCTGCAGCAGCGCTTGTTGAAGCGACACTCTACCATGCGGTTGTCAAGCACGCGACCGTTTTAATCACGCAACACGATCGGTCACTGCGCGGGCGCAGGGCGACAAACTGGTTGGGTGAAGCTTCTGGAACCAAACAATTACCTGAGGATCTCAATCCTTAATCTGGTATTCGCATGGAATCATTTTCGTGATCGATTCTGCGCAGCGGGTAAAAACAGTCGACGTGTTCCTCGCAGTTCCCTCAGGGCGTGATGCTGCCTAGCTCTACAATCGCGCCATGGCACATGCCCAAAAGGGTGAACTCGAACAGGCAATCGCGGAGTTGAGCAATGCGATCGAACTCGACCCAAAAACGCCTCTGCATGCAATAGCCGGGTGATGGCCTATCTCCAGATTGGTAAAGCCATTCAAGGCTTGTCTGACGATGAAATGTCACTAGACACCGGATCCTTGGCAGAGTAAGCGCGAATGGGCGGTGTGTGCTGAACCCTTTCGGACCGCTTGAATCTTTTCCTAGAGAGTGTTATGTACTTTGGTGGTTGATTGTCTTAATGGAATCGGATGTCTCCGATTCGCAAACCGTATCCGTCTGATGTCAGCGACGAGGAATGGTCGCTGGTTGCGCCGTATCTGACGCTGATGGACGAGGGCGCTCCGCAACGTCAGCATTTGCTTCGTGAGCTTTTCAACGGCCTGCGCTACGTTCTGCGTTACGGCATAGCATGGCGCGCCATGCCCAACGATCTGCCGCCCTGGTCCGCAGTGTATCAGCAATCGCAGCGCTGGCTGGCGGCGGGCGTGTTCGAAGAGCTTGCGCAGGACCTGCGCGCCTTGTTGCGCGTCGCCTCCGGTCGCGCCGAGGAGCCAACCGCGGCGATCATCGACAGCCGCACGCTGCGCTCTACGTCGGAAAGCGGTCCACGGGCTGGCTATGACGGCGCCAAGCGCAAGCGCGGCTCCAAGCTGCACATGGCGGTCGACACGCTGGGGTACTTGCTGGCGCTGCACGTTACGCCGGCGAATGTCGACGACCGCGCCGAGGTCGGCAAGCTCGCCGCCGCTGTGCAGGACGCCACCGGCGAGAGCGTCGAGCTTATTTATGTCGATCAAGGTTATACCGGCGAGAAAGCCGCCGAGGCGGCCAAAGCGCAGGGCGTCGAACTCTGCGTGGTCAAACTCTCCGAAGCGAAAAAAGGCTTCGTGCTGTTGCCCAAACGCTGGGTTGTCGAACGATCCTTCGCTTGGGCGACCCGATGCAGGCGGCTGGTCAAAGACTACGAACGCTACGCCGACACACTCGCTGGCCTCCACGTCGTCGCTTTCGCCTGCCTCATGCTCAAACGCGCAGCCGACTTCATAATACAGAGTGCATAACACCCTCTAGGGGCCGAATAGCACGAGTTCGGTGTTCGTAAGATCGCCAAGACGCGGTTTGGCGGGCCCACGGCAGCATTTCACTTTACGGCCATCAAAATACCGGCCGACTAGTCCATCAACAGGGCCGGTCGAATCGAGGATCACGAAAAGAAAACCCTGTTTCAGGAGCCAGCGCCCTAAAGGACCAGCGAAAAAGACGAAGTCCTCAAGGTTTTTGCAGTAGACGAGCTGGGCAAATTTCAGGCCGCTTCGGTGGGCCAGCCGTGGAAGAAAAACGAATGGATGCGTCTCGTCTTGATACAGGACGGTGACGGAAATGCAGCCCATGGCCGCGTGCGCTTCCAGCAGGTTTGCGCACTTTTCTTCGCTCGGGGCCACCAGGGAAATATTGGCGCTTGGCCGCCAAGGGCCAAGAGCCGCCATGGCCACAAAGGTTCCTGTCACGTAAAGCTCGAAGGACTGAACCCCGATCGTCTTGAGCGTGTGGGGCGAGGGCGACACATTGACGAAGGTAGCTTCGGGGAAACGTGAGAGAGCCTGCGCCAGAAGCATATTCGAAAATATGCGAAATTCCGGCCGCACATACCAACTCGATACATTGGCGCGAATATCGCCTTGATCGTCACGGGAAAAAATCAGCAACAAGACGCCCACCAGGCGGCCGGAGTCGACGAGGCAATATCCAAATCTCGGGTAAGGACCAGGCAACTCGCGGTCGCGTAGGACCTGCATCGCCCGCGCCCAATAGTCGGGAGAGCGATCCCAGAATCCTGCAAGAAGCAGCTCTATGACCGCTTCCGCGTCCTCGTAGCTCAGCTCGCGAACGGAGATCCGTCGCTTGGCCGGCGGCGCGTCGGCTCCGCCCGACAGCGCTTTTCGAGCCGGGGCGTCGTCGATGCGCTCTTCCACCATGGGAAACCTCCAGGATCGTGGCTTTTAAACCAACTGTCCGCTAAACTTCATTGGTCGGACGGGGCGCTGTTGTAATAACGGGAGCCGGAGGTTAAAAACAAATTTACAGAAATCCAATTAGGAGACGCATTTGCCTGATTGTGCGCTAGCAATTTTTCTGTCGGTCCTCGCCTTCGACTCGGCGCCCGCGGCCATCGTCTTGCTCGCCGGCGGGGTTTGCTGGGCGACGACGCTGGCGCTGGTCGCATGCTTAAGCGCGGGAGTGGTTACGCTTCTGTCCGTTTCGATCTTTTTTTATTGCAATGGCTCACAGGCGGACCGCTGCCGGCCGGCGTCGTTGTCGGCGTCCTTGCCATGTTGCTTCAACTCGCCTCGGCGCGCCTGTTTTATCTGCAAGTCTTCGTTCAGCGCGCTGGCGGGCGCTCCTCCAGATTTTCGATCGTCGCGCTGCACGACGGGCTGCACGGCGTTTCCAATTAGGGCGCTGGCTCGACAGGAGAATTCAACCTCGAGCTGCTAGAAGGATGGCCTTAGCCGGCTTTGTCCAGATGAAGGGCTGCGCGGTTTTGCAGCGCTCTTTGTTTTAACGGGTGATATCGGCTCCGAGTTACAGCCCTGTTCAGAAGCGAATGAGAGTCGCCTTGGCGCCGATCGGTATTTCCAGCTGCCGGGTTTTGATCGGGACCTCCGCCCACCGACCGCCATCATTCGGGACTGCGGTTGAGACTGTTTGCGGGACGGGATGTTCCGCACGAAAGACGAAGGGCCTCGGCGCGACTTCGATTTCCGAGAGCAGGCTGGGGTCGAAGCAGCGCGCGCTTCGCCAGGCGACGATCACTCCCACGCCGTCGCTTCGCCTGAACTGAAGCAGGCGGGCGTCCGGTGGAGCCTCCTGCAAATTCAAACTAATCCGGCGCTCGCGTAGCGGATCCGGACGACGGTCAGCAGTGAGCGCGTCGAGCAAGGCGGCGATCGCCGTAAAGGCGGGCTTCCAGGTCCCATCATAACGGACCAGCCCCCAATTATCCTCCCATTCTCTCAGGTTTGGCCCGTCAAGAAGCTCGTACAGAAAGGTCCTCGTCACGCCAGCGGCGAAATTATTGAGGAGAAGACGAACGATATAGATGGCGGCGATCGCTTCGGGAACGGCAGCCTTTTTAGCCCGCGAATTGTTGTAGCCCGCCTCGGTCGCCATGACCGGAGCGCCGGGTTTGAATGCGTCCCGAATCTGTCGCAGATACCAGGAGAGCGCGGCATAATCTTCTTCCGTCTCCGGCTCCTGTCCGTTCTGGGCGTAGGAATGAATGGCGGCGATGTCGCAATAGGCGGCGGCGGGCCGCAGCAAGAGCATGTCCTGCGGCTTATAGTCCAGGACCGTCGGTGAGACGATTGGCAGTTCGGCCGCGGAATAGCTCGCCCTCAGCGTCTCGTATGTCGCCCGTTGATAATCGCAGACGGTCTTGCTCCAGTTCCCCTTCGACGCTTTTTGCGCCTTGAACCAATCGTGGTCACCCTCGTTTTGACCTTCGATGGCGGAGAGCTTCTCCTTCCCAAGCGCCGCAATGTAATCCATCATCTCGGCCTGCGAGTTCGTCACGGGAGAGACGAGGAGATGGCCCCGCACGGCCAGGCGCTCGAAGAGCTCCCGCGGTCGGGAAAGGTCGTTGCTCGGCCGGAGTTCGTCACGAAAATGGCGGATGCCGCTCTTTTCAAAGAGGCGCGTCACGAATTCGAAACGAGAAGCGTAGGGCTCGCTGCTCAAATGCACATTCACGCCAACGCTGTCGATGAAGGCATCCGCGTCGTGGATCGGCGCCCGCGCGGCGAGTCCGGCTGCGGTCGTCGCCGGCTGCGCGCGCGCAACCCCAAGGCAAAGAGACGCTGCGGCGCTCCCGATCAGGCTGCGTCGCGTCAGAATCCCAGCCGCCATATCAGTCTCCCAGGCTCAGTGACGTCGAACCCCGGCCTCGGCGCCCGGGCGATAGCGAAGAACCGGTCGCTTGGGAAGCGGCTGTGTACGCTTGACGACCGGCGCCGTGCCGCGGCGCGTCATGCCGGCGCCCTGAAAAGCAAGGTTCGAGCGCGGATTTGATTTCATCGCAAGACACATGAAAGTCCAGAAAAGGTAGCCCGCCTCTCCAGGAGCGATGGCGGCCAGCGGCATCTGAACGAGGAAGAACAATCCGAGCGCGCCAAGGAGCACGGAGGATGGGCTCGCGTCCCGTAGCGGGCCGCTCATCGCCTGGACTATGGCCCAGATCAGGCCAAAGATGCAGATGAGGCCGAAAACGATGCCCATATACAGCCAACAGGAGAGGATCGTTCCGTCGACGCCCATCGCTCCCGCGCTGCCGACATCGGTCGTCACGAATCCTGCCCCGAAGAGTGAGCTGTCCGGGGAATTCCACAAGGTGAGATATTCTTCGATACGCTCCCGCGCGCTGCCGTCCTTGGCGCCTTGGGACAAGGTCGCAAAGCGATCGGCGATGACGTCTCCAAAGGGCGTCAGGGTCGCCGCGACGACAATCGCTCCCCCAAGTCCGACAAATAGCGGAATTGACCGGCCGCGCGTCGACTTGAAGAACATGGGATAGAGCATCGCCGCCAGCATGGCGATCCAAGCCGTGCGATAGAGCGAGAGAAATAGCGCGAGCGCGGCCGGGATCGCGAGAGCCAAAAAGAGTTTGCTCTTGCCCCTGAACCAAACGAGAAGAAGGCCCACGGCCGTGAAGGTTGCGAAACTCGCTGGACCGTTCATCGTGCTGAAGACGCGCACGCCATAGGGCTCGGGCGAGCCGGCGGACATGATCGTCGAGTTCCGCATCCAATAGATGTCCCAATCCGACGGGTTTACGTATTGGGCGACGCCGTAAAGGCCGATAACCGGTAAAACGAAGGCGAATGTGTCAGCGGCGGCGTCCAGGACTTCCTCCCGCTCCGCCTCGTGCATCATGACCAGACCGTAAAGCAGCGGCACGAACCATTTCACGCAATCCCGCGCGGCCCCAACCCACTCGCCGTGCAGGATCGTCAACGCCAGAGCGTAGGCGACTGAGACCCCGACCATCGCCAGGGGCCAGAGCCGGCGCAGCACCGAGGGAGATTCGAGCGCCGACAAGACGCCCAACAGGGCGGGAAATATCGCCACGAGCGGCCCGACGATCATCAGGTTGCTGGCATCGAAGCCGACCTTGGCGTCGACAATGCGCCGCACCAGTGGCGTGAAGACAAACAGGAGAAGCGCTGCCTTGACGTGAGCAGACGGTCCGCGCCGCCAGGCAAACCAGCCTGCCGCACCGCAGGCGGCGATGAACAAGGCGCGCGACGATCCGCCCAAGAAGGGGCCGACGAGACCGGTGGCCAATAGAACGCCGAGCGCCGGCGCCCAGCCTGGAATGCGCCCCGGATTGTCTCTCTGATTCATTTGGCGTCTCCGCGCCAGCTTCCCCTGCCCGCACGAAGCAAGCTGACGGCTGGAACAGACGCCGCCGGCCGAAGTAACGCAAAATCTTCGAACTTGGTGAACAAGCCGTTAACGTCGCTTACTTGCGCGCGCTTCCCCTCAACGTCTGCCGCCGCCGGATGGCGGTCACAAGGCGGTCGAGACTCTGGCCCAGTTTCCTTGCAGCATTTTCCGTTTGCGGCCGCAGGATCGCCAAAGCGAACAAGGCACAAAGCACATAGGCGGCGCCGCCTGCGAAAAGCCGCGGCAATCCGCCGTCAAATTCAAGCCGGACACGCCAGCCCAGATAAGCCATCAGGCAGGCCGGCGCGACGGCGACGATCAGCAGCATGAAAAGCTTGCGCCGGTTTGGCAACGCCAGCGCCGTCCCGGCAAGAAGAACCAGGCCGCGCATAGCCTCCCCGAATCCCAAAGCGGTCAGTCCCCAAGCCGGAAGATAGGAGGCCGCAAGATTCCACAAGGCGTTCGCCGAATAGGCGGAAACCACGATGAGCGTCGCGAGCGCATTGCGATTTTCGCTGTTCAAGGCCCTCAAAAGCACCCAGCCGAGAGTCGAGGCCCACAATCCGGCCGAAATCCCGAACAGCGCCTGACTCGTCATGTTCACGCCGGCCTGTGAAAAGGCCCCGCGATGGAAGACAAGTTGGACGATGTCGGGCGCAAAGATGCAGAGGAAAACCGAAGCGGGAGCCATGATCGCAAGAAGCGGGCGAAAATGGGCCTCGATGCGCGCGCTTTTGTCTTCGACCCCGGTCGACGCCAGGAAAGCGAGGCCGACAGGTTGGCTGATCAACAACAAGGCGGAGTCGGAAAGCGTGCGCGCGTAATCGAGCGACGAGATCGCCCCGGCCTCGATGCGCGATGCGAGGAGACGTTCGACCCAGAGATTACCCTGCTCGGCGAAGGGAAAGGCAATGAGGGGACGCAGCCGCCAGAGAAATTCCCCTCCGGCAGCGGCGACCTTTGCCGGCGCAAGACCGCCAATATCGAGCATCCCCTCTCGTGATAATCGCCACACGCCCCAAAAAGCCAGCAGATTGAACGCGGCCGCAAAACCCCAGGCCAGCGCCTCCACGCGGCCGGTCGCCGCGGTCACAAAAAGGCTCAATATCAGCGAGACGTTCATCAGGCTGGCCCTGATGTTGGTCAGCCTCGACACCCCCGAGGCAAGCTCCCCGCCTGCAAGGCAACTCGCGACGACCGCCGCCGGCATCGCCAGCGTCATGACTTTCATGAAGCGCAGCGCGAGGTCGCGGCCTTCTTCGCTCAGGCCCCCGACGATCGCGTCGACCCAGAATTCGCCATAGGCCAGGACCGCGATGGTCGGCATCAGGGAAAGGAGCGCCAAAGCCGCAGCAATCGATGTGAGAAACTCCCTCGCAACGCCCCTTCTTTGTGCGTTCTTGTGCATGGGAATAAGGATGGCGGGCACGCTTTCGTTTTGCAGGAACGAAACGGGAAGAAGGACGGAGGTGATTGCGCCCCTGAAGGCGTCTCCGACAAGCGAGACGCCGATGATCTGGGCCATCAAGATCTCGCGCGCGAAGCCGAGCAATTTGCTCGCGAGGGCTCCCGCCATGAGCACAATGGCCATTCTCTTGGGCCGCGCGCTCTTTTCCGCCGCCGCCGGGAGGGGGGCCTCAGGGTCGGCGCTGTTGACGGTCCCCTTCAATGCTCTTGCTTTCATCTTGGCGCAGGCCATGCCCGGTGCCGTCTTCGGCTCTCAAAACGCTTCATGCTCGAGCGCGCGATTCTCGATGTATCGCCTCGCCCGCGGCCTCGACCCAGGCCGCTTTCAGCACGGAGGCCACGGCCTCGTATGAGAATCGCGCGGCGTTCTTAATCGCCGCCTCCCGCTTCGCCTTCAGAAGCGCAGGATCTTTCCCGATTTCGTCGAGCAGCTGCGCGAGGCTCGCAGGATCCGATTCCGGGATGATCCAACCGCCCTCGCCGACGACGTCGGGTATGGCGCCGCAGGTGGACCCAATCACCGGCACGCCGCAACTTTGCGCCTCGATGATCACGCGGCCGAATTGTTCTTTGACCCTAGGCATTGTGCGGGTCAGCAGAATGAGAACGTCGACCCCGCGCAGGAAAGACGCCACCTCGTCGGGCGAACCCCAACTCGCGAAGGATAGGCGCGACGAAAGTCCCGATTGCTCCGCGCGCGCCTGCAGCGCGGGTCGATGGGGTCCCTCCCCCAGGATAGAGAGAGTATGCGCCGCCTCGGTTCGGGCCAACGCGTCGAGCGCATCATCGAGACCCTTCTCTATGACCACGCGACCGACATAGCCGATCTTCAACGGCGCGCCTGCGCCTTTCTCCGCGACCGGGCCAGGGTGGAACCGGTCGCGGTCGACGCCGTAGCCAATAAAGCTCACAGGGCCCTTATAGCCTCTAGCGCGGACGACCATTTGCGCATCGGCGCTTCGCGCCAGAACGTGGGCGGTTCGGCCCAGTACGAAGCGGCGAATCCACTCGAATGGAGGCGGGAGGGTTCTCAGAATATTCTGATCGACTTCGAGCACGAGGGCGGCGTTGGATTTGAGAAGCGCCGCCTGGAGCGCGACGAGGCTCCAGGGCTCCTCCCACAGATGCAGCACATCGGGGCGCGTCTGCTTCAGGAGCCGCCGCAGGCCCGGATAGAAATGGAGATACCAATTCATTGGCCCGGCGTCGGGGATCACGATCGGCAGGATGTGAAGATTCATGCGCGGGTCGGTTTCCCCCTCCGCGTCCAGCACTCGTCCGAATTCACGCCACTGCTTCGGCACGACAAGATGCATGTCGAGGTCACGATCCCCTAGAAGCGGCAAATAACGTTGGCGCCCTCCTGCCCGCTTAATGGCGGAATGTGCGACAGAGACGACTCTCAGAGGACCATCCGACATTGGAACGTCGCTTTCTGCTTCTTATTTCCAGACGAGAGCGATCCGCTCGATACAACCCTGCCAAGGCGTCAAACGCGACCAAGCGCCCGTGCCGCAAAGCCGGTAAGGCCCATGAGATGCGCTTGCGCCATCGTCAGACTCTTGGCCGCGCCATTCAACGTGTTCCTCGGCAAACTGAACGGGTCTCCACCCCGGAAAACGCCTTTCCGAGTGGTTGCTGCAGAGGAATAGCCTGCTTTTCTCGCGAGCTCGAAATCGCGCGGGCCGGCGTCGGCGGCGCGACCGTAAGGAAAAGCGAAATGGCGCGCGTCGAGACCGAGCCTTTCCGCTATTCGGGCGCGACAACCCGCCAGTTCGGAAAGAGCATCATCCTCGGGCAAGGCGGATATGCGCGCATGGGTCACCGTATGGCCCCCGATCTCGACTAAGGGGTCGTCACGCAAGGCCTCGAGCATTTCCCAGGAAATGGCGTGGCGCCAATGGATTTCTTCTGCATCGAATCCGTTGGCCCGACAGAAGGAGCCGTAATGCTCGGCGGCTCCGGGCCCGTCCCAAAGATGATGTATCCGGCTGAAAGCCTCTCGCTTCGCCTCGGGGGTTTCGACATCGATGGGGGCGCCCTCGCAGAGCACTCTGTCACGGCGCAGCAAGATCTCCTCGAGGCCGGCACCCCACAAAGGCATGCCGCCATCGGGTATCCCCGTCGTTAGAAATAGCGTTACGGGAACCTGAAACTTCCGGAACAATGGCGCGACGAGTTCGAAAGTGTCTCGATAACAGTCATCGACCGAAAAATTAACGAATTTTTTACCATTCTCGCGCGCGCTAACGCGAGAGAGCGCCTCTTCGACCGTTACGATCTCCCATCCGCTTTTAAGCAGATAGGCGAGCAATCGCTCGAGATAATCAGAATCGAGATAGAAGTTTCTATTGGGAAGCGCGTCCCAGAGGGAGGACGGCGCGGCGCGGTGGAAGGTGAAAAAGCAAGCCCTCGGACCTACGAAGGCGGCCTTCACCGCGTCCGCCGCCCGTTGCAAGGGCTCAACGCCCGACAGCGAGTTGGCGATATCCCGCTGAAGCATTGCGATCTTCGCTCCTTGGCTCTAACGTAGGTAGTCGAATTTCATATGGGGTTTAATTCAAAAACCCGAACCCGCGCAGACAAAGTTCTCGAGATAGATAACATGCGCTTTCAATACAGGCTGCTGCTGTAAGCGCTTACGGCAACTGCGCGCGGCCGGCGCCGTCCGTTGCCCGACAGATTTCGTTGCAAGCGAATTCCGTAATAATGCTTAAAGAAATATTTACTGCGCTCGGTTTGTTTTAACGCGTGACTCTCGGCTCAGGTTTGGTTTTCCGGAGGACAAAGTGCGCGTCGCAATCGTTCACGACTGGCTCTACGTGGCAGGGGGCGCGGAGCGCGTTCTTCGCGAGATCCTTCGGTGCTATCCCTCCGCGGATGTTTTTACGCTGTTCGATATCCTCGACGCAAAGGATCGGGAGTTTATCGGCTTTTCCGAAGCGAGAACGAGCTTCATTCAGCAGCTCCCGCTGCTGCATAAAATGCACCGTCTCTATCTCCCGCTGATGCCTCTCGCGATAGAGCAGTTCGATTTCTCGGAATATGATCTGGTCATAAGCAGCAGCTACGCCGTCGCTAAAGGCGTCATCACCGGGCCGAACCAGCTTCATGTGGCCTATATCCATTCGCCAATGCGATATGCCTGGGACCTTCAGCACACCTATCTGCGTGAGTTGGGCTACTCAAAGGGCCTCAAAAGCGTCGCCGCGCGCATGCTCCTTCATTTTATGCGGCTCTGGGACGTTCGGACGGCCCACGGTCCAGACGTCGTCGTTGCAAATTCGCAGTTCGTCGCTCGCCGCATAAAGAAGATCTACGGCCGCACGGCGCAGATTATTCACCCGCCAGTCGAACTCGCCAAGGAGCCGATGGCGCGCGGGCGGAGGAATCATTTCCTCGCCGCCAGCCGGCTGGTTCCCTATAAGAACATCGAAGCGATCGTCCGCGCCTTCGAAGAGCTTCCCGACCTGGAACTGATCGTCTCGGGTGATGGTCCCGAAGCGGCGCGCCTCAAGGAGATGGCGGGCCCTAACGTCGCCTTCGCCGGCTTCGTATCCAATGAGAGGCTGCGGGAATTGATGGCGACGGCGCGCGCCTTCATTTTCGCTGCGGAAGAGGATTTCGGCATCGTCGTCCTCGAAGCCTCTTCCGAAGGCTTGCCGGTCCTCGCATTGGGGAGAGGCGGCGCGCTCGAGACGGTGCGCGAAGGACCGGATCACGGCACGGGAATGTTTTTCAGCAGCCCGGATCCACAAGAGATCGCCCGCTGCGTCAGATCCTTCGTCCAGCGGGAGGCGAGCTTCTCTCCCGAGGCGTGTCGCGCGCAAGCCGCTCGCTTTTCAAGCGACCGGTTTCGCTCGGAACTGACTGCCTTAATAGAGTCCGCCTATCGGAAACACATCCAACGCCATCAGCCCTCTGGCGCTCTGTCCGCTTCGGAGCTTCGAGCATGACGTTGGAACCCGCGGAGCCTGCGCGGACGACTGGTTTATTGTCGCGTCTGTGGAGGCGGCGCCGCGTGTTCCTGATCGTCGCCGGGAGCATCATGGCGCTGGCCGTGGTCGCGCTCATTATCCTCCCGGTCAGTTACATGGCTTCCGGCTCCGTCATCGTCACCGAGCCCGAGCCCGGCGTGAACACCTCGCCGGCCGCTGCGCAGAAAGTCGGCGACCCGGCGGATCTCGAGAGCCAGCTCCTGATGTTGAGCTCGCCGAGGATCATCCGTCTCGCGCTCGCCATGCCTGGCGTTCTCGACTTGGTGCTGGATGAATGCGCGGCGCAATTGGGCTTTTTTTCGTCGCGCGCCAGATGCGAGAAGCTCAGGACGGACAGTCAGGCCCTCTTCGAGTTTGTCCAACCGCATTACGGCTTTGGCAACGTTGGGCGTTCGCGCGTGCTGAATGTTTCCTATCAGGCGTCGAAGCCCGAAATTGCGCAAAAGATGGTCAACGCGCTCATTGAAGCTTTTCTGGAAGACCAGCGGTCCGCGCTGGCGGCGAGTCGCGAACAAGCCGCCAAGTGGCTGTGGAAGGAAACAAATCAACTCGACGCGGAGCTGCGTCGTGAGGAAGCGAAAATCCAGGAATTCCGTCGGGCGAAGGGTCTGGTGCGCGGGACGGCGGCCCCGATCGGCTCGGAACGGCTGACCAGCGTCTCTCAACAGCTTTCCACTGCAGAAGGCGCGCTTGCGGATGCGGACGCGCGCCTGAAGGAGATCAACGCGGACAGGATCAACGGGACGACAAATTCGCCGAGCGTTCTCGCAAGCCGAACCGTCTCCGACCTGAAGAGCCAACTGACCGCGATCGAAGTCCAGGTGGCCGCGGCGGGAAACGCCCTCGGGTCCCTACACCCCACCCTGCGCGCCCTGGAACAGGAGCGCGCGACGGTCAAGCAGCGTCTGCGCGCCGAGATTGCGGCGGTCGCGGAAAGCATCAAGAAGGATCGCGACGCGGCGAAGGCCCTCGTCGAGTCGCTCAAGCGCAAAATGGATACCGTCAAGGACGACGTCGGCCTGGCGACGCTCGAAGAGGGTTCGGTCGAGAATATGGTCCGCAGCGCCGAACTCAAGCGCAAGCAGTATTCGGATCTTTATAAGCGCGCAAGCGAGCTGGAAACCGAGAAGCGGATTCTGCTCGGCAGCGTTCGGCTCGTCAATCTCGCCGAACTACCAACAAAGCCCTTCTTTCCAAAGCGCATCCCTTTCCTCGCGGCCGGCCTCACGGTCGCCTGTCTTCTTGGCGCGGCGGCGGCGATCCTTCGCGACCATCTCGACAAGAGCGTGCGCACATCCTCCGAACTCGCGGTACTGACGGGCGAGAAGCTCTGCGTCGAGCTTCCGAGACTCAGACCTAAATCGGAATCTATGCGCGCGTCCATTTTTGGAAGCCCGACGGACCCCCCTCTCGAAATCGCGCTTCGATTGGCCCAAGACGATGCGTCGCTGCAAAACGCGCTTTACGATCTGGGCTCCGCGTTGGATCTCGAAGAGTTCAAGGCCGTCGCAATAACGTCGAAGGGCGAAGGCGATGGCAAAACCTTCACGACGTTGTCTCTTGCCCAGTTGATCGCCGACCACGGCTATGCTGTCCTGGTCGTTGAATGCGATGCAAAGAATCCCTGCTTCGAAAAGGTTCTCAATCTCGAAAGCGGGCCCGGTCTGATCGACGTCCTCGAGGGCTCGGTTCCATTCGCGGACGCCGTGGCGGCGACATCCTTCCCGAACGTGGACGCACTGCCGATCGGGGCGGTGGGCGAGGTCGTTAAACCCAACCTCTTCAAAGGCCTGCGCGACGTCCTCGACGATGCCGACGCCTATGATCTCGTGCTGTTGGATTGCGCCCCGGCAGAGACTCTGGAAACGAGGATCATCGCCCGGCGGGCGTCCTGCGTGCTCTACTGCGCGAAATGGGGCGGCGAATTGGCGGACGACGCGAGAAACTCTCTCAAGCGCCTACGAGCCGCGGGCGGTGACGTTCTCGGCGTCGTCATCACAAAGGCTGTAGCCGGCGGCGGCTGGCTGGCGGACGACCTCGTGGAGAGGCTCGACAGGAGGCGCACCGCCGCATAAGCGCGTCGCGCTACCGCTCGGGCGGGCCGCTCCCGGATGGGCGCAGACTCAACTACGCGCGCCCCTTCTTTCTCGTCGCGGCCTCGCCGGGAAATTTTTTTAAGCAGTAGCGCGGCAATTTTTTTCAACGGCGCGCTTGAGCCCCGGCAGGCATGGAGAGGGTGGGATGGGCTTCAGGATACTCCAAGTCGTGCAGGAATTCAGCACGGCGGGAGGCGTCGAGACCGTCGCCTTCGAACTTCAACGCGCCTGGGAGGCCGAGGGCGTCCCTTCGACGGTCATTGCGCGCATCGCTCCCGCTGCGGAGGAAATGCAGGTCCGACTCATCACGCCCTGGCTCACGAAAATTCCGACGCGGGGCCGTTGGGGGCAATATTTCGGACGCATGGTCGTCGTCCCGATCTTTACGATAGCGGCGACGCTGGAGGTTCGTCGCCAGAAGGATGCGGTGACAGTCAGCCATGGAGATACCCTGGCCGGCGACATTGTCGTCGTGCACGCCGTCAACAAAGCGAGTCTCGCGGCGAAGTCACGCAACGGCCGCCAATTGTGGCGCCTGAATCCCATGCATTACTGGGTAAGCGCCCGGGATTTTCTGATGATCGACGGGCTTCGGTTTCGCAGATATGTGGCCGTATCGCAGCGCGTGGTACAGGAGCTCATGGAGCTTCACAATGTCCCTCGCGAACGCATCGTCGTCATTCCAAACGGGATCAATCTCGATCGGTTCCGCCCGTCGGAAGCCGACCGCGCGAGCATCCGCTCCGAGTTCAATATCCCAAGCTACGCTCCGCTGCTGCTATTCGTCGGCCATGAATTCGAACGCAAGGGCCTTCGCCATGTGATCGATGCGCTGGGCAAGCTTCCGTCCGATGTTCGCTTGCTCGTCATCGGCTCCGACAAAACCGAACCCTACAAGAAGCAGGCGACCGAGGTCGGAGCTGATGGCCGTGTGATCTTTGCTGGCGCTCGGTCGGATATGCCAGCCCTCTATTCCGCAGCGGACGCCTTCGTCCTGCCGACAGCCTATGAAACATTCTCCTTGGTCTGCATGGAGGCGCTAGCCTGCCGTGTTCCCATTTTCGCGACGATGGTCGGCGGGATAGAAGACTATCTTGAGGACGGCGCGAACGGCTTCGCGATTGAGCCCGATGGGGTCGATATTGCAGAAAAAATAGGCCGCGTCCTGGAGGATCCCGCTCTGTTGTCGCGGCTGCGCGAGGGGGCCTATGCGACGGCGCAACAGTTCGGGTGGCCCGCGATAGCCAAGCGTTATGAAATGCTTCTGCGGCAGGTATGGGCGGAAAAGGCGGGGGAGAGGCCGCCGCGCCCTTGATGTGAATCGCTTGGAAAAAGTAGCCCTGGCTTAGCGGGTACCTTTGGGTCGCCGAAGGCCCATTTGGGGAACTCAGCGCTGCAGTAGCTCAGTGGTAGAGCACTCCCTTGGTATAAAGCAGCTATCTCGCCGGTTTATGCCAGCTCCTCGTCGACCGCCCTGCCCCGCCCTTTAGCGCGGGCGATCCAGCCGCGGCTCTGAAAGACGTGACCCCGGATGATCGACCGAATGTGCACGGGCCTGAGGCAGGAATGTGCGCCGCCGCCGCGACGACCTATGAAAGATGCAAGAAGCGCTGAAGCGCGTGCCGGTCCGGGGTCTGTCTTCAGAGGAAACCACCAAATGACGGATCTTTCCGGACTCAGCCCGTCCAACGGAGCGGTTAACGCGGCTCCTCAAAGGCTCGTTGGGACCCGTTCGTGGCTCAGCACTCACTTGGCGGCAAGCCAGTTTTCGACCTTCAAGCCTTCGACTCTTGCGAATTCATTTACATTCGCCGTCACGATCGTTGCATCGACCGCGAGCGCATGGGCTGCGATCAGCAGATCATTCCCCCCGATCGGACTTCCTTTTTGTTCGAGCTGCGCTCGAATTCGCCCATATTCCATATCGACTGGCTCTTCTAATGAGAGCACATCCAGTTCTCCCAGAAGACTTTCGACGGCCTGTAAGAGTCGCTTGGAACTATTTTTCGCACATCCATAGCGAAGCTCGGCGGCCACAATGATGCTGGTGCAAACATTCTTTTCGCCCACCCGAGCTATATGGCTCGCAACCGCCCCGCTGGGGCGCCTGATCAAATCAGAAATGATATTTGTGTCCAGCAGATAGCGGGTCAAAATATTTTCTCTGCAGGTGGAGGACGATCTTCGATCTCGGGGAAATCTTCTTCGACGGGTTGCATCGTCTCCAGCAAGGCTAAAAGCCCGCGCTTGCGCGTTGGCTCGAGAACGAGCCGGTCTCCCTCACGCCTCAAGATCGCTTCATCACCCGGGAGTTCGAATTCGACTGGAATCCGCACCGCCTGGTTCCGACCATTTCGGAATAGCTTTACGTGTCTGACTGCACTCATGCGACGCCTCATAGCATATGCCTATAACATATGCCTTGTGGGGCTCGATGGCAAGATCTGTTGTGCCCGTCGAGATCCGTAATTTTCGCCTGCAGATACGCATTGGCGTCGGCCGCGGCTTGCGTGTTGGCGACTCGCAGACTGGATGTCAGCGCGCGTTCTTTTGCGCGGCCGCTCAGTTCGAGCGTCCGAATTCGCGGATTACAAGTCGAATTTGACCTCCCTGCCCTGCGCGCCTTTCCTCCAAATCAAGGTCCTGAGCCGCCCGCGTCACATGCTCCAAATCGGACTTCGCTGCGTCTCTATCGTCCCTAAGCGGGGACCCGGACCCCCGCCCCCTGCTCTCTTGCTGGGCCGGCGTTTAGCCCCTGTATTTAGCGAGCTGCTTTGCGCATTAGCGTTTCGTTAACCGTTTAATTCTTGCAAAGCCGCAGAGAATCGGAGTTTATTCGCAGACGGTAATAATCCGTTTAACGGCCAGGAACCGTCTCAACCGATGATCGCCCAGCTTGCTCAACGCTCTTCCGAGAATGCGCTCGCGCGCATGACGCGGCACGCCAAGGTGTTATCGGCGCAGATGCAGGCGCTGAGCGTAACGCTTTTCCCTCCATCATCGAGAAAGACTCTTCGTAGCTTCTCGTCGGGAGAGGTGGCGCGTTTCCTCGGCGTGTCCGACGGATACCTCAGACAATTATCGCTCGACGGGCTTGGGCCTTCCCCTTCCCTCTCTGCGGGAGGGCGTCGATCTTACACCCCAACGCAAATTGGCGAACTTCGGAGTTACCTTGCGACTGCAAGACCGAAGGAGGCGACGAGTTTCCTGCCGCGTCGTCTTCCGGAAGACAAGCTCCAGGTCATAGCCGTCGCCAACTTCAAAGGTGGGTCCGCCAAGACGACAACAGCGCTGTATCTCGCGCAGTTCCTTGCGCTCGAAGGATACCGGGTTCTGGCGATCGATCTCGATCCCCAGGCGTCTCTTTCGGCGATGTTTGGCTTTCAGCCCGAGTTTGATCTCGGCGAAGGGGAAACGCTTTACGGCGCCCTGCGCTATGATGAGGCGCGTCGCCCGATGCGTGAGGTCGTGCGGTCCACCTATTTCGAGGGCGTCTCTCTGGTGCCAGGGAACCTCGAATTGATGGAGTTCGAGCATCATACCCCTCGCGCCATGGCCGAACGCTCCCTTCGCGGCAGTGACGTATTCTTTCGCCGCGTGGGGAGCGCGATTTCGGAAGTGGCGGACGACTTCGATGTCGTGGTGATCGACTGCCCTCCGCAGCTCGGCTATCTCACGATGGGGGCGCTTCACGCTGCAACAGCAATGCTCGTCACCATCCATCCGCAGATGGTGGACGTCGCCTCGATGAACCAGTTCCTGCTGATGACCTCCGACGTTATGACGGTAATCGAGGAGGCCGGAGGCTCGCTGGATTATGACTTCATTCGATACGTGGTGACGCGCCACGATCCGAACGATGTGCCTGAGACGCAGATCGTCGCCCTGCTCCGAAACCTCTTTGGCGAAGATGTGCTTGGCGCCACGGCCTGGAAATCAACCGCCATCGCCAATGCGGGTCTCACTAAGCAATCGCTTTACGAACTCGACAAAGGATCTGTGGGGCGCGGGGCGTATGATCGGGCCCTTGAATCGGTCAACGGCGTCAATAATGAAATTCTTGGGCTCATAAAGAAGGTATGGCGGCGATGAGCAAACGCACCGATACCATTCGATCCTTATTCGCCCAG
Organism: Methylocystis sp. MJC1; assembly: GCF_026427715.1. Lineage (NCBI taxonomy): Bacteria > Pseudomonadati > Pseudomonadota > Alphaproteobacteria > Hyphomicrobiales > Methylocystaceae > Methylocystis > Methylocystis sp. MJC1. Next base: position 84,515 of record NZ_CP107559.1, on the reverse strand, counting down.
CCGCCCAGTCCAGTGTTGTCTGCTGACAACAATCAGGCCGAGCCCCGTCGGGTCGCCGCGGGCGCTGTTCGGTCGATCAAGGACACTTTCTCGGAAATCGAGAGAGAGAACGAGCTCCTGCGAGCCCGTATTGCGGAGGGCGAGCGGGTCGTTGATATCGACCCCAGCCTGATTGATCCCTCCCCTTTCGCTGACCGGTTCGTTCAGGAGGAGGATGGCTCTTTCGAAACGCTTAAGCAGTCGATTGCCGAGCGCGGACAAGAAATTCCCGTTCTTTTGCGGAAAAGTGCAGAGGCTCCCGGTCGCTACCAAACTGCCTTTGGTCACCGCCGTATTCGGGCGGCACACTTGCTAGGGCGCCCGGTAAAGGCCATCGTCCGTGAGCTCAATGATGATGAGCTTGTCGTCGCACAAGGGCTCGAGAATTCAGCTCGAGAGGACCTAAGCTTCATCGAGCGAGCCGTTTTCGCCTTGAGGCTGGAAGTTGCGGGGCGGAGTCGGTCAATCATCCAGCAGGCGCTCGCCATCGATCGGGCCGAAGCCTCCAAGCTCATTTCCGTCGCTAAGACAGTCCCCGATGCATTGATTGCCGTCGTTGGGCGGGCTCCGAAGATCGGGCGTGGGCGATGGCAGGAACTTGCTGACGCTCTTCAAAACAGCGGCGCTATAGAGCGCGCTCAATCCATTGCCACGACTCCGGCTTTCATCAAGGCAGACGGAGACCATCGTTTTGCGCTCTTGTTGAATGCAGCAAAGCAACACAGCCTGGATAAAGTCGCTTCGCCATCCGTGATCGCGGTCAAGGATGCCGCAGGGCGGCCAATTGCAGAAATTCGCGCCTCTAAGCGAGACGTGAAAGTAACGGTGACGAACTCGGCAGGAAACGCATTTGCGGAATTCCTTACCAATCGTATGCCGGAGTTGTTGGAGGAGTTTCGCTCTTTCGGAAGCCCCGGGCATTCGAAAGAAAAATGAGGTTTTGGCGAAAAGGAGCATCGCCAGCAAAAGAAAAAGGCCCCCGAAACGACGTCCCGGAAGCCCTTCTCGATCTTAAGCAAATTGAGAATCTCACTTCCGCGAATCTCTGTCAAGACACAACGCCGTTTCGGCGAGCGGATTTCTTTTGCCTAAACAAGGCAAAAGATCATGGGCACACATCCAACGACGCCTTTCGGGCGGCGATCGCTGTCGCTTGCTATGGTTGCGGCGCAGACGGTCACACGCGATTTCCTCGCGAAGGCTGACGAGACAGTCGTCCATAAATGGCGACTATTTCGAGCCCTCACTGAAGCCAAAGGAGCGCTCGGCGTCACCGACCGCGCGCTGTCGGTGCTGCATGCGCTGCTGAGTTTCCATCAAGAGACCGCGCTAACGGTACCCGAAAACTTTACAAAGGCAGAAGGGAAGAGGGATGATACCCCTCCCCCGGGCCTCGTAGTGTTCCCCTCCAACAAAGAACTTTCGATCCGCGCCCACGGGATGGCGCCGGCGACTCTGCGGCGGCATCTGGCGTCGCTGGTCGAGGCCGGCTTGATCATCCGGCGGGACTCGCCAAACGGCAAACGCTTCGCGAGACGGGGGGAGAGGGGCGAAATTGACGAGGCCTTCGGCTTCGATCTGACGCCGCTTGTCGCGCGTGCCCAAGAGATCGAAAATCTGGCCGAAGAGGTCCGGGTTGAGACCCGCGCCATCGCGTTGCTGCGCGAGAAACTCACGCTCATCAGGCGCGACATCGTCAAAATGATTGAGACCGGGATGGAAGAGGGCGTTTCCGGCGACTGGGAGGCCCGCCACGGCGACTATCAAGCGCTGACTAGCCGTTTAGCGCGCAGAATGACGCGGGCCGACATGGAGGCCATGGCGAAGGAGTTTGCGGCGCTCGCCGGTGAAATCAATAACGATCTCGAAAATCACGTAAAACGCCAAAATATAAGCGGCAATGAGTCTCAAATTGAGCGTCATATACAGAATCAAACCACAAACATTTCTGACCTTGAACCTTGCCTTCGAGAAGGCAGGGCCGAACCGCCCGGGCCAATGGTTCATCGAGCGGAAGCCGACAGGGCAGGGGCGGGGGAAGTGCCGCCACCCAATCCCAATCTGGGAGGTGATCGCACCGCCTCGCCGCGAGCTTATCCGCTCGGCATGGTGCTGCAAGCTTGCCCCGACATCATCGATTACGCCAAGGGCGCCGAGATTTCTTGCTGGCGCGATTTGATCGACGCGTCGACCATCGTGCGATCGGCCTTAGGCGTTTCGCCAGATGCCTGGTCGCAGGCGCTCGACGTTTTGGGCGAGCATGACGCCTCGATCGTCATCGCCGCCATCCTGCAGCGCGGGGACGAAATCAAGTCCGCAGGCGGCTATCTGCGCGTCTTGACCGCCAAGGCAAGGGCGGGGGAATTCTCGCTCGGCCCGGTGCTGATGGCGTTGCTGCGCGGGAAGGCTGCGAAAACGACGCGCGAGCGGAAAAGGGCAGGGTGATCCGAGGCGAGTTGCGCGTGGGCGCTAGCGTAGCTGGGCGAGGGCAAAGCACTCGCCGCTCAACCCAAAACCGCAATGACGGAGGTCATTATTGTGGCGTTGGAGAACCAGGTGAAACGGGAACGGGAGACGGTTTCGTTGCCCGACCGGCTCGCCCGTTTAGCCGAAAAGGCGCGGCGACTGGCTGGCCCAGAGGGTCGCGAGGTCCCCAACGAGGAAATCGACGAAATTTGGGGACAGTGATGTTTGTGGACACTTCCGCGATCATCGCCATTATTTGCGGCGAACCTGACGCCGCCGAATTCGCGCAACTGCTCGGAGCTTCGGAGCGCCGATTCACCTCGCTGGTCGTAGGCTGGAAGCGTGCATGTTGCTAGCGTCGCGGCTCGATATTGCGCCCGCGCAAGCGAACGCCGCCTTGTTCGATGATTTTCTGGAGAGACAAATTTGTCGAGCTTGGCGATCAACGACGAGATGGGTGCTATCTCCGTCGCCTATTTCGAGACTTTCGGCAAAGGAAAGCATGTAGCTCGGCTAAATCTTGGTGATTGCCTGTCCTACGCCTGCACCAAGGCGCCTCACGCGCCGTTGCTGTTCAAGGTCGAGGATTTTTCGAAAACCGACATTGCGACGGCGGCGATTTAGACCTCGCGAATGCGCGAGGCGCGCGAGAGTGGATTTACAACCCCGCGGCCTTGGTAAGATTGACCTTGAAACGATCACGCTTGCGCTGGTAGCGGCGGGTCATTTCCGGCGAAGCGTGGCCGAGGTGTTTCTGCACATGCGCCTCTTCGATCTTCGCCGAGGAGGCGAGGCCGGCGCGGAGCGAATGGCCGGAGAAGGCCAAGCGGCGCTCGCCCTCAGGGAGATCGCCGCGGATGCCGGCGGCGAGCGCGGTCTTTTGCACGAGCCGCGCGACATGCTTGTCGGTCAGCCGCTCCGGCGAGACGCCGGCATTTTTGCGGGTGACGGGACGAAACACCGGCCCGTGACTAACCCGCCCGAGCCGCATCCAAGTCTCCAGCATGGCGACGGGGCAGGAGACCGGCGAAGAGCCGCGGCCGATTTCGACTTCGCGCCAGCCGGTCTTGCCGTTGATGGTCAGCAGCAGGCCGCCGTCGCCGGTTGGCTCCGACCCGGTTTCTTGGCCGCCTTCCGCGGCCCAGGACGCGGCGCCGTTTGGCGTCTTCGAGGCGCCGAAAATCTCGATCCAGCCGATTCCGTCTTCGGTCTGATCCGGGCCGCAGTCGAGGCCGACAATTTCGGAGCGGCGCAAACCGCCGGCGAAGCCGATGGCGAGAATGGCCTTGTCGCGCAGGCCGCGCAGATCGTTCGGAAGCGCCGCCAGCATGGCTAACAGGTCGTCGGCGAAGATCGCTTCCTTTTGGGCTGGCGGGCGGCCATGGGTGCGGCGAATGCCGGCGAGCACGGTCGCAATATGGCGATCCGACGTGTCGAGTGGCGACCCAAGCTGGCGATAACGCCAGCAAACGCCCGAGAGCCGGCGCTCGAGCGACGACACGCTCAAGGGGGCGAGACCAGGCGACCCCTCCATGCAAGCGGCGAGATAGAGGCCGACGGTTTGCGGGTCTGGAGGCAGGGGATCGAGGCCTTGCCGGCGCAACCAGGAGGCGAAGTGCCGCCAGTCGGCGTCGTAAGCGCGCTGGGTGTTTTCCGAGCGCGCGGCGCGAGCGTAATCGCGGGCCTTTTCCGAGAGCCTCGCGAGATGGGGGGAAGGCGGCCGCTCGCTGGCGATAAGTCCGCCGCCGCACTTGTCGCTGTCCAGATCGTCGCCCGGTTTGGCCATCTCATCCTCGTTCGGCCGGCGCGCGGCGGGTAGGGGCAGTTCGGGCCCAAAATCCGACGCCTCGGCGCGGTCTGTGTCGGAAGGATGGAATTGTCGAGACTCCACCATTCGACTTTCAAGGCCCTACGAGAGGCCCAGTTATGAGATTGATTCAGGTATGAGACTGGCATTTCCGAATAGGAAGACGCAAGCAGCGCCGGCGGCGAAAAGCATGCCGGCGCGTCCGGTCCCTGGGCTGGGCCTCGACGCTTCACTCGCCGTGCTGATCGGTTGGCGCAGAAACCAGCAGTTCAGGCGCTCATGGTCCATGGGTCGATCGCATTGAGGCCGGCGGCCGTGAATGCGCTGGCGTCGCGGGAGGCGAGTACGAAATCGTGCGACGCAGCTATGGCGGCGATATAGCCCTCCGGTGTGGGGAAGCCCTTTCCAGCAGCGCGCGTCGACAGATCAGTGACTTGCCGTAATGGCGAATTGACCCTATCTAAACGGCATATCGCCTTACTTCTATGGAGACCGCTCATGTCCGGCGGCAACGCTCTCGATTTCGCCAAGGTCGGCGCGATCCTCGAAATCGGCGCGACGGACAGCCGCGAGGCCGCCGAGGCGACTCGGCGCGGACTTCCGGTCGCGGCGCTAGACGAGATCGTGAAGTCGGGTCGGCTCACCCCAACGGAGGTTGACAGAATCGTTCTTCCGCGGAAGACGCTCGCCCACAGGCGGAAAATCGGGACACTCACGCCTGACCAGTCTGATCGGCTCATCCGCGTCGCACGCGTCATCGCGGTCGCCGAGACGACTTTCGGATCCAAGGAAAAGGCGTCTCGCTGGCTTCGCCGACCGACTACCGCCTTCGATGGCGATGCGCCGATCTCGCTTCTGGACACGAGCGAGGGCAGCCGCCAAGTCGAGCATTTCCTTGCCAGGATCGACTACGGTCTAGCGGCCTGATGAATGTCTGGAGAATCTGTCGCAAGCCGTTCGCCGACTTGTCCGGCGACGGCGCCCGCCTCCATGGCGGTCGCTGGAACTCTCCAGGATGGCCGGTTGTCTACACAGCGGAAACGGCGGCCCTCGCAGTCCTCGAAGTCCGGGTCCATCTGGATCTCGACTGGACAGTGCTTCCGGACGATTACGTCCTAATGGAGATTAATCTCCCGGGAGACCTCTCGCGCGAAGAAATCAGGGATATTCCGCCCGATCCGATCGCGATCGGAGACAGCTGGCTCGCCGCCGGCGCATCTGCGCTTTTGAAAGTTCCTTCCTTCATCATTCCGGAGAGCGCAAACATCCTGATCAACGTCGCCCATCCGAGCGCGGCGCGCGCAGCCACTGCCGCAATCAGACCATTCTCGTTCGACGAACGCCTCTGGCGTCCCCGCTGAGGCCGGGAGGCGACTAATCCACGCGGCGGCCGGTCGGGCGCCTCGTCCATGCAGGCGGCGAGGTACAGCCCGACGGTTTGCGGGTCGGGGGGCAGGGGATCGAGCCCCTGTCGGCGCAGCCAGGAGGCGAAGTGCCGCCAGTCGGCGTCGTAGGCGCGCTGGGTGTTTTCCGCGCGGGCGGCGCGGGCGTAATCACGGGCTTTTTCGGAGAGCGCGGCGAGATGGGGCGACAGCGGCCGCTCGGCGGCGATCGGTCCGCCGCCGCTGTCGTTGCCATTCAGATCGTCGTCCGGAGTGTCGGATTGTCGGAATTTCTGGGACTCCCGGTCATTGGAATCTTTGGACTTTGCTGTTGCATAATTTCGGGATTGATTCACAATTTTCGGGACTGGCGTCGAGTTTGATTCGTAATTTGTGGAACCAGATTGCTGCGAGACAGCAAGGCGGTCCATGGATATTGGCGACATCGACCCGAACGAATGGGCGGCGGCGCAACGGCGGGCGGAGGTTCTCTCCAAGCTGCCGGAGCGGCCTTCGGGCGAGCAAATCCGCGACGCCATGGCCGCGCTCGGGGTCGGCCGGACGACGTTGTTTCGGTGGTTGAAGCGGTTTCGGGAGTTTTACGCGACGCGGCGGCGTCCCACGTTGACGCGGTTCTGGGCCGAGGTCGCCGCCGATTGTCGACGCCAGGGATTCCCGGTTCCGTCCATTCGCCGTCTGCGTCGCTGGCTCGATCGCCAGGACGAGGCCGAACTGCTCCGACAGCGGGAAGGCAAGGGCAAGTCGGAGCCGGTTTTTCTGGCGACGCCGGGAACGCTGGAGGCGACCGCGCCACTGGCGATCGTGCAGATGGATCACACCAAGGTGGATGTGACCGTCGTGGACCCCATCACGCGGCTTCCCATTGGCCGGCCGACGCTGACGCTGGCGATCGACGTCGCCACGCGGATGGCGATGGGCTTCCATCTGTCGCTCGATCCGCCCTCGCTGGCGGCGGTCGCGCTGTGTCTGACCCATGCGGTGATGGACAAGACGCGTTGGCTGGCGGCGCGCGGGATCGAGGCGGAGTGGCCGGCGCGGGGAATCCCCCGCATCATCCATGTCGACAATGGCGCCGAATTCCATGCGCTGGCTTTTGAGCGCGCCTGCGCCGAACACGGCGTGGACCTCGTTTATCGGCCGCCGGGAACGCCTCGTTTCGGCGGCCACATCGAGCGGCTGATCGGGACGATGATGGGGGCGGTCCATCTCATTCCCGGGTCGCATTTTTCCAACATCCGCGAACGCGGCGATCTCGATCCGGAGCGGCAGGCGGTGATGACCTTGCGCGAGCTCGAGACCTATTTCGCCCTTGAAATTGTTGGGGCTTATCAAGCGCGGATCCACAAGGCGCTCGGGGCGCCGCCGGCGGCGGTCTGGCGGGCTCGCATCGGTGAGGTCGCGGTGCGCATGCCCAGCGACGTCAGGCGGTTCCTGATCGATTTCCTTCCCGCCGAGCAGCGCGTTTTGCAGCGCGACGGCCTGCATCTCCATCACATCCGCTACTGGTCGGACGAGCTGCGCTGGCACATGGGGCGGGGCCCCGAAAAACTCACGGTGAAATACGATCCGCGCGACCTCTCGGTGGTCTTCGTGCGGGTGGGGGAGGGGTATCTCGAAGCGCGCCCGGCCGATCGAACGCGGCCTTCCATCGCGCTGTGGGAGCAGCGGGCGGCGTTGCGGGCCTTGCGCGAGGCGGGCCGCCGGGCGGTCGACGAGGAACTGATCTTCTCGACGATCCTCGCTCAGCGCGCCCTGGTGGACGAGGCGGTGCGCACCACCAAGGCGATGCGGCGCGATGCGGCGCGGCGTCCCAGTTCGTCGCTGCCGAAGACAATCCAGGTCCCGCAGGCCGCCGAGCCGCGGGCGGCGGACCCGCCGCTGGTCCTGCCCTATTTCGAGGTGGAGGAATGGGATGACTGAGGATTTTGAGCATTTGTTCGCCTCGAGCCGTCCGGTCGCGGCCTTGAGTTCGGACGAGCGCCTCCGCCGGATTCGCGCGGACCGGTGGATCAACTACCCGCGGGCGCAGCAGGCGCTGACGATGCTCGAGGACCTCATCTCGTTTCCGCGGCGGGCCCGCATGCCCAATCTGTTGATTGTCGGCGAATCCGGCATGGGCAAGACGATGATCGTCGAAAAGTTCGCGCGCGATCACCCCGCCCATTTCGACGCCGTCAACGGGCTCAAGCGCATGCCGGTCGTGCTTGTCCAGATGGTCTCAGGTCCGGACGAAGCCCGCTTTTACAAGCGGCTCCTGGCGGCGATCGGCGCGCCGGAGCCGACCCGACCGACGCTGGGCGCGTTGGAGAACGCGGCGCTGCGCGTGTTGGAGCAGGCGCAGCCTGGCATGCTGGTCATCGACGAGGTCCATAGTCTGCGGGCGGGGACTGTGCGCGAGCAGGCGCGGTTTCTCAACATGCTGCGGTTCTTGGGCAACGAGCTGCGCATTCCGCTCGTCTGCGTCGGCACCCAGCAAGCCCGCAATTCACTCAGGACGGACGAACAACTGGTGCGCCGCTTCGAGGCCATCGCCCTCCCGCCCTGGCGGAACGACCAGGATTTCGCGGCGTTGATCGGAAGTTTGCAGCGCACTCTGCCATTGCGCCGGGAAAGCGAGATCGGGGAGCGGGCGCTCAAAAGCATCCTCGAGACGACGGGCGGCGTCACGGCGGCGATCTTTTCGTTGATGACGCGGCTGGCCGTCGCCGCCATCGTGAGCGGCGAGGAGCGGATCATGGGATCCGATTTCGAGGACGCCAAAACGACATCGTCGCTCCTGGGGGAGGCCGTTTGACGGCAGAGGCGCTCGCCTCGCTTTTCCCTGTCGCGCCGCGACCGGCGGCCGAGGAGCGCCTGTCGTCATGGCTGTCGCGGGTTGCGGGGATTTACGGCATGTCGGCGAATGCGCTCCTCGCCCATTTCGGGACCGCGGAAGTCTCGGCGCTGACGCTGGAACAGGGCCTGTCGGCGGAGCAGGGGGCCTTGATCGGCGTGCGCGTCGGGTTGAGCGCGCAAACGATCGACGCTATGACATTCGCCGCTTTGGCGCCGCACGCCCGTTTCCTGATCGCGCCGAGCGCCAGATATTTTTGTCCGCGCTGCGCCAAGACCCCCGCGATCGGCCGCAAGAACGCGGCGCTGCCCTGGACGTTTTGGTGTTCCGTGCACGGCGTCCGGCTGTGGGCGCGCGACAAGCGGCCGATGCAGAGCTTTCTTCCCGAAAGCGTTCTCGAACGCCTCGATCCTCTCGCCAGGCGCGGCGCCGCCCGGCTGGCGGCCTGGGCCGAGGATCGCGACGCCGTCGGCGAGACGGGCGCGCCGACGGTTCCAGATCTGCTGCGATTCCTCACCGCCTCCTATCGTCGTCCGTCGCCGCCGTCCCTGGCGGAGCAGCCGCGGCTCTCGCTGGAGGCGCGGCGCGCCAACCACGCCTTTCTGACCCGGCCGATCGCCCGACAGGCTCTGCTCGTCGTGGCGCCGGAATACAATCGCTTCGCGCCTGTCCTCGCCAAGCCGGTTCGCCCTGGGCTCGCCGCTCTCGCGTGCGGCTCGCTCTTGCAGAACTACGCTTTGGCGGTCGGCGTGGCGCGCCTGACCGAAAACCCCGTCGAACACGCCGCGGCGGCGCTGGCGGCGGCCGACGCCGAGGGGGAAACGAGCCTACGCCGAATTTTGGAGTCCTGGCCCTATGCGACGCGTCGGCGCATCGACGTCGAGTTGCGGCGCCTGACCGACGCCAAGGCGGCCCGAAAACCTCCGCGACCGAGGCGTTTGCAGCGCAGTTCCATAAATTATGCGCGAGTCCCACAAATTTCGGCTCGTTTTGTCCCATGAATTGTGAATCAAAATCCCGAAATTATGAGCGGGCTGGCCACGTCGAACGGCAAATTCCACAAATTATGGCTCGCCGACACCCGACTCAGTCTCATTAATTCCGACTCGCCGGTCTCACAATTGTGCGCCGCCAGTCTCACAATCATGCGCCAAAAATTCGAGAAACCGCCCGAATCTCACAATTCGCGACGGGCCGACATCGGGCGTTAAAATCCGACGCCTCGGCGCGCTGAGGGCGGCCGAAAAGGGGCTTAGCGGCCAATCTAGCGGGGGTTTCCCAATGTGTCCGATAAGCGCACATTATCGGACATAAATAGTAGACGACAAGAGCGGCGGTTTTTAATCAAAAGTGCTTGCATAAGCGCCGCAGTCGGCTAGGCTCATGCACGTCGATTCTCCGCGCCGCTCCCGTGACCGCCCTCGCGCCATTCGCTCACCGTCCCCGCAAAAAACCCGCCGCCGGCGCAGACGAGGCGGGGCGCAACGCTTTGCCAGCAAACGCCTTTCCGAAATGGGCGCGCGCCCCCGCCGGCGCGCTCGACAGCATGTCCGACGTCGAGGCCGCCGTCCTCGCCGGCGCCAGTCTCGCCGCGCTCGACGCCGTCGTCACAGGCGGGCAGGGGGAGGCGCCGTCGTTCCTGGGCGTCTTGCGGGCGCGCCAGGCGCGCGCCGCGGCGGCGCATTGCGCGCAGGCGGCGCGTCTGCGCGAGGATGACGCCGCTTTGCGCGACGCGCTAGCGCTCGCCGCCCCGGCGGCGGCGCTCAGCCCCGCCGGCCGCCTCTACGCGCTGTTTCGCTTGTTCGGGGCGGCGCGGTTCAAGGGGGACCAGGACGACGTCGAACGCGCCGGGGAGCTGCTGGGCCTGAGTGGCGACGTGACGGCCTATGTCGAGATCGTTCGCGCCCATGTCGTCGGCGCCCGCGAGCCGCTCGGGCGATCGATCGCCGCGGCGGCGGCAATTGCGCGCCGGGCAGGGGCGGACGGCGCGCGCGCCGAGACCGCCGAGCTCCTGGCGCTCTGGGCGGCCGATCTGGTGCTCGCAAAACGACTCGGCTGGGATCGACCGCTCGCCTTGCTGGCCCCGCGGGTCAGTGAGATGCGCGATGCGACGGGGCGGCGCTTGCGCCCCGGTGACTCTGGGTGGCCGAGCGCGGCGCTGCGCGCCTATGCGCGCGCCGCGGCGGACGTGCATCTCGCCGCCGTCGATCTCGAGCGGAGGGCGACGACGCTCGTCGCCCTCCTGCCAAAACTGCGCGCCAAGCCCGCTGGCCGCGTCGTCGCGCTGCTGCTCGCCGACGACGGCGTCACGCCCGCCGCCGCGGCCCGGGCGACCGGCATGTCGGATCGCGCGGCGCGGCGGTTGTTCGACCGGCTCGTCGACCTCGGCGGCGCGCGCGAGCTGACCGGGCGCGAAAGTTTCAGGATCTACGGACTGTGACAGGGGACCCACGACAGATGCGCGCCGGCCGAGAATCTTGGAAAGCCCTTCGCTCGTCCCGTCCGTCGGGCGGGCGCCCATGAGCCGCCGCCGCAACCCGTCTGCGGAATTCGACCGCGGGCTCGCCGAGCTTCCCGACAGTCTGCGCTGGCGGGAATGGATGGGGCGCGTCGAGGCGGCGATCTTCGCCTCCCCGACGCCGGTCCCGCGCGAGACGCTCACCCAGCTCGTCGGCGCCGCCTGCCGGCTCGACGATCTTCTCGCCGACATCGACGCCGAGCTGCGCCCGCGGCCCTATGAGATCGTCCGCGTCGCCGGCGGCTGGCAATTCCGCACACGGCCGCGCCACGCTGCGGCGCTGCGCGCCCTCGACGGCGCCAAGCATGTCGGGGCGCCGGAATTCACTAAGCTCGAGATGGTCGCGCTCTCGGCCATCGCTTATCTACAGCCGATCACCCGCGGTGCGTTGTCCCGCTTTGCCGGGCGCGAGATCAGCCGCGACGTCATCGGCCGGCTGAAGAGCTGTGGCGTCATCGACGCCGGACCGCGCGCGCCGGCGCTAGGCGCGCCGATCTCCTGGGTGACGACCAAGCGTTTCCTCGAAATTTTCGCACTCGAAAGCCTCCGTGATCTGCCGGACCTTGAAGCGTTGGAGGCGGGCGGGCTGACGCGGCCAGAGCAAAACGACGACATCGGCATGGAACTCGACGGCGTGCTGGGGGTAGACGTTGGGATCGCGGAGGACGAAGAGCAGCCTGAGACGCCAGAGTTTGATGAACCCTACGGCGAACTTTGAGTGTTTAGAGCCCAAACTCCGGAGATGGCGCCCGCGGCCTCTGCTCACGCGCGCGGAACAATGTTGAGGCCACTTGTTGCGTTGAACCAACGCCTAACGGTCCTCTGAGCGTTACCGCTTCGCTTCGCAGAGCAACAAAGCTACGCCGGCACGAGGCTGAATTTTATCGAGCCCTAGGCTTGCTGCGGAGACAAAATCGCGCGCGTTTGTTAGGGTCAGGCCAAACGAGCCGAAGTAGCGCCTTGTGAATATTCCGCACAAATCCCGGTGGAGGATCACGGCCAGCAGCAGCGACCCCGCGCTTGCCGTCGACGACAAGTATACCACGTCTTGGCGACCGGAGCTCTCCGAGAAACCCTGGCTGGAGATCGACCTTGGCAAAGTCGTCATCCTTGGCGGGCTCGAAGTTTATTGGGGCAAGCAGGCCCCAAAAAGATACGGTTTCGAGGCCTCGCTCGACGGCAAAATTTGGGCCCATCTTTGTAAGACTCGCCATGGCGAAGGCGGACAAGAACTCTTCTCCTTTCCGCCAGTCGCGGCTCGCTTCGTGCGTTGGATATGCGGCAATCTAGAACCGGCGCGATCATTCGAGATCGTGGAAATCAACCTTTATAGTCCCGCCGAGGCGGCATCGGTTGTGGAGGAGGGGCGTGTTGCAGCGCTCGGCTATGCCCCAGTCACTCTCCGCCCCGGCGAGAGCATCACAGTCGATTTCGGCTACGTCCGGTATCCCTTGGGGGCGCTGATCGAATGGGGAAAAACATGCGGGACCGATTTTTCCGTGCATCTCTCCAACGACGGCGAAAACTTTGGCGAGGTCGGCCGCATCACCCCGGGCAATGGCGATATTGATAGCTTCTGGTGGCGCTCCGCGACCAGCCGTTATGTCCGCCTGACCGTGCACGCGACCAGCTCGCCCGAGGGCGCCGTCGTCAACGAACTCAAGGTTCGTATTCTGAACAAGGATCGCATGCCGATTGGCCAATTGGAGCGAGGCGCCCAGGCGGGACGCGCCGATCTTTACCCGCAGGCTCTGTTGGGTCGTCAGGTTTATTGGACCGTGGTGGGGGAAACGAGCCGTTCCGAGGAAGCGCTGTTCGATGAATACGGCAATCTGGAGCCGAAAGCTGAATCCCCTCAGATTACGCCGTTGCTGCGGCTGGGTGGGATCCTGAATGGAGCGCCCGCCAGCGTTGCCGTAAGCCAATCCCTTGTCGATGGCTCGCTTCCTATACCAAGCGTCACATGGTCCCTGCAGGATGTCGAGCTTCACGCAACAGCCCTTGCCCATGCCGGCGCGGCGTTGGTGGAATACCGCATCACAAATCGAAGCGGCTTTCCGCTCGAAGGAGCCCTCGTCCTGGTCGTGCGGCCTGTCCAGATAAACCCGTACTGGCAACATGGCGGCCACGCCATCATTAACGCCATCGCCGTCAATGAACGGACGGTCTGGGTCAACGACAGGGTCTACCTCGCCGTTTCGAACGAGCCCGACATCGTTTCGATCGCGGATTTCGATAATGGAGACGTGGTCAGACTGATCCAGAACGCGCCCAAGCAGACCGCTCGAAGCCTTCGTTCATGCTCAGGCCTGCTCAGCGCCGCCTGCGAGTTCGTGTTTTTACTCGGTCAGGGAGAGAGCGTCGCTTTTGTAATCTCGTCACCCATGTGGGACGACGTCGATCCATGCGCGGACCTGGATTTTAATTTCATTCATGACAAGGTGGTTCACTTTTGGCGGGACAAGATCGGGCCGCGCAAAATTACGGTGGGCGACCGAGAAGTCAGCGACACGGTCGAAGCACAAACGGCGTTTATCCTCATCAACTCGACGCGTCATGCCTTTAAGCCCGGTCCGCGCAATTACGATCGCACCTGGATTCGCGACGGCTCTTCACAAGCTCTTGCTCTGCTCTGGGCTGGCTTGGCCGAAGAAGCCAAGGCCTATGTCGTCTGGTATTCCAAACGGATCTATGAGAACGGCATGGTGCCGCCGATCCTGAATCTGGATGGCCGCGTCAATAGAGGTTACGGAAGCGACATCGAATTCGATTCACAAGGTGAGTTTGTTGGCATAGCCGCCGACGTTTATCGAGTTACGCGTGATCAGCGTTTCCTACGCGCGATTTTCGAACCCGTCGTACGGGCGACCAAATTTATCGAGGAGCTTTGCGCAAGGACGAATGCATTGCATACGCCAGAGTCACGGTTCCATGGCCTCTTGGCTCCATCCATCAGTCATGAGGGCTACAGCAAACCATCTTACAGCTATTGGGATGATTATTTTGCTTTGAGCGCATGGCGAAATTGCGGATACCTCGCCACGGAGATCGGCGACATGGCCGTCGCGGCACGTGCGAAGGCGAAAGGCGAGGAGTTCGCCGCAAATTTGGCGCGCTCCATACGCATAACGACTGAAGCGTTGGGCATCGGCGTTATCCATGGCTCTGCCGATCGCGAGGACGTCGATCCAACTTCGACCTCCGTCGCCTTCGAGCCCTGCCGGGTGGAAGATGTCCTCCCTGCCGAATTCATCCAGGCGACCTATGATATCTCTGCGGCGCGCATCAAGCTGTTCGGCAGGCCTGATTTCGACGGAAGCTATCCGCCCTACGCTATACGTAACCTCAACGCCTTCGCGTCGTTGGGGCGCTTTGAAGACGCTTTCAGGCTGTTGTCGGCGGCGCTTGCTTGTCGACGCCCAAGTGGGTGGCGGCAATCAGCCGAGGTCGCCTGGGCTTCGCCGCGATCGCCTGACTACATCGGCGACATGCCGCACACATGGATCGGAGCGGAATTCGCAACCGCGATCCGGCGGATGCTGTTGAGGGAAGATGGAAACACGCTCGAGCTTTTCCGAGCCGTCCCGGATGCCTGGTGGGACGGCGAAGGGATCACGCTGCGTGAGTTGCCAACCAACTTCGGACTTGTCAATCTCAGAGCGGAGCGCAGGCAGTCACGTGCAACGGTGGAAATGACCCTCACGGGGCCCGCGCCGGAAAGAATTACTTTTCGATATCCGGGCGCCAAAAAGGCTCAGGCGGATGGGTGGCCGTGCGAAATCCATAATGACGTCATCTCGGCGTCGAGCCTGAACAGGCTCGTAATCGACTTCTGATGGCTTAGGCTCCGAAGTGATGGTTCTGTTGCGTTAGCGGAGGCGGCGCGGTTTGGGTAAGCTGTGGGCCCGCCCAACACCGTTTAGATCGACCCCCATGATCGACTTCAAAGGACAACGCTTTGAAAAGACCGTCATCCTGCTTTGTGTCCGTTGGTACCTCGCCTATCCCCTAAGCTACCGAAACCTGAAGGACATGATGCTCGAGCGGGGCGTTGAGGTTGACCATTCCAACATTTACCGCTGGGTCCAGAAGTTCACGCCGCAGTTAGAGGCCGCCTTCCGGAAAGGCGAGAAGCGGGCGGTCGGCAACAGTTGGCGGATGGACGAGACCTACATCAAGGTCAACGGTCAGTGGAAATACCTCTACCGAGCCGTCGACAAACACGGGCACACCATCGACTTCTTGTTGGCAGCCCATCGCGACAAAAGAGCCGCTCTGCGCTTTTTCAAGAAAGCGGTGGGGCAACACGGTCTGCCGGAAAAGATCACGATCGACAAGAGCGGGGCCAATGCCGCAGCCATCGAGGCGCTCAAGGAGGAAACGAGCCAAGAGATTGAGATGCGGCAGAACAAATACCTAAATAACATCGTCGAACAGGACCGAGCCGTCAAGCGAGTGGTGCGGCCGATGCTCGGTTTCAAATCATTTCGCTCGGCCCGAACCACCTTGCAAGGTATCGAACTCATGCACATGATCAACAAACGCCAGATGATTTCCAATGCGGGCGAAAATCTTTCCGTCGCAGAACAGTTCTATTCGCTAGCCGCCTGAAACACCCCCGAGGAGCAACCTGACTACACTCTAAGGAAATTAACGCAACAGAACCTAATTTAAGCAGAAATCATGGCTGCATGAGCAGCCAATTGAAAGCGACCTGATCAAATCTCGCACGGTGCCACTCTCGCGTGGCCTCGTCCCCGCCGATGAGCGCCATCGTTTCGGCGTTTTCGCGCGTGTGCGAGAGTTCAAAGCGAAAGTCGGTTCTGATGGGGTCGTCTAATCGCGGTTGTAAAGTCAAGCGATTTTGGTGCGCCGGGAGACCGGCAAGGAGTAGGCGGTGGAAGTCCGCTGCAATGAAGGAGTAGCAATCCGCATTGGCCCCGAGCCGTGCGTCGGCGTCCGCGAGGGCTTCGGCGAAGCGTCGGCAGGGGAGCGCATAGGCCAGCCATGGAGCCGCGAAAGCTTGATAGTCCCGGGCGCCGACGTGGTCAAAATCACGGAAGGCGACACGAACGGAGGCGTTATGCGAGCCTTCGTCCGGCCCGGCGTGGTCGGAGAATCTGGCATGTGCGGAAGCTCCTTGAACGGGAACCGGGAGGTCTCGGGTTCGGCCTACGGATGGACGCCGCAGGCCCGCATCGGGAAGACGAGGAGTCGTAGCCGATGACGGACGAGCCCGAGAAGTCTGACTCCGCCGTAGTAGCTGCGAAGCTGGCGAACAAAGCGGAGCGATCCGCTGCGGAGCCGGCGGAGCCAAGGGCGGAGACCGAGGGGAACGCGGACCAGCAAAGCACTCGCCGGGCTCAGAACCGGGGAAGCGTGTCACAGGCGCTGGACCGCGTGCGGAAAGTCGCAGGGGAAAGGAAGAAGGAGAAGTTCACGGCGCTCCTGCACCATGTTGACATCGCCATGCTGGAAACGGCGTTTCATGCGCTGAAGCGGTCCGCCGCGCCCGGCGTGGACGGCATGACGTGGAGGACCTACGAGCAGGACCTCGATCGCAGGATCGAGGATTTGCATGCGCGGGTTCACGGCGGGGCGTATCGGGCGCAGCCGTCGCGTCGGAGCTACATTCCGAAGGACGACGGGAGCAAGCGCCCGCTTGCAGTTGCGGCTCTCGAGGACAAGATCGTACAGAAAGCCGTCGCCGCAGTGCTGAGCGAGATTTACGAGGAAGACTTCCTCGGGTTCTCGTATGGATTCCGGCCGGATCGCGGCCAGCACGATGCGCTGGACGCGCTGATTGTCGGGATCAGCAGCAAGAAGGTGAACTTCATTCTCGACGCCGACATCCGATCGTTCTTTACGGAAGTTTCCCAGCAATGGGTCGTCCGCTTCCTGGAGCATCGGATCGGCGATCCGCGCATCATCCGGCTCGTCCAGAAATGGCTGCGCGCTGGAGTTCTCGAAGATGGGATCGTGACGGTTGAGGAAAAGGGGACGGGTCAGGGCTCGGTGATTTCGCCGCTGCTCTCCAACGTCTACCTCCACTACGTCTTCGATCTTTGGGCCGAACGCTGGCGACGGCGCGAGGCTACGGGCGACATGATCATGGTTCGGTATGCCGACGACATCGTCGTCGGCTTCCAGCATGAGAGCGACGCCCGGAGATTCTGGAACGCGATGCGCGACAGGTTGGCGGAGTTTTCGTTATCGCTGCATCCGGACAAGACCCGGCTGATCGAGTTCGGGCGCTTTGCGGCGCAGAACTGCAAGAAGCGTGGGCGCTCCAAGCCGGAGACCTTCAAGTTCTTGGGTTTCGTGCTGATATGCGACCAAACCCGCCGCGGCGACTTTCGTGTCAGAAGGAAGTCGCGGGGTGACCGCATGCGGACGAAGCTTCGAGACATCAAGGAGGCGTTGCGACGGCGCACCAACAGGCCGATCTCGGAAACGGGTAAATGGCTTGCAAGCGTCGTCTCGGGCTATTTCGCCTATCACGCCGTGCCGACCAACGGGTTGGCGCTGACGGCGTTCCGCTATCACGTCACCGCGCTCTGGCGTCGGCAGCTTTCGCGCCGCAGCCAGCGGGCGCACGTGCCGTGGGAACGGATGGGGAAACTGGCCGACGAATTTCTCCCCAAGCCGAGAATCCTTCATCCCTGGCCGAGCGCGCGCTTCGCCGCCAGACACCCGAGGTAGGAGCCGTATGCGGGAATTCCGCTCGTACGGATCTGTCCGGGGGGCGCTCAGCAATGAGCGTCCCTACCGGGAACGAGGCGTCGAACGCGTATGCCGGGTGCAGGGTCGTCTTCGCGGTCGACATCGGTCGCCGCACGATGGGGCTTCGCGGGAAGAGCCTTCAAATGTGGACGACGCACTTCGCTGAAGCAGCGGTGCATCCCATCAAACGGAATGGCTCGGCCCACGTCCCGGCAGGGACGTTCTGGCGCGCTCGGTGCGAACGCTATCTCTGAACTGTCATGCGGCTATCCCCGCCATTCGGTCGAAGAAGGTCCCGGTTTTGAGCATCGTGTGCATTATGACCGCCAGCTTGCGCGCGACCGCGACTGCAGCTCGCTTGAAGCCAAGCCTCTGTTTGAGCGCGAGCCCCCATCTCCGCAAGCCGCTGTCGGCTGAGCTGCGCGTCAGGATGACTGTCGCCGCCTCGTAGAGAAGCCCTCGTAAATGGCGATCGCCGCGTCGGGATATGTGGCCGTCATAGTCCACCTCACCTGACTGATAGCGTCGGGTCGTCAACCCAAGCCAAGCGCCAACCGAGCGCGAATTCTTGAAGTTATTCGGATCCTCGATCGCAGTCGCGAAGGAGGTCGCTGTGATCGTGCCGACGCCAGGAATTGACATAAGGATACGGCAAGCATGGCTTTGTCGTGCTGCCGCTATGAGCTGACGTCCAAGTTCGGCGGCGCGGATGCGAACGCTTCGCCACGCCTCCAGCATCGGCAGCACGATCGACGCCAGCCCGTCCTGATCAGCAAGAAGGGGACGGACATTCTTCTCGAATGAGCTGCCCTTGCCTGGTGGCACGATTAAACCGAACGTCTTCATGATGCCACGGATCTGGTTCGAAAGTTCAGTGGCGATCCTGACCAGGCGGGTGCGTGCTGCTACGAGCGTGCGGGAAAGCATACTATCGAACCCCTTCACGCGAACCTCACGGAAGAAGCCCACCTCGGCAAGATGTGCCAAGCCGTCAGCATCATTCGCATCGGTCTTGTTCGTGGCCATGTCTAGAGCTGCCTTCGCATGACGAGCATCAATGCAGATTGCCGGCAATCCTTCTTCTTGAAGGGCATGATAAAACCACACGGACAAGGGGCCTGTTTCGAACACGATACGCCGCGCCGCAGGCGCCCGGGTGCGGATCGTAGACGATCGCGCTCACAGCTGCCACAAGGATTTGGTGCACGCTGATGCCGCATTGCTTCTGCCAATCCCTAATTCTTTTCGTATTTGTTCTGCGATGTCAGACATGCGTGCACCCAAGCATTGGCGGTTGGCCTCATTATCGCGGCAGTGTCGTCTAGATGTTTAGTCCCGGCATCTGATGGAGCGGATCGAGTATGAATCTGTCTGGCTCTTTCGTCCAGAGTTTGCAGATGAATTCGTACGGCGTGAGGCCTTTGAGGGTCTTCAAGCGGCGGGCGAAATTGTATGCGGTGACGAAGTGGTCGAGATGCGTTCGCAGCTCTGCGTGCGTTTCATAGAAGTAGCGCTTAACCGTCGCTTCCTTGATCGTGCGGTTCATGCGCTCAACCTGGCCATTGGTCCAAGGATGCTTGGGCTTGGTCAGGCGATGATCGATATCGGCGCGGGCGCAGGCGAACTCGAACGCATGCGCCCTGAAGGGTCGCCCCTCCGCCAGCATTTGCTTGATTTCCGCAGGGGTCCAGGTCTCGCCGCGGGGATCAGTAAAGTGCGTTCCATTATCCGTGAGCACCGTGTGGATTTTATAGGGAACGGCTTTGATCAACGCGAACAGGAAGTCGGCGGCGATCCGCGTCGTGGCCTTCTCATGCAGTTCGACGAAAGCGAATTTCGACGTTCGGTCGATCGCCACGAACATGTAGAGCTTGCCTTCGGCCGTGCGCACTTCGGCGATGTCGATATGGAAATAGCCAATCGGATAGGCTTTGAACTTCCGCTTGGCGGAGACCTCGCCCTCGACGCTCGGCAACCGTGAGATGCCGTGGCGCTGAAGACAGCGATGCAGCGACGATCGCGTCAGGTGGGGAATAGTCGCCTGGAGGGCATAGAGGCAGTCGTCCAAGGGCAGCAATGTGTGACGGCGGAAGGCGACACCCGGAAGTTCATAATCCTAGGCGTAGCCGAACGGATTCGGCCAATTCCTCGGCAAAGCGAAGCGTAGATCGGAGGGCAGCTACTTCATTCCGCTCCGCACTTCCTTCATCCTGCACCGCGATCGGAAATTCCATCCTACCCCCGCTAGCCTGCGCCCGAACGCTAAAAAGCAATCTTCCGTTTGGATGCTGCTCGATATTCGCTATTTGGATATCGGCCATGGGGCACCTCTTAGGGATATTGGTCGGCGTGCGCACGCTCGCCTTAATGAGACACGACCAGCCGGGCCCTTTCTGCGTCTAGACGTGTTTGTGCCGAAAGCCCTTATGGCCGGCCTTGAGGTAAAACGGATTGCGCCCCAATATGTAACACCTTAGCGTATATGAGGAAAAATGCCCGTCGACTCACGGGGTTTTTGTGAGGGATTTATTCACGCGTCGGCGTGGATCGCCGCGTCTCCAGGCCAGGCTGCGGCGTATCCAGAAATGGGGCTCTAATGACTCTCACCAGTTCCGCCATCGTGCCGATCCACGCGGGCTTGATCGTGCCTCGATTCCTCTATTACTTTTTTGCCGTATATTTCGTAGCCTTCGTAACCTTGTGGGTGAGTCATCGACTCCTTCTCTGGAAAAAGTCCAACGCAAGATCCAAGGTCCAGCCTGACGAAGCTGCTTGGTGGCTGAAGCCTCTTGCGAACCACGAGGCGGATTTAGCTACCGACGCGGCTGGCTTGACGAGCGCAGAGGCGCGTTCGCGTCTCGCCGAGTTTGGCTCCAACCTATTTCGCGACCGACAGCAACAGTCACCGCTTCTGCAATTTCTCTCTCGCTTCAAGAACCCTCTCGTCGTTCTTTTGCTCGTGGCCAGCGCGATTTCAGCGCTGACCGGCGAAGTCGCCAACTTTCTAATCATCTCGGCGATGGTGCTGTTCAGCGTGACGCTAGATTTCGTTCAGGAGCACCGCGCCGGTAAAGCCGCAGAAAGCTTGCGTCAGTCCGTATCGCTGCGGGCCATGGTGATACGCGACGGCAAACCATTGGATACGCTGGTGACCGATGTGGTTCCAGGCGACCTCGTCGTGCTCTCCGCCGGCGATATGATCCCGGCGGACGGCTTGGTCCTGGAAGCGCGCGATTTGTACGTCAAGCAGGCGCTGTTGACCGGGGAGCCCTATCCTGTCGAAAAGCGTTCCGGAACCCTATCGGGTGATGCGACCGATCTGCAAGACGCCGCCAATGCCGTGTTCATGGGCACAAGCGTCATCAGCGGCAGCGGCAGAATGCGCGTGGTGAAGACAGGCGCCAACACGGCCATTGGGGCCATTGCGGACAGCATTAGTCGCCGGCCGCCGCCCACCGCCTTCGAGATCGGCACGCATCGTTTCGGCCTGCTCATTATGCGCCTGACAATCTTATTGGTGCTGTTTGTCCTGCTGGTTAATGCGCTACTACACAAGCCTTGGCTTGAATCCTTTCTGTTTGCAGTCGCGCTTGCGGTGGGGCTGACCCCGGAACTCCTGCCAATGGTGGTGTCCGTCACCTTGTCGCGGGGCGCGCTGCACATGGCGAGGAAGCGCGTCATCGTCAAACGCTTGGCCTCCATCCAAAATCTTGGGTCGATGGATGTCCTTTGCACGGACAAGACCGGCACCTTGACTGAGGCGAAGATAAAGCTCGAACAGCATGTGGATGGGGAAGGGAAGCCTAGCGACCGTGTTTTGGAACTTGCCTATCTCAACAGCTTTTTCGAGACCGGCCTGAAAAGCCCCCTCGACGACGCGATCCTCGACCACCACGACATCGACGTGAGCGCGTGGAAAAAGATCGACGAAGTTCCCTTCGACTTCGAGCGGCGCCGCGTCTCTGTTTTAGTTGAGAAAGGCGACGACCGATTGCTGGTGGTCAAGGGCGCATCCGAGGAGATCGTGGCTCTTTGTAATCGGTATGAAGAACAGGGGAATAAGACCCAGCCTCCACTCGATGCTACCGGAATTGGACGGATTCAGGGACAACGCATCGCCCTCGAAAAAGAAGGCTTTCGTCTCTTGGGCATCGCTTGGCGGCAGGTTCCGAAGGACCATCCTCATGCCGTTGTCGGCGACGAGGAGGGGTTGGTATTCGCGGGGTTCGCGGGATTTCTAGACCCGCCAAAGGAAAGCGCCGGCGCGGCGCTCGCGGCGTTGGCCCAAAGCGGCGTAACGGTAAAGATCGTCACCGGCGATAGCGAATTGGTCACCCAACACGTCTGCACGACCTTGAAAATCCCCGTTACGGGAGTGCTGACGGGGAAAGAGATCGGAGAGATGGATGATTCCGCCTTGCGTGTCCGGGTCGGACAAGCCAATTTGTTTTGTCGGGTCAATCCATCGCAGAAAGATCGAGTAATCCTCGCGCTCAAAGCCCGCGGTCATGTCGTCGGGTATCTGGGCGACGGCATTAACGATGCGCCCTCCTTGCACTCGGCCGATGTAGGCCTGTCGGTGGATTCAGCCGTCGACGTCGCTAAAGAAGCAGCCGATATGATCCTGCTGGATCAGGATCTGCTTGTCGTCCACGACGGCGTGTTGGAAGGTCGTCGCACCTTCGCAAATATCATGAAATATATAATGATGGGCACCAGCTCCAACTTCGGCAATATGTTCAGCATGGCGGGCGCGGCGCTGTTTCTTCCCTTCCTGCCGATGCTGCCAACTCAGATCCTCCTCAACAACATTCTCTACGATATTTCGGAGGTGCCGATCCCTCTTGACGAAGTAGATCCTGAGGACGTACGCAGTCCGCATGTCCTGGACATGAGCTTTATTCGCAACTTCATGCTCGTCATCGGACCGATCAGTTCCGTGTTCGACTTTCTAACTTTCTACGTTATGTTGGTCGTGATGAAGGCGAATGAGGCGCTGTTCCAGACCGGCTGGTTTGTTGAATCGCTATCCACTCAGGTTTTGGTGATCTTCATCATTCGCACGCGCGGCAATCCTTTCAAAAGCCGTGCGCATCCCGTCCTCGTCGCGACATCCCTCACTATCGCTACGATGGGCGCGATACTTCCCTTTACTCCTTTGGGGCCCTATTTCGGGTTTGAGCCGCTCCCTGGTCGATTTTATTTCATATTGTCGGCGATGGTGGTTGTTTATCTGGTGATTGTCGAAGTCGCCAAGAACAGCTTTTATCGCTGGCTTGGTGGAACCGGTGGTTCGAAACGCGACGAGTTCGTCCGTAATTTAGCGCTCGCTTCCAGTGGGTTGTCGCGGGAAAAACTCCAAGAGAAGAGCTGAAGCGAGGAACATATCCACAATGACAGTGGGGCGTATAAGGATATGGATGCGGACCGAAAGGAATAATCGCTGCTGCAACAGCCAAAGCATGGAATATGCCCCTGCGATAAGCTGGGTATTCTTTTTCGGAGGATGAATCGAATGTCGCGAGCAGCTTTCCTGACCATCATTGCCGCAATGATCACTGGGGCGATCGGATTTGGAATAGGCGTTTATGCGGTGCCGCTCGAAGAGATCGTCCAATTCCGTGCTCTGATTAACGCCGGAATTGGCGCGATCTTTACTACTAATCACCCAGCTAATGGCAGTACCACTGTCGAACATCCAACATCGCCGCCATCGGAGGCTTCGACAGAACTCGACTCACCCCGGCGAGATCGGAGTGACGCTAGTTCAAGTTGTGATCCACACAACACGAAATGCGTCGGCGGGTCTCCCAACAAGGGACCTATGCCAGACGAGGTTCCTAGCCGAGATGAAGCTACACAAAATAGACCAACAAATGAAAGCGGCGGCGCCCTGCAAGCTCCGACTCCGACAAATGAGCCTGCGAGGGTCCCGTCTTCGTCGCCAAACTCAGGGAGCGAGAAGGCGCACGTAGAACCGGGTGCTCATTTAAAACCGCGCACGAAAAAGGCCGGAGTGAAAAATTCTCCACCGCGTCTCTGAGAAGTGAGGGAAGGTCGTGAGCCTCAAGAAGCGGGCATGCTCCGCGCACATTGAGATCGCGTCAAAATTAATCGTCGCCTATAAGTGCAATCGGGTCGTGGAGGCCATTGCTCGACGCGCAATTATAAACATGTCGCCCGCCATCAGCCTTTCGAAGTAGGCGCAAGCGCTAAGCGGGCCAGCTCCGGAAGAGATTTCGCGCCCATCTTCTTCATGATCGAAGCGCGATGGTTCTCGACGGTGCGTTGGCTAATGCCAAGATCGGCGGCGATATTCTTGCTAGGGTGCCCAGCGAGGACCAAATCGAGGATCTGGCGCTGTCGCTCGGTCAGACCAGCCATGTGAGCTGCGGCATTCTCTTGCCATTCCGCCAACTTGTTCGCATCCCGCGCGTGTTCGAGCGCGCGCTTGACGCAGGCCAGCAGGTCGTCGCGGCTGATCGGCTTCTCGACGAAATCGAACGCTCCTGCCTTCATAGCCTCGACAGCCATCGTTACGTCGGCGGCGCCAGTGAGCATGATGGTCGGCGGATGCGCGCCGCGCTCTTGCAGCCGTCTCAGCAAGTCGATTCCGTTCATCCCAGGAAGATAGGCGTCGAGCAGGAGACAGCCCTCTCGGCCCGGGTGATAGGTTTCGAGGAACCCCTCGCAGGCGTCGAATTCCTTGACGACCCGTCCATCGTCTTCGAGCACTTCCCGCAGCGTCTCGCGGACCCGCTTGTCGTCATCGACGACGGAGATGACGCCCAGCTCCCGGTCCTTGGTATCTTCGCCTCTGTTCGGAACAGGAGTGCGTGGCGACGCTGTGAAACCGGACTGCGCGAGAAGCCGTTCGGCGACCCGCATCAACTCGGCTGATTTTACGGGCTTGTTAAGCTGGACACAGTCTCCGATCGCGATCTTGTGCAAGGCGCTCGTCGATATGTCGCCAGTTAAAATAATGACCGGGATCTGCCGCTGAAGTCTTTTCCGAAGCGTCCCGGCGGCGTCGAGCCCGTCCATGCCACTTGGAAGATTGTAGTCCGCGACAATGAGATCGGGGTGGAAGCCTTCGTGCAAAACGAGGTCGAGCGCCGCAATTCCATCTGGCGCCGTCATTGTGCGATAACCCACCTCTTCAAGGAGAATTTTAAGGAGATCGCAAACCTCTGGATCATCCTCGATCACCAGAACCGCGCCTGTGTGCGGAGCGCCTTTGGCTACTTCGATAATCTTGTCGCGAATACCCCCTTCCGGCAGCGGCGCGGACCCGTCTGTCGGGACTGTGACCTCAATGGCAAAGACCGAGCCCTTGCCAAGTTTAGAGGCGACGCGGACCTGATGGCCGAGCAGACCTCCTAGGCGCTGCACGATGGAAAGACCGAGCCCAAGTCCCCGTTTGCGTTCGCGCGCCGCGTTGTTGATCTGATGATACTCGTCGAAGACGGCACGAAGTTCGCCATCGGGGATTCCGATTCCGGTGTCCCAGATTTCGATGCTCAGCATTCCCTTCCGCCGGCGGCAACCGAGCAACACTTTGCCTTTTCGGGTGTACTTCAGGGCGTTAGACAACAGGTTGCGGATCATCTGCTCGAGCAGCGCCGGATCGGTGCATATCGAAAGCTCGCACGAGACCATCCGGAAGGAAAGTCCCTGTGCTTGCGCGTGATAGCCGAACTCTCTTTTCAGCCGCTCGAGAAGATCGTTGATCGGAAAGCAGACAATTTCCGGTCTGACCGTGCCGGCCTCGATTTGGTTGATGTCGAGCAGCGCGTTCAACATGCCGGACATCGCGTTCAACGTTTCGTCGAAGCGCGCGACCAGCTTCTTTGCCTTCTCTCCCTTGACGGTCTTGGCCAACAGCCCCTGCAGCAGCACGAGCGATTGTAGCGGTTGACGGAGATCATGACTTGCAGCGGCGAGAAAGCGCGACTTTGCCATATTAGCCTGTTGCGCCTGACGTTTTGCTGCTTCCAGCGCTTGCAGCGCCTGACGTCTCTCGGTGACATCGGTAAAGGTGACCACAACGCCTTCGACACGATCATCCTGGGCGCGGTAAAGCATGATCCGGCGGCTATACCAGGAGCCGGTCTGAGCCTCTATTTCTCGTTCAATCGGCAGGTGGTTTTGCAGCACTGCTTGTGCGTCCGCTAGAAGCGCGTCATCCGCCGCCAGAGAGCGGAGGTCCGCCAACGGCCGGCCAACGTCGGTGGGGATGATGCTGAACAGCAGTTTGGTGG
This sequence comes from Methylocystis sp. MJC1, assembly GCF_026427715.1. Lineage (NCBI taxonomy): Bacteria > Pseudomonadati > Pseudomonadota > Alphaproteobacteria > Hyphomicrobiales > Methylocystaceae > Methylocystis > Methylocystis sp. MJC1. The sequence goes on along the minus strand of NZ_CP107559.1, from coordinate 58,465 downwards.
TCGGTGTGAAGAAGCGGATATTGAGATTGGCGTCCAGAAAGAGCGTCGCCACATCAGTGCTGTAGAGAACGTTTTGCAGATCGTTGGACAATATGCGCTGCCGTTCCAATGTTTCTTGGAGCTGGGCGTTGAGGGCGGTCAACTCCTCATTGAGTGATTGCAATTCCTCCTTCGAGGTCAGAAGCTCCTCGTTCGTGGATTGCAGTTCCTCATTGGCGGACAACGCTTCTTGGTTGGCCGCCTTCTGCTCGTCGCTGGAAATCTCCAGATTGTGAATCGCGCCCTGAAGCTCGATTTTCGTAACCTCGAGTTCTTGCTCGAGTTCGGTGATCCGTGAAAATTCTCCGGAAGCCACTTGGTGGCCTCGCCTGGGAGCGGGTTCAGGCTGGTCGATGAAGCAAACCAGCAGCAGCTCTTCCCCTTCGCTCACAACCGGCTGCACGGCGATGCTGAATGAAAGCGCGTCGCCATTTCGTTTCATCTTCCCGCCGGCGACGACGATGCGTCTATTCTCCTGACCCGCCCGTTGAAGCGCCGCCCTGAGCTTGGTCCGCAAGCCCTCGCGCGCCATCATGAGCAGGTTTTGAACGGGATGACCGGCCGCGACTTTCAGATAGCTGTCCGTCGGCCCGAGAAAATAGAGACACTCATACTTGCGATTGATCAGCACAGCCGCCGGCGCGTAGGTCTCCATGACTAACCGTCGGCAAAGGTCGGCTAGGGCCGCCGGGCGCAACCCTTTCTGTTCCTGATCTTGACGCCGGGGCGGCCCGGCTCCATAGGCGGGGCTTATCAAAGCGCTGAGCTCGCCCGGTCGGCTCCGACCTATACGCCGATAGATGCGGTCCACTTTGGAGATTGCCTCGAAGCGACCCTCGACATTACCAATCGTCTCGGCGCCGCCAAGGAGAACGACGCCCCCTTCCCGCAAGGCGAAATGGAGCAGGGCGATCACCTTCTCCTGCGCCTCGGGCCGCAAATAGATCAGAAGATTGCGACATGAAACCAAATCGAGACGGGAAAAGGGGGGATCGGCGAGTAAATCCTGTACCGTGAAAACCACCGTTGAACGCAGCTCGGGCGTCACCCGATAACAATGATCTTCTTTCGTGAAGAAGCGGGCGAGGCGCGCCGCCGAAACTTCTTTTTCGATGGTTTCCTGGTAGAGACCTTCGCGCGCGCTGGCGACGGCGTCCGGGTCGATATCGGAGGCGAAGATCTGAAGCTTGAGGCTACGATCTTCTGCAGCGATCTGCTCGAGGAACAGCATGGCGAGGGAATAGGTTTCTTCGCCCGTGCTACATCCTGCAACCCATATGCGAATGTTTCGATCAGGCGCGTGGTTCTTGACAATATCGGGGACGATCTTCTCCGCCAGCAGCGCGAAGGTCCGAGCGTCACGAAAGAAACTCGTCACATGGATGAGCAAGTCCTTTGCCAGAAGGTCAAGCTCGTTGGCGTCGCCTCGTAGCAGGTCAAGATACTGCTTCGTGTCGGCGACCTTGCCACCAATCATCCCCATCCGCCGCTCGATCCGGCGTTCCAGCGTGCCCGGCTTGTAAAGCGTAAAATCGTGGGCGGTCTTTGTGCGCAGCAGGTCGACGATCTGCGGAAGATAATCTCCTGGGTCCGCTCGAGAATTTCCGTAATGCTTGTTTGAACCAGCCATCCGTTGGTCATATGCGACGAGCGCCTCTCCAATCGTCGCTACAGGAAGCACCAAGTCCACCACGCCGGTCATAATCGCGCTGCGCGGCATCCCGTCAAATGCCGCCTCCGCAGGATCTTGCACGATAACCTGGCCATGATTTTCCTTGATCGCTTTCAACCCCAGGCTACCGTCGGTTCCGGTTCCCGATAGAATCACGCAGACTGCGCGCGGGCCGAAATTCCTGGCCAGCGTATGCAGCAAGAAGTCGAAGGGCAGACGCGCGCCGTGAGGCGCAAGCGGTTGCGTGAGGCGTAGCACTCCCTCGTCGACAGCCAGATATGTCCCTGGAGGGATCACATAAAAATGATTGGGCTCAATCGGCATGCGGTCCCTTGCCTGCACGACGGTCATCGACGTGTGTGCCGAAAGCAGCTCCACCATCATGCTTTCGTGCGTGGGATCGAGATGTTGAACCAGGATAAACGCCATACGATCGGAGGCGGGGAGGTTGCCCAGAAGCTTCTTGCATGCGTCGAGGCCGCCCGCCGACGCACCGATCCCCACGACCAGAAATTCACTGTGTTCCCCGGCGGACCTTGGCGCCGAAGAGATGCGTTTCTTCGGTTGTGGTCGAGTCCTCATGATTTCCTGCGGATAGCTTTTCGGCATTCGCTCTTCTGACTTTACCTCACGACATAACTGCTTATGCTTATCATGCCTCATCCTTTGGGTCGATTTTGAACGTCTGGCGCGTCCATTGAAGCAGGCAGGCGATCGCTGAAGTTGGCGTTGGCTCCAAGTGGCCGGATTGGAGTGCCGGGCGATAGCCTGAGTAGTTTCCGTGCCTTCTCTTGGCCCAAGACCTTCGGCTATCATCGAGACTTAAGACTTGCGATCTGGCCATTGAAGCCCTGGGCTCGAGTCATTCAGCGGTCTTCCCTTCGCAAGCTCGTGGAGCTTCAGCTGTGCACCAGACCCATAACACATTATCCGAAATCATTCGGGCGCAATCCATTGAACTCCTCAACAAGCATCTGGCGGCGGCAATAGATCTGCACGCCCAGGTGAAGCAGGCGCATTGGAACGTGCGCGGACCTGGCTTCATTGCGATCCACGAGCTCTTCGACAAGGTCTCGGTAGAGGTAGAAAAGGTTTCCGACCTCATCGCCGAGCGCGTCGGCGCTCTCGGCGGGGCCGCGCACGGCACAGTTCAGGCAGCGGCGGAACGCTCCTTCCTCGTTCCCTATCCTCTCGACATCGCCGCTGTGCAAGAACACGTATTCGCTGTTTCTGGAACCCTTGCGGCATTCGGCCAATCGGCACGAGAAGCCATCAATCTGGCAAGCACCTTTGGCGATGCGGACACGGCGGACGTGTTTACCGAAATCTCTCGGGGCGTCGACCAGCAACTGTGGTTCGTGGAATCTCATTTGGCGCCGAAAAAGTGAAGAATCGTCCCCGCCGTCGAACCGCTCCCGAAAGCGGCCCGATCGTTTCAGTGCAGGAAGCTCGTGCGATACTCGTTCCCGCACCGGTCTTTCCTTTGATTGTGACCGGCGGCTCGCCGTTGGAGCTGAACGATCGGATCGAAATCTGGTTGAACGAAGGCGGAGCGGGAGGCGAGGTGAACCGATGAAAGCACTTCGCATCCTTCTCGTCGAGGATGACTCCATGCTCGGCGAGCTGCTTGCCGAAACGCTCGAAACGATGGGACACGAGGTTTGCGGCATTGAGAGCTCCGAAGCGGACGCAGTGGCCGCCGCTTTTCGCTGCAAACCAGAACTGATGATTATTGATGCATTGCTGCGCGATGGAAGCGGCGTCTCCGCAGTTGATCAAATATGCGACGCCGGATTTATCCCTCACTTCTTTGTCAGCGGGGATATTTCAAGAATCAAGGCGTCCAGGCCCGCCGCCGTTGCGGTTCAAAAGCCCTTCCGCGAAGCCGACCTCATATACGCCATACAGCGTGCGCTCGAAGGCCCAAGAGCATGAGCTAGAGAGTGTTATGTACTTTCGTGGTTGATTGTCTTAATGGAATCGGATGTCTCCGATTCGCAAACCGTATCCGTCTGATGTCAGCGACGAGGAATGGTCGCTGGTTGCGCCGTATCTGACGCTGATGGACGAGGGCGCTCCGCAACGTCAGCATTTGCTTCGTGAGCTTTTCAACGGCCTGCGCTACGTTCTCCGTTACGGCATAGCATGGCGCGCCATGCCCAACGATCTGCCGCCCTGGTCCGCAGTGTATCAGCAATCGCAGCGCTGGCTGGCGGCGGGCGTGTTCGAAGAGCTTGCGCAGGACCTGCGCGCCTTGTTGCGCGTCGCCTCCGGTCGCGCCGAGGAGCCAACCGCGGCGATCATCGACAGCCGCACGCTGCGCTCTACGCCGGAAAGCGGTCCACGGGCCGGCTATGACGGCGCCAAGCGCAAGCGCGGCTCCAAGCTGCACATGGCGGTCGACACGCTGGGGTACTTGCTGGCGCTGCACGTTACGCCGGCGAATGTCGACGACCGCGCCGAGGTCGGCAAGCTCGCCGCCGCTGTGCAGGACGCCACCGGCGAGAGCGTCGAGCTTATTTATGTCGATCAAGGTTATACCGGCGAGAAAGCCGCCGAGGCGGCCAAAGCGCAGGGCGTCGAACTCTGCGCGGTCAAACTCTCCGAAGCGAAAAAAGGCTTCGTGCTGTTGCCCAAACGCTGGGTTGTCGAACGATCCTTCGCTTGGGCGAGCCGATGCAGGCGGCTGGTCAAAGACTACGAACGCTACGCCGACACACTCGCTGGCCTCCACGTCGTCGCTTTCGCCTGCCTCATGCTCAAACGCGCAGCCGACTTCATAATACAGAGTGCATAACACCCTCTAGACGAATATGACACTTTCTCCAGACTTGGAACGTAGTTAGGCGGCATAAGGTCGCGGCGCCGGTCAATGAGTATATTCCGAATCTTGTCGGCCTGCACATCAGGGATCGATCATGCCGACTCAAAAGACCGTTGGCCGCGCTCTTTTCGGGGTTCAATTTCGGCGGTCACGCTGAGCGAAGTCAGATTCGCCCGAGCATTACGACAGGCAACAAACAGAAAGGTATTCTCATGCTTGGCACGATCGTCCTTGTGCTCCTCATCCTGTTGCTCGTCGGCGCACTTCCGAATTGGTCGCATAGTGCGAGTTGGGGCTATGCCCCTTCCGGGACATTGGGAACCGTTCTCATCGTCGTCCTGATCTTCGTTCTTCTCGGCAAAATTTAGGAGTGACGGCTCACTTGAAAGGCTATCGCGTCAAAGCCACGCCATGTTCCCTCTATAAATCGAATCTTCCAATCTGCGGAGAAAGATTATGACTGTAGGCTTAGCGCACCTTCAACCGATCGTATCCTTGATCGCCGGCATCCTTATCCTGATCATGCCGCAATTGCTCAATTACATCGTAGCGGTCTTTTTGATCGTCTCGGGCATATTGGGCCTCGGGCTGATCAAATGATCAAACTTTAACGTCGGCGGAAAGAGGCGGGAGCCCCGTCGCCGTCAGGCGCTCCCTGGGGCTGCCATCTCGCTATAAACGTTCGGTTAACAAATCCGACTGGCCGAGACATATTGTGGAAATCATCGGTTGGCAGACGCTGTGTGCGCTCCCTGCCGCGTTGAGGAATAAATATCCCAAGCCGCGATGAACATCGCCGCGATCACTGGCCCGATGACAAAGCCGTTGAGACCAAACATTTCGATGCCGCCCAGTGTGGAAATCAACACAACATAGTTAGGCATCTTGGTGTCTTTGCCCACCAGAATCGGACGAAGAACATTATCCGCAAGACCCATTACGAATGCGCCATAAGTAATCAGAACGATACCCTGCCAAATTGCGCCCGTCGTCAGGAAATAGATGGCGACCGGACCCCAAACCAAGGCAGCGCCTACTGCCGGGACCAGAGATAGAAGAGCCATCGATGCGGCCCATAACAGCGGGGCGCTGACTCCGAGGATCCAGAAAATGAGGCCGCCGAGCGCTCCTTGCAGGAGCGCCACAAGTAGATCCCCCTTGACCGTGGCCCGAATGACGACCGCGAATTTGCGGAAGAGAGCGCCTTTCTCCTCAAGGCGAATCGGAATCGCGTCCCTGATTTGGCGAGCCAACACCTCTTCGTCGCGTAGCAGGAAGAACAAGAGGTAGAGCATCACGCAAAGACTCACGATGAAGCTCAGCGCGCTTTGTCCAATGACGAGCGCCTCTGCCGCAAAAAACTGGCTTCCCTTGATAAGGGCGGCGGACAACCTTTCTTGCGCTTCTCCTAGGCTAGTCAGACCAAAGCGCCGCAGGAGATCGGCGGCCCATGAAGGCAAGGCGTCGACGAGTTGTCGAAAAACGCTTACGAGGTCTAGATCGCCTGATTGGATTCGATCGTATACACCGGATGCCTCTTGCGCCATTGACGCTGCGAGCAGACTCAATGGAAGGATCACCACCAAGACAACGATCATCACCGTCGCGACGGCGGCAAGATTTCGTCTTTGCTGCAATGCATTCGAAAGGCGTCGATACATTGGCGCAAACACGATTGCGATCACGGTTCCCCAGAGTATCGCTCCGTAGAAGGGCCAAAGTATCCAAGCGAAGGCGGCGGATACCGCCAACGTCAAGGCCAAAAACGCTGTGTCTTCAATAACGCGCATTCGCGTGATCCGTCACCACCGTGTGACCTTGTATAGCAGACACTTTATCGAAAGTTGACTGTGAAGGTTTGCTTCTTTAGAGGGTGTTATGCACCTTGGAGCAAGAATTCTGCAGCGCGCTTGAGCATGAGGCATGCGAACGCGACGACGTGGAAGCCTGCGAGGGTCTGAGCATAGCGCTCGTAATCTTTGACGAGCCGCCTGCATCGTGTCGCCCAGGCGAATGAACGCTCGACCACCCATTGCTTGGGCAACAGCACGAAGCCCTTCTTTGCTTCGGTCAGTTTGACGACGCAAAGTTCGGCGCCCTGCGCCTTTGCCGCCTCGGCCGCGTTTGCGCCGGTATAGCCGTGATCGACATAGATGAGTTCAACGCTCTCGCCCGTCGCCTCCTGCACGGCGGCGGCGAGCTTGCCGACCTCGGCCCGATCGTCGACATTGGAGGGGGTGACATGCAGCGCCAGCAAAGGGCCCAATGTGTCGACCGCCATGCGCAGCTTCGAGCCGCGTTTTCGCTTTGCCCCGTCATAGCCTGCCCGCGGGCCGCTCTCTGGCGTCGAGCGCAAGGTCCGGCTGTCGATGATCGCCCGCCGTCGGCTCCGCGGCGCGACCGGAGGCGACGCGCAACAGGGCGCGCAGGTCCTGCGCCAGCGCCTCGAACACGCCCGCCGCCAGCCAGCGCTGCGATTGCTGATACACGGCGGACCACGGCGGCAGATCATTGGGCATGGCGCGCCATGCAATGCCGTAGCGCAGCACGTAACGCAGGCCGTTGAACAGCTCGCGCAGCGAATGTTGGCGCTGCGGCGCGCCCTCGTCCATAAGCGTCAGATAAGGCGCGACCAGCGACCACTCTTCGTCGCTGACGTCAGAAGGATACGGTTTGCGAATCGGAGACATCCGATTCTACTAAGGCAATCAATCGTCAAAGTACATAACACCCTCTAGAATGCGCCTGATTTCTTCGTAGGTGTTTTCCGAAGCTATCCGATGCCTCTCCTTCCCAGATACAATTTTGTCGTCGAACAAGAAATCGACTGATGCAATGCCGGTGCAGTGCCGATCAATGCATTGTCATCTTTTCCATTAGGAGACGACCTATGAGCGGTACAAAAGACAAGATCAAGGGCGCAGCAAATGAAGCGGCCGGCGCGGTCAAAGAGGCTGTCGGCAAGGCCGTCGGCAATCCGAGCCTCGAGATCGAGGGCGCCGCGCAGAAGCTCAAGGGCGGGGCTCAAGGGGCTGTCGGTAACGCCAAGGAAGCCGTTAAGAAAATCATCGACAAGGCCTGATTTGCCTTGTCGGCTCAAGTAAGAAAACGCCTTTCAGAGCGGACTGAGCAGGCCGGCTTTGAAGGGCGCAACGATACTGTCCCGCCGCCATGCTTCAACTCGGCTGTGGAGAAGGCCTGAGGAGGGCGTCAGCGCCCCGCCGGCTTGAACTTACCTCGCAAGCGGATCCGATAACTGACAAACTTATAGAGGATCCTATGAACGGCATTATTTACCTCGTCGGTCTCATCGTGATCATCCTGGCCATTCTTTCCTTCCTCGGCCTGCGTTGAGTCGCACAGGAAGGGATGACGCAACCAGGTGAGCAATTTTTTCCCGAGCCATGCTTAACCTCAGCGGCCAAGTCTTAATGACTGCCTTTTGCTCCGCCATTGGCCCCTCGCTTGTCTCACCCTATCACCTCCGCCCATACACTCCGGCTATGATGTCGTTCGCGGTAAGCAGGAAGGCTTCGTTCATTCTAGCTGTTCGGCGCTTTGCCTAGATTCGTTGATACGTCGGATGACAGCCGCCCGACGAAAATCTACCACTCCTTGACCATTCGACGCCGGTCTCGCCTTAAGCTGAATCTCGCGGTCGTAGAAGCGTTGGTCGACGTTTCGTCGTGCGGCGTGGATGATGGTCGAGTTGGGCGCCTCTTCGCTGAGCAGTTCCATCAGACGGGTCTGGCCGAGATCGTCGAGGGCCGAGGTGGGTTCGTCCATGATGATGATGTCGGGAGGTCTCAACAGTACACGTGCGAAACCAAGCTGCTGCTGTTCGCCGCCTGAAAGCATATCGGACCAACTCTGTTCCTCGTCCAATCGCGAAACGAGATGAGCGAGCCCGCAGGTAACGAGGATTTTTTCGATGCGCGCCGGGTCCGGCGGGTTGGCGTCATGGGGATAGTCGAGCGCATCCCGCAGAGTTCCCCGCGGCATGTATGGTTGCTGCGGCATGAATGCGACGCGCGCATCCCTCGGACGAAGAATGCGGCCGCTGCCCCAAGGCCACAGTCCGGCGATTGCGCGAATCAGCGTACTCTTGCCGGTGCCCGACTCTCCCTTCACAAGTATCTTCTCGCCACGTCTAATCACTGCATCGGTGTCAGCGAGCATCTGCGTGCCATCATGCTGGGCGATCGATAGTCCGCAGAGATGCAATGCGCCATCGTCGCTGAAAGCGAGATCGATCATCTTGGCCTCGGCTCCGATAGCGAGCTTGTCGAGGTTGTCGAAGAAGAGGTCGAGGGCCGCGACGCGTCGCGCCGAGGCGAACCAGTCGGCGAGGCGCATCGAGTTGTCGGCCAGCCAATTGAGCGCTAGTTGAACCTGTATAAAGGCCGCCGCCGCTTGCATGAGGTCGCCGAGCGAGATGTCGCCGGCGAGATATTTGGGCGCCCCCAGCATGAGCGGGATGACGGGCGCGAGAACATTATTGCCACTCGACAAGAATAACATGCGCGCCTGCCGTCCAATCACCGCTACCCAGCGCAGTGCGACTTGATCAAATCGCGTGCAGAGGCGCTCCCGCTCCGCATCGTCGCCGCCTATAAGCGCGATCGTTTCGGCGTTCTCGCGCGTGTGCGAGAGCTCAAAGCGAAAATCTGCCTCAGCAACAGCCTTCGCCTCGACGCGCGAGACGAGCGGTCCCCCCAAAAGCAACATGCCGTAGGACGTGCATGCGGAATAGAACACGACGGCAATCACAAGATAACCGGGGACCGTTACGCCCCAGAGGGTTAAAGAGCCGCCGATGAACCACAAAACGCTGACGAAGGAGGCCGCCATGAGCAGAGCATTCGTGACGCCGGTCGCAAAATCGACGAAGAGCTCAATGGCAATCCGCCCGTCCTCGGCGATGCGCGCTTCCGGATTATCGACAAGCCGAAGGACGCTGAGCTGATAAAAGCGACGGCGCTCCATCCAGCGCCTCACAAGCGTTCGCGTCAGCCATTCTCGCCAGCGCAACTGGAAGCGCATGCGCATTTGCAGCAGCGCAACGCTCGTCATTGACGAGGTCAAGGCTAGCGCCAGGAAAAGGCTTATGCCGAGAAGGAGCAGGCGCTGGTCCTTGCTCTGCAGCGCGTCAAAGAAAAACTTGTTCCATCGGTTCACGGCGATAGCAGGGATGAGGTTCAAGACCAGGCAGCCAAAGAGGCCAAGGACAAAAAGGGCAGCCTTGCTGCGTGTTGGTCCCGTCCAGAAGCCGAACGAGAGATATGCGAAGTGACGTAAAAGCCGTGCGTCAGCTGTTGGACGAAGAGCTTCAGCCATGGAGAACCTCCAACGCTAGATGCATTGGTGAAATCGTAAACTCGACAGCGGTTATCATGCGGCGCTTGCGGTGGCGGAGCCTCGATAAGACTCTCAATAGCGATATTCTTGTTTCCGTTCCTCTATCGCTCGTTGCAAATGCGATACAGCGGAGGCCAACTGATACGGCTGACAGCGCGACTTATCCAATCCGTTTTTCACCCGTCAGCAGGAGCTTTCCTTATAAAGGAGGGTCCTGCTGACGGTCTGAGACCGGCAATGTGTTAGCGCTCTCGCATCGTTATGTCCCAAGACAATGACTGACGCACGTTACTTGTTCTCGGCATCGTCAGGTTCGTCCAGATGCTCGTCGGGATGCATGCCCCAATGCCATTGATGGTCGTGATGTTTGAAGACCTCATGGAGAAGCACGCCGAAACGGAGCTTTTGAGAATCGTCTAGATTGTCATAGAGGGGCTTCGCTGCATCGGCGATCTTTTCCAGCTCCACACTGCGTGTTGAGAGCCCTTTGGCGCGCAGTCGCAACCCTTCAATGACGTCGCCCTTCTCGTGACGATCCTTTGCATTCTGGCGCCACTCGAGGGTGCGCGCGGCTCGATCTTTGGCTACATCGCGAAGCGTCGATTCCAGCGCAGGCCAATTCTTTTCCTGCGCTGCCGTGAGCTTCAACCCGACTTTCAGAGCGGCTATGCGCGCGTCCGTAAAGGCGGCCATATGATCCGCTGAAAGCTGATTTTGTTCTCCGGCCTTTTCGCGCGGCGCTGCGGAGGCCCCCAAGGAAAGTCCAGGCAAGAGTAAGGCCGCTGCGGTCGTCGCAATCAGAATTCGTATGTTCATTAAGGTTCACCTGACTGAGAGGAATCGATATCCTCCACTGCAAAAAAGACGGCTTCGCCATCGGTCCAGACATAGGAGGATCGGTTTCAACATAGCCGACGACGAAGTGACGGTTTCAGCCTCGGAATCTACCTACGGCCGCTGAAGTCGGGCTTGATCGATATTTTAATCGAACTCGAAGGGAGCGGTGTGTAGATGCCGGCAAGGGGGAGGCGCGCCTAGGCGATTGGCGGATGATGGGCGGCCGACCATCGAAATCCAACGCACAATGCCACCGCGCGCCTTCAACCGCATAACGCGTTTCAAGCTTGGGGCTCTGCAGTTGATGGGAAGCCGCAGCGCGGCGAATGGGTAATTTCCGGGGCTAGCGCACGATCGTACCTGGCCTAATGTGGTTGTTCGCCTTTGGAACGCGTTGGAATTTCTATGACGACACAAGTCAATGTTGCTTCGGTTTCGCTATGCGAGAATCTCTCACGAGGAGCAGATAATGCCGGCTACCATAACCATGCTCTCCCCCGAAAGCGGACTTATCCGCTATCTATCTCGAATCCGCCAGTTCCCCATGCTGGACTTGCAGGAGGAACAGATGTTAGCGCGACGGTGGCGTGAGCACGAGGATTCACAGGCCGCGTGCGATCTCATAACCTCGCATCTACGCCTCGTCGTCAAAATGGCCATCGGTTACCGCGGCTATGGTCTCCCCGTCGGGGACCTTATCTCAGAGGGCAATCTCGGACTCATGCAAGCAGTCAAGCGCTTCGAACCAGATCGTGGTTTCCGCCTCTCAACTTACGCGAGGTGGTGGATTCGGGCTTCGATTCAAGATTACGTTCTAAGGTCCTGGTCTCTGGTGAGGATGGGCTCAAGCGCGAACATGAAGAAGCTATTCTTCAACCTCCGTCACGCCAAGAGCCGCCTTTTGGCATATGAGGAAGGCGACCTCAGCCCTGAGAACGTCGGGACGATGGCCACCCGCCTTGGCGTAAAGCAGCTTGTCGACGACAGTGATGATCAGGAGAATGTTCTTGTCGACCATGAAGAAGGCGACAATCGGCAGATGTCATTGCGGACCGCGCTCAAGGTTCTGAATCCGCGAGAGCGTCGAATTCTGGAGGCCCGCCGGCTTGCAGATAATCCCGTGACGCTGGCAACTCTAGCCGGGGAATTTGGTGTGTCGCGCGAGCGTATCCGACAAATTGAGATGCGCGCGTTCGGAAAGGTTCAGCGGGAGGTTCGCGCGAGCTTCGCGCACATCGAGGAGCGGCCCCCCGAAGCGCATGCAATGGGCTTCGTCTTCATCGAAGATGCACAGGGGGAGCACAAAAGGACTCAAAGTCGGCTTCGCCATTAGCAGGCTGGCGAAAAAGCAGCTATTCGGAAGGTATCCTGCGATGCAATGCTCTCAGCGTTACGGTAGACCGAAGCTATCGTCCTTTCAACGCGCGTTACGATAGCTGTTTCTTAGCGTTCACTTCACCGAATAACTCGTCCCCTTGGGTAACGGTTTGCTCGCTGCATCATCTGACCTCATGCAAACCCTGCGAGTCGGCACCGTGCGCAAGTTCCAAAATGTGTTGATGGAGCGGATGCTCACATCCAGGAGGGTTTGGTTTGCGGAGCTAAGCCCTCCGTGAACGGGAGTCCGGCACCGGACGGAGGAGACCATGGAGCCGATCGAGTCAAGGTGTGGGCTGCGATTGACGGCTTTGAGCTAAAGTCTCGCTGAAGCTAACGATGAAAGAGAAGAGCTTGGGAGCCAGCCCACGGCCTCTGGCCTGATTGTCCAGGAACGACTTCACGGTCCCTAGAGTTGATGCCCGTGGCTAAATGCCGGTGATATCGGCGCTGTGCAAGGCCAATTGCCTGTGCGTGTCAGAGGAGAGCAAAATGGGCCTTTTGGATTTTATAACCGGCAAGGGTAAAGCCCCGCCCCCCACAACAGGCGCCATCACTCCGGTTACTGTCGAAGATCTGAAGAAAGAAATCGCCAAGCAGGGTGTCGATGCATCCAAGATCGACATTAAGATCGATGGCGACAGGGTGACGCTCAGCGGCAGCGCACCCACGGCGGCAGATGTGGATAAGATTGTTCGCGCCGTCGACACCGCCAAGGGGGTGGCTAGGGTTGAGAACAACATTGTCGCTGTAAACGCCAACGCCGAATCCAAATTCTATACCGTGCAACGAGGCGATACGCTCTGGAAGATCGCTGAATCGCATTATGGCCACGGAAAGGGCGCGAGATATAAAGAGATCTTCGAGGCGAATAAAGAACTGCTAAGGGACCCCGATAAAATTTATCCGGGGCAAAGGCTCCGCATCCCCTGAGCCAAGGTGTGAGCTTGCAATAGGCGGTCCATCCGAACGGAAACGGAGGAAGGGAGTTGCGAAGCTTCGCCTTTCCACCGGAGTTCGGACGAATTGGCGCGCAGGGTTCTGGAAGGTGGCCCAGGAAGGCTGCACGCACCACTCCGCCGGCCGATCCGGCGGCGCACGCCAGAGATCCGCTAACCCGGGCTAAAGTAAGCCTCGCCCGCGCCCGAGAGTGATTTATACGATCAGCGCAAGCCATTCTCGCCGAAGCCCGGCGACACTCTCGTTCACGATTTCGAGGGTCTAATAGCGAGGGCGATCATAACCACGATCGCGACGTCCATAATAATCGCGGTCCCGGTAGCGACGCCCGTCGTAATCGCTGTCTCGGTGCCTGTTAGAGCCCCCAAGGCCTCGAATAACCCTACCGGCGATGTCACCTGCGTTGTCGTCGCGCACCTGTGTTGCAGTCGTAACGCCCGGCACACTCAAAATCGGCAATGCCGAGGCGCTAGTGATAAGACAGGCTCCGCTGAAAGCAACAGCGAGCATTGCGTTTTTGACATTCATTAGAGAACCCCATGATTTTCTGCGCGCGCTCGCGATCGCGGATGCGCGGTTTTCCTATATATGGGCATCTGATATTGGGTTTCCATAGTATGTGTAAGCGAAGCACGCGGTCGTTGATCCGGCGAGGGGGCGAAAGCCGTGCGCGTTCATTTCCGCATGCCGCAGAACACGGCTTAACTTGGTTCTATCGCAAACGTTCGGCCTGCGTTATTCTGCCTCGGAGGGCCGGCGCGAATAGCAGATGATCGAATTCAAAGGCAGCCATTTTGAACGTGACGTAATCCTGTGGGGCGTTCGCTGGTACGTCGCCTACCCGAAGAGCTACCGGCAGCTCGAGGAGATGATGGAAGAGCGCGGGGTGGAGGTCGACCATTCGACGCTCAATCGTTGGGTCGTCAAATACGCGCTCGAGCTGGACCGTCGGTTCCGTTCCCGCAACCGGCCGATCGGTTCCAGCTGGCGGCTGGATGAGACCTATGTGAAGATCAAAGGCTCCTGGCGATATCTCTATAGAGCCGTCGACAAAGCCGGCGCCACGGTGGACTTCCGGCTGACGGCCAAACGGGATCGCAAAGCGGCGGTTCGGTTCCTGCGACGAGCGATCGGTCAAAATGGCGCGTCAAAGAAGATTACGATCGACAAGAGCGGCGCCAACACAGCGGCGATCGAGAGCTACAACGCAGAGCACGAGGCGGGCATCGAAATCCCGCGAAGGAAATATCTCAACAACATCGTCGAACAGGACCACAGAGCGATCAAGCGGGTGGCGCGGCCGACGCTGGGGTTCAAATCCTTTCGCTCAGCCGCGGCGACGCTCACCGGCGTCGAGCTCATGCATATGAGCCGAAAAGGGCAGTTGCAAACGACGGCTAAATTGCGCCCAGCGAAGCAGTTCTACGCTCTCGCGGCGTAAGTCTCGAGAGGCCTGCCGTCCTGCGTTCGCCCTCATGCAAAATTTGCGAACCTTAATGACAAAGGGAGGGATCTATCGAGCTTCGAACGCGGCCGCCGCGTAAGGCGTCGTCCGGGTTCGGGTCGTCGGGGATGAGAGCAGGTCGATCAGGGGGTAAGGGCAAACGGTCAATGAGACGGGGGCGGGAAAACCAGAGTGTTTCGGAGCGCTTCGAGCGCGCCACGCCGATTTGGACCCGATCCGCGTACTTCCACGAGCCCGTGGCGAGTGAACGGCCGCATTATGAGGTCGGACACGCGAACAAGCCTGACCACATGCTAGAAGCCAAAGAAAAACAGCTTGCATTCCACGGAGTGTCCACACACGAAACACATTCCCGCTCTCAGGCCACCTCATCGCTTATTCGCGTCATAGCGCTCGGTGAAGTGCGGCTGCGCGACTGGTGGAAATCGACAGAACAGCAACAGGGACGCGTAGGCACAATCTCCTCAACCTGTTAACGGCTCCCCCCTGGCCTCATAGCTGCACTCTAGAGGGTGTTATGCACTCTGTATTATGAAGTCGGCTGCGCGTTTGAGCATGAGGCAGGCGAAAGCGACGACGTGGAGGCCAGCGAGTGTGTCGGCGTAGCGTTCGTAGTCTTTGACCAGCCGCCTGCATCGGGTCGCCCAAGCGAAGGATCGTTCGACAACCCAGCGTTTGGGCAACAGCACGAAGCCTTTTTTCGCTTCGGAGAGTTTGACCACGCAGAGTTCGACGCCCTGCGCTTTGGCCGCCTCGGCGGCTTTCTCGCCGGTATAACCTTGATCGACATAAATAAGCTCGACGCTCTCGCCGGTGGCGTCCTGCACAGCGGCGGCGAGCTTGCCGACCTCGGCGCGGTCGTCGACATTCGCCGGCGTAACGTGCAGCGCCAGCAAGTGCCCCAGCGTGTCGACCGCCATGTGCAGCTTGGAGCCGCGCTTGCGCTTGGCGCCGTCATAGCCGGCCCGTGGACCGCTTTCCGGCGTAGAGCGCAGCGTGCGGCTGTCGATGATCGCCGTGGTTGGCTCCTCGGCGCGACCGGAGGCGACGCGCAACAAGGCGCGCAGGTCCTGCGCAAGCTCTTCGAACACGCCCGCCGCCAGCCAGCGCTGCGATTGCTGATACACTGCGGACCAGGGCGGCAGATCGTTGGGCATGGCGCGCCATGCTATGCCGTAACGCAGAACGTAGCGCAGGCCGTTGAAAAGCTCACGAAGCAAATGCTGACGTTGCGGAGCGCCCTCGTCCATCAGCGTCAGATACGGCGCAACCAGCGACCATTCCTCGTCGCTGACATCAGACGGATACGGTTTGCGAATCGGAGACATCCGATTCCATTAAGACAATCAACCACCAAAGTACATAACACCCTCTTCTGTAACGGGCGCTTCGTTGTCAATCCCCAACGCTCTTCCTTCGCCGGTTCACTCTTCTGTCCGTGGTCGGCGCCAAGAATGATGGCCGCCACTTGATGGGATAAGATGAGGATGAGGCCGGCCAATCTAGTTGCGCGTGGTCTTGAGCCCACGGAGCGTGTTGCGGTCTGACCCATCCATCGTCCCGGCGAGGGACGAACGCTTCGGGAAAGGCTGGTGTTTGGCCCCGCCCGAAACCCTGCTTTTCCTCTCCTACGCCGCCACGACAGTCGAGGTCGCCTTGCGGGCGTCGAACGGCGTCCCGTCGATCCACATCCGATGCAAGACCACGGCGAGCTTGCGCGCCAGCGCCACCTTCGCCTTCTTCATGCCGGCGCGCCGGGCGAGCTTCATCGCCCAGCTTTTGAGGCCGGAGCCCTTCACCGGCCGCGTTAGTATGACGTTGGCGGCTTCGTAAAGCGCCGTGCGCACGCCAGCGTCGCCGATCTTGGTAATCCGCCCGCTAACGTCCGTTTCGCCAGACTGATATTTCCTCGGCGTCAGGCCGAAATGCGGCCCGACCCGCTTCGACGAGGAAAATCGCAACGGATCATCGATCGCCGAAACGTAAGTCAGCGCCACGATCGCGCCGACCCCCGGCGCCGACATCATCAGTCTCGCGCGCTTGTCCTTGCGCGCCATCGCCCGCACAAGCTTCTCGAACATGTCGAACTCGCGCAGCAAGACCGCATGCGCTGAAAGCAGCGCCTTTGCGACGATCTCGAGCGTCCTATACCCGCCGACGAGCTCCTGGATGCGCCGTGCGAAACGCTTCGGCGTCGTCGGCCCGACCTTTAGCCCGAAGCCGCGCAAGATCCCGCGCAGGCTCATCTCAATGTCATAGAGTTTCGATTGAACCAGTTTGCGCGCCGTCAGCAGCGCTCGCGTCTCCTGCGCTGCCGAGGATTTGCAGTGGACCGGACGAAACCAACCAAGCCGCATTAATTGCGCGATGCCGCGCGCGTCATTGCGGTCGGTCTTGACTGGCATCGTCTGCAGAGCCGTGCGCACATGCCGCGTCTCCAGCAACTCCACCGCCAGGCCCGCCTCGTGCATCGCCGCGTAAAGCCATTGCGACAATGGCCCTGCCTCGAGGCCGATGCGCGCCAAATCCAGCCCGAGCGACGCCAACCAGCCGATGAGCGCCGCCGGCTCGCTGGAGATCTTCGCCTCCCGCACGATTCGCCCGGCGCCATCGACGACGCAAACGCTCGATGCTTCCAAAGACACGTCGATCCCCGCATAATGGTCCATGGTCATCCTCCAATGATGCTTGGAGCCGACGAAAGCCGGACTCCGTCTCACACCACCATTCTGGGGGATGACCACTCCTCCGCGAAGCCTCAGCCTCCGGCGGCCCGTTACGCCATCTAGATGTTTTCTAATCCAAGACGCCGCCGAACGGATTCAGCTAGATTCTCTGCGAGACGAAGCGCGGATCGAAGGGCAGCTGCTTCATTCTGAGCCGCAATTCCTTCATTCGATACCGCAATCGGAAATTCTATCCTTCCATCGGGGGCTTGCATACAAATAATGTAAAGCAGTCGTCCACTCGGGTGTTCTTCGATCTTCCTCACCTCGATATCCGCCTTGATTTGTCCATAGCCGCTGGGCTCCGCCGTCGCAAATTCCGAGGATCGGTCACCGGAAGCCGGAGCGCCACCCTCGTTGTCCCAACTTTCTACAGCTTTAGGGTTAGCGTCGATTACGGGTCTTTTCGTTTGCGTCATGCGATTTAATATGGCGCTGCGTAGATCGTTTTCATCCCTGACATTTTGGTAGCATTGCAAACTCACGCGTTAGCCTCGCGGCAATGACCTTTTCCCGAGGGGTCGTCTAAGTCCCCGTTTCATGCGTGTCTCCGCGCAACCTTTGCGTCGCCTCCAGGGCGCCAGGGAGAACGCGAGTCCCCTTCGCCCATTCCACCGTTCCGAGGGTCGGCCCTGGCTTGAAGAGAGGGATAGCGATCACCAACCTTTGACCGAAGCGCAATATTTCATCCCCAGCACGAAACAAAGCCGCACTAATGCTGCTTTGTTCTTATGGAGTTGCGGGAAAGCTCAGGTAGGGTCCATTCTGCATAGGTTGTGGCTCCCCCTCAAATGGTTTAGGCCACGCGCCCACAACTCCCTAGCGGACTTATCTGGGGGCTTCAGATAATCCGCGCTCGTCGTCGCTGGGCGTGGCGACTAGCGTCTATCCACTCTGACCAACAGTGGCGCCGTGGCCGATATCTCAGAGAGAATCCATGCGGAAATTAGCAAGTGGCAGTCTTGCACGGATGGGAAGATATCTGAACAGGGCAGACAGATCATCGTCGCCGCCTTGAGCGGGATTGTTTATGATCCACATCCTGGCTGGCGTTTGCCTTCGGGCATGGAACCATGGCCGACTCTTGAAGATGCCTTGAGCGAGGTGCAGCAAGACGCCATTAGCAAAATAGGCCCGGTCCTGGAGCAGATTGCGGCCAAGTCTCCTGACGGCAAAACAGTCAACACTTTTGAGATGCTCCACTCGTTCCACGGGATACTGGAAAACTGGTGCCCGTTCCGGAAAAAATGATACGGCGAGGCTGCTCGGTCTCGCTAGCCCCGGGTTCGCCCGGGGGAGCCATAATGGCTGTTGGGGTTGCGCAGCGTAGCGCGCTTCGGCTTTCGAGCCTCTTCGCGTCCGAGCTCGCAACAAGATCCAGGCCCGCAGAGTTGTTGTCTGATATCACACAGCCTGATCGGCATGCCAATTCGCTTGATCAGCACGCGGCTCGAGAGGAGACGGCGCGGATCGTGGGCGTCGATGATTGGGCTTGGCACAAGGGCTCGGTTCTGTTGCGTTAATTTCCTTAGAGTGTAGTCAGGTTGCTCCTCGGGGGTGTTTCAGGCGGCTAGCGAATAGAACTGTTCTGCGACGGAAAGATTTTCGCCCGCATTGGAAATCATCTGGCGTTTGTTGATCATGTGCATGAGTTCGATACCTTGCAAGGTGGTTCGGGCCGAGCGAAATGATTTGAAACCGAGCATCGGCCGCACCACTCGCTTGACGGCTCGGTGGTCCTGTTCGACGATGTTATTTAGGTATTTGTTCTGCCGCATCTCAATCTCTTGGCTCGTTTCCTCCTTGAGCGCCTCGATGGCTGCGGCATTGGCCCCGCTCTTGTCGATCGTGATCTTTTCCGGCAGACCGTGTTGCCCCACCGCTTTCTTGAAAAAGCGCAGAGCGGCTCTTTTGTCGCGATGGGCTGCCAACAAGAAGTCGATGGTGTGCCCGTGTTTGTCGACGGCTCGGTAGAGGTATTTCCACTGACCGTTGACCTTGATGTAGGTCTCGTCCATCCGCCAACTGTTGCCGACCGCCCGCTTCTCGCCTTTCCGGAAGGCGGCCTCTAACTGCGGCGTGAACTTCTGGACCCAGCGGTAAATGTTGGAATGGTCAACCTCAACGCCCCGCTCGAGCATCATGTCCTTCAGGTCTCGGTAGCTTAGGGGATAGGCGAGGTACCAACGGACACAAAGCAGGATGACGGTCTTTTCAAAGCGGTGTCCTTTGAAGTCGATCATGGGGGCCGATCTAAACGGTGTTGGGCGGGCCCACAGCTTACCCAAACCGCGCCGCCTCCGCTAACGCAACAGAACCGCGAAAAGCGCTATCTCTGGCGCGCTGTCGATCAAGACGACTATGTCCTCGACGAAATCGTGCAAATCCGCCGCAGCACACGGGCCGCCAAGCGATTGTTGGAACGGCTTTTGCGCAAGCAAGGCTGTCCTCCCAAACGTATGGTCACCGACAAACTAGCCTCCTACGGCGCCGCCGGGCGCAAGATCATGCCGACAGTCCAACATCGTCAGCACAAGGGGCTCGACAACCGGGCTGAAAATTCGCATGTTCCTATTCGAAAGCGAGAACGAGCGATGCAAGGCTTTCGATCGTGGAGCGTACTGCAAAGATTCGTCGAGATTTTCTCCGCGGTCCGCAACCTCTTCATTCCCTCCCCACCATCACGCCGCACCGCAATCGCCGCTCATCTGCATCGCCTCACGGCGATGGCGGAGTAGAGGTCCGTCGCGGTTCCCGCAGCTTAATAACGACCGGTACCGGACAATTGCGACCCGCTTGAGTTAATCTGACATCGGCCATTTGCCGCCCCGCTGCGACGAATCTCACCGGCAATATCGCGGCAGAATTTCTCGGCCCATCGCCGTATCGTTTCGTGAGTTACGTCAATGCCACGCATTGCGAGCATTTTCTCGACTATGCGCAAGCTGAGAGGAAAGCCTCGCCAAATATCTTTTGGCGATTGTATGCCAAGCCTCGGCCAGGAAAAAATTTGCGACGGATCCCGGAAAACTAAAGGGACTTGTGTCGGCTTGGGTCTCGACAGCTTCAGGTTTGGGCTTAGTTATCCAGTTTCGGACACAGAGGCAGCGCTCGGCTTGCGCACGGGGGGCAGGGGATCGACCCAGCGCGCGCCCGAAAAACGGAGGTCGAAAATGCGTAAGAGTGTGAAAATTGTCGCTGCCGCGTTGTGCGGAGCGACCGCGCTCGCGGCTCTACCGGCCGAAGTTTTTGGCGGCCCCATGAGCGCCGCGAGTCCAACGAGCGTCGGCGTAAATGCGTCGCTCGAAAAAGCTTACTATAGGGGCTATCGCCGGGGTTATTATCCACGTTACGGTGGTTATTATCGCCGCGGCTACGGCCTCCCTGGCGCGGCGGTTGGTGCCGCGGCTGGCGTTGCGGGTGCCGCAGCTGGAGTTCTGGGCGCGGGAATCGCAGGGGCCACGGGCTACGGCTACGGCGGTGGGTATGGCGGCAGTTCTTGCTGGCAGTGGGACCCCGGTGCTGGTTGGGTCTGGGGCTGCTAATAAAACGACATCCGACCCGCAATTATCGCCCCATTGCGAGCGGCGCGGGTCGGTAGCTCTTTTAAATAACAGCTCATCTTTTCAAAAGATATTTCAGTGGCGTAGATTAGACTGAAGTGCCTGCTGGGGCACTTCAATGTTCTTCCTCACTTTCTGTTGCGCTCTTCATCGACTGGGTGAGAGGCCATAGCTTGGCCGCGTGGCTAGAAAATCGATTTGGTCCCTCGGGCAGGGCATACGCATTTTGGACGCCAAGCGACTCGGCAGCCAATGGGTGATTTCGGCGGCGGCCGTCGGGTCTGGTGTCTCTGTCCAGACTGTGGAAGGCGATCAACACGCCGCCACGGCTGGCACGAGCGCCATCTACAAGATCTGCCCGCGCAAGGCGCCCCTGTCGCTGTGAAGCTTCGCCTCCAGCGCTGGCTGTGTCGAAACGAAGCCTGCGAGCGTAAGACGTTCACCGCGCAACTGTCCGAGGTCGCGGCGCCTCGAGCGCGCCGCACCGAACGGGCTACCGAAATCATTTATCTTCTGGGCCATGGCGTCGGCGGGCGTCCCGGAGAGCGCTTGATCAAGCGAATTGGCATGCCGACCAGCGACGACACGATACTGCGCTGTCTCAAACGACGAGTGAAGGCGCGCGGCTCGGAGGAGACGGCGCGCGTCGTGGGCGTGGAAGATTGGGCGTGGCGCGAGGGCTCCACTTACGGGACCATCTTCGTGGACTTGGAGCGACGGGAGGTGCTCGATCTATTTCCCGAACGCGCCGCAGGCATGACCGCCGACTGGCTCAAGCGGCATCCTGGCATCGAGATCATCAGCCGAGATCGCTGCGGTTCGTTCGCCCAAGGCGCGCACGAGGGCGCGCCGCAGGCGCGGCAATTCGCCGAAATTCGCCGACCGCTTTCATATCCTGCAGAACCGGCAGAACCTGCGGGATGCCGTTCAGGCGCAACTCGGCCGTACAGCAGGGTTTTCCGCGCGTCCATTGTTGCCGACGGACGGCGGAGAGGTCGCCAGCGTGAGAGATAAGTACGGCGGCGCTGAGCACCGCCGCCTCACCAGAGTAGCGAACGAGCGTTCAAGGCAAGCGGCTTTCAATCGGGTTCGCGCGCTACACAAGGAGGGTCGAAATGTGATGGATATTGCGCGACAGACGGGGTTCGATCGCCGCACGGTTGCGAAATGGATTCGTGCCGAAGCGCTTCCCGAACGGAGCACTGCCGCGCCAAAGACGACGTCCCCGCGGCATTTCGAAGATTTTCTATCACGCCGGTGGTCAGAAGGTTGCGTGCGCGGCCGTCACCTTTTCCAGAAATCAACGTGCGCGGTTACACAAGCAGTTTTTCAAACCTCGAGCGGTTTTTGCGAAATGGTGCAGTCCGAAATGCAAGACGGCGAGGGCAACATCGGCTGTTCCGAATCCGCGACCTGTCGATCCCGCAATTGGACGTTCAATCTCGCCGATTGTGGCTGCGGCGCTCTGCATCAAGTCGCCTGGATTGTTGACCGTCAATCAAGCTGCAAAAGTCGATGCGATGGGAAAGGACTGGCCAGAGTTCGCGACGATGCGTCGACTCGCCATGCGCTTTAGGGGCAAGCTTAAAAGCAAGAGCGCCAGCAAGCTCGGCGCGTGCTGAAAGACGCGCAGAAATCGGGTATGTACGCGATGCAGCGTTTCTCTCGCACGGCGCAGAGAGACATCGACGCGGTAAGAAATGCGAACACTGAGCCGTGGAGCAACGGCCAGACAGAAGGACAGATCAATCGCCTGAAGGCACTCAAACGAACGATGTATGGACGAGCGGGGCCAGAACTCCTCCGGGCCCGCCTGCTTCCTGTGTAGCCGTCACTGCAACAGAAAGTGAGGAAGAACCAGATTGAGGTCCTGCTCGTAGGCCCTCCACGTCATGCCGTCCACCCCGGGCACGGCGGCGCGCTTGGGCGCGTAGAACACCGTTTCCAGCATGGTGGCGTCGACATGGTGCAGGAAAAGCATCATCCCTGTTTGTCGCGCCACTCTCATCCAGATTGCCGCGCCATACAGGAGATTGAAAAACCCAGGTCGGGCCTGTTGGTCTAGGACAGCATTGAACTTTGCGAGGCTATTCAAGTCGTGGGGCAACCGCTGGCGACGGGCATCGTCTATCCCTTGCCTAATCCGTCGTCAGCGGCGGAGTGGCATCACTTGCTACCGTTATCGGTCTTGCCATTGTTATCCATGTCATGGTGATGGTGATGGTGATGATGGCACCCATGCGCTGATGCTGCAGCTGGGACCAAAGCCACAGCGATGGCGACCAAAGTTGCTGATAGAATTTTCGTAAACATATCCGACTCCCTTGAGGACTTCACCTGATCACGCGAGTGACAAGATGTAGATAAGCCCTTCAAAGGAAGCGGCAATAACAGCTTGTCTCGGCCAAGAAAAAATTTGGGACATGTGTGGACGCCCGCTTCGGCGCAAGGAATATCTTCTGGATCGCAATCTCATGAATCCCCTCATTTTTGGAGCCGACTAAATTTTGCCGTGCGGGCTCGCGAAACGGTTCGTTAACGAATCGACAGGAGATCGCGGGGCATGCGGGCGGCGACGCAACGGCTTGAATTCATTGAGAACTACCTCGCCACCGTGTTCGGCTCGGACCTGCACGTCAAGCGTGTCTGCTCTGTATCGAACGCCGTGCTCGGCGTCATGACGAGCGCGTCGCTCGCGGTCGCGCTCGTCGGTCAGGCGCTTGCGCAGGCGCGGGGCAAGGCCGCAAAGCATGCGATCAAGCAGGTCGACCGTCTGTTGAGCAACCAAGGCATAGACGTCTGAGAACTTTTCCCGCTTTGGATTAAAGAGGCGGTCGGCGCGAGCCGAGATCTCGCCATCGCCATGGACTGGACCGAGTTCGACGCCGACGATCAGTCGACGCTTGTCTTGAGCCTCGTCACGGCACGGACGGGCGCAGCCTTTGTTGTGGCTTTCCGTGTTCAAGGCGGAGCTTTCAGGAACGCGCAACGACATCGAGGACTCGTGTCTCGTGCGGCTCAAGCAGTTGCTGCCTGAGGGAACGACGGTGACGATCCTCGCCGACCGCGGCTTTGGCAACGTCAAGCTGTTCGGCTTTCTCGAGGAACTCTGCTTCGGCTACGTGATCCGCTTTCGCGGTGACACTTATGTCACCGCGGCCAACGGCGAGACGCGCCGCGCCAAGGACTGGGTCAACGCCGGTGGGCGAGCGCGCAAGCTTGCAAATGCCGAGATCTCGCGGGAGAAGCAAAAGGTCGGCGCGGTCGTCTGCGTCCACGCCAAGGGCATGAAGGACGCCTGGCATCTGGCGGCGAGCGACGGTCAGGCGACGTCGAGCGCGATCGTCAACCTATACTCTCGTCGCTGGAGCATAGAACCCCGGTTCAGAGACACGAAGGACCTTCGCTTCGGCATGGGCCTGAGCACGGCGCGCGTCGGCGATCCCTGCCGGCGCGACCGGTTGCTGCTCCTCAGCGCCATCGCGGTGATGCTGCTGACGCTGCTCGGCGGCGCTGGCGAAGCGCTCGGCATGGACCGTCTGCTCAAGAGCAACACGGTCAAGCGGCGCGTGCATTCCCTCTTCAACCAGGGCTGCCTCTACTACGACGCCATCCCCAACATGCCCGAGCCGCGCTTGCTCGCGCTCATCGAGCGCTTCCAGGCGTTGATCATGGAAAACTCTGTGACTGCCGCCGTGCTCGCCGTGGGACAAAAATGAGGGGATGCTTGAGGATCGCAATGGCGCGTAGTCGGCAGCCATTTGTCCGGCCTCGCAAATGCAGCGGTTCACACGCCGCGGGCCCGTATGGGAGTTCACGGATCGAGTCCAAATCAGAACCGCTGCTTTTAAACACTCCGTCGCAAACTGGTTTTTCCGATCCCATCTCGCCGATTATTGCGCCATACTTTCCGTTTGACCTGCTACGCCTCCGGCAGCCCCACGATCGTGAGCAAGTTTACACCACGACCGGAGCTCGGTAAGTTCATCAGCGCCCAAATGAAGCGGGCCATTTTGTTAGCCAATGCAACTCTCACCAGCATCGCTGGCTTGCGTGCGATCATGCTCGCAAGCCACGAACCCGCAGGCGCTCGTTTTCCCGCGGCCCAACGCACCACCGAGCTCGCGCTGATGATGAGCATGCGGATTCCGACGAAGGCGCCCGTCTGTAACGGGATAATGCCGCCCGGGGATTCCGGGATAATGGCGCCCCCCCGGTAACGGAATGATCCCGCCCGGGCGCCGCGTTCGTTGACCTACGAGATTTGTCTCACCTGTTCTGGTTTTGGGTCAAGCCGATTTGGCCTGTTTGCCGCGCGTGCGGCGTAAGCTTTCGCCGGCGAGTTCGATACGATGCGCGTTGTGAACGAGGCGGTCCAGAACGGCGTCGGCGTAAGTTGGGTCTCCAATGACGTCGTGCCAGGCTGTCACAGGAAGCTGGGAGGTGACGATCGTCGATCGACGCCCGTAGCGTTCCTCGAGGATTTCCAGGAGATCGTGGCGGGCGCCAGCGTCGAGCGGCTCGAGGCCGAAGTCGTCGAGGATCAAGAGATCGGCGCGACCAAGGGATTTGAGCAAGCGCGGATGGCGCCCATCGCCGCGCGCGAGGGCCAGTTCCTCGCAGAGCTTCGGCCAGCGGTGATAGACGACGGAGCGATTGTCGCGGCAGGCCTTCTGGCCAATGGCGCAGGCGAGCCAACTCTTCCCGGTCCCGCTCGGACCGACCAGGGCCAAATTGTCGTGGGCGTCGATCCACTGGCCTTCGGCGAGCTTTTGGAACAGAGTTCGGTCGAGCCCGCGCGCGGTGCGATAGTCGACGTCTTCGACGCTGGCCTGTTGACGGAGCCTGGCGGCGCGCAGCCGCGCCGTCAGCCGTTTGTCGCGCCGAAGGGAGGCTTCCCGATCCAGCAGTAGGGCGAGCCAGTCGTTGCGGTCGAGTCCATTCGCTTCAGGCGCCTCAGCGAGTTCGGCGAAGGCCTTGGCCATTCCGTAAAGGCCGAGAGCGTGGAGCTGGTCGAGCGTCGGATGTTTGAGCAAGTCGGCGTCTCCTAATGATAATAGCGCGGGCCACGGATGTTTTGATGGAGGATCGGGGCCGCGTCCGCGGCGCGCTTTGGCGCGGGCTTCCGATCGAACTTGTTGTCGAGGATGGATTTGATCGAGCCATAGGTCTTGGCGCCGATCGCGATGGCGCGTTCGGCTGCGGCCTCGACGCGCTCGATCCCATACGAGCCGGCGAGACGGACGACGCCGAGACAGGCCCGATAGCCCTGCTCGGGATGGGGCCTCGCCTCCAAAATCTGCTCGCAGAGCGCGGCTGTCGCCGGGCCGATCTTTCGGGCGTCCTCGCGAATGCGCTCGATCGTCCAGCCCGCATAGCGTCGATGGCTGGAGGGCATGTGCTCGGGAATTGTCGTGTGCTTGCGTTTGCCGCTCATCCGCAAATGGACGGCGATGCGCTCGCCCTTGCAAAAAATCTCGACGCCGCGGACGGTCAGCCGCGCCTCGACCTCCGCCCGGGCGAAGCGATAGGGCACGGAGTAATAGTGCGCGTCGATCTCGACGTGATAATCGATGCCGACGCGGCGCAGACGCCATTCGCTATATTCATAGGGCTCGATTGGCAGAGGCTTCAGCGCCGGGCGGTCGATCTCTTCGAACAATTGGCGGCGGGTGACGCCAAGCCGGCGGAGGGGCCGCTCCTCGTTGAGATTTTTGAGCATCTCGGCGATCGCCGCGTTGACCTCCGCCAGACTGTAAAAGGTCCGGCGGCGCACTCTGCCGAGTAGCCAGCGTTCGACAATCAGCACCGCGGATTCGACCTTCGCCTTGTCGCGCGGCTTTCTGGGTCGCGCCGGCAAAAGCGCCGTCTCGTAATGCATCGCCATGTCGGCGTAGGTGCGATTGACCTGCGGGTCGTAGAAGCAGGCTTTGACGATGGCGGTTTTGGCGTTGTCCGGCACGATGAGCTGCGGGACGCCGCCGATCGCCTCGAGCGCGCCGACGTGGGCGTCGATCCAGTCGGGAAGCGTCTGCGTCCAGCAAACGCGCCGCCAAACTTCAGCCGGGAGATCGCATCGAAGATCGTCGAGCTCACTGGTCGTCCATTCGTCACGGCGCCCAATAAGTTCGCGGCGCAAGGATCTCTGGACGCGATGGTCCACGCGATGGCGTCTGTGCGCAGCCTCGCAGTTGCGTTGATGAAAATTGCCAACGATATGCGCTGGCTTGCCTCGGGTCCGAGCTGCGGCCTCGGCGAGCTAATCTTGCCCGAGAACGATCCAGGCTCCTCGATCATGCCCGGCAAGGTCAACCCAACCCAGCAGGAGGCGATGGTGATGGTCTGCATACAGGTTATCGGCGAGGATAATGCGGTCGCGTTCGCCGGAAGCCAAGGAAATTTGAGCTTAACGCTATGCGCCCCATCATCATCAACAACTTTCTCCACTCATCCCGCATCCTCGGCGACGCCTGTAACAAGCTGCGGCGCTTCTCGGTGGAGGAGACCAGGCTGAATCGTCATCGTATCGATGAAATGCTTGGTCGCTCGCTGATGCTCGTGACGGCGCTCGCCCCCGTGATCGGGTACGACAAGGCGTCCACGATCGCGGAAAAGGCCAACGACCAGGGGCTAACCCTCAAGGAGGCTGCGCTGCGCTCTGGGGCCATCGACGAGAATCGGTTCGACGAGATCGTCGACCCAAGAACAATGGTTGGGCATGGCGGCTCAGGAAGCTGATCTGCCCAGCGAGGCGCCGCATCCGTTTCGGTGTAATACGCAGCGTAAGCCTCGAGAGGGCTGCTGTCCTCCATCTCGCCCTCACGCAAAATTTGCGACAGAACTTCCAACATTCCATCATCAAACATCGGACTGAGGGCGCCTCCTGCGCCGCGATCGATGCCTACGCAGAGCAGCAAAGCCTTGCGAGCGGCCGCCCTGGCGACGTTTGCGCCACGATCGCTTATCGCTGATCTCAAAGTCGTAAGCTCTAGCCTGGAATTTCACCCGACTGGATATCGACATCTTGGATGATATTGGCGCGAATTGGCGAATTCGCCTGATGCCAAGGCTGATGGCGAGTGATTGAGTTGGCTTTGAAAAGAACGATGACGCGGCTTTAATGCGGATCACCCATTCGCACAAGATAAGCCGCCGTTCTGTATTGCTGTTTGCGCTCGGCTGCGGTCAGTAGTGATGAACACCGCCGATAGATTTGTCGTTCATCCCCCATAGGCCTGCGGGAGGCGTCCATGCAGGAATCACGAAATTGACGCATTGCGGGCGCGCGCCCATATGTCGTGACGCGGCGAGAACTCGATTCAACATCCGTCGAATGACTTCTTCGGCCGCTACGTTCCCGTATCGTGCGCAAGCTCGGCCCATTAACTGCGGCCCAGCGAAAGCGAAATGCATGATTATCGAGTTCTCGGATCAAGTGCCACGCGCCACCCTGCTGAAGCGGTTCCCGATACCGAAAAACTTCGGCGTATCCCTCGAGTCACGCATCGAGCGAGGACGAACGTGGCCGGCGCCCGCAGGAGCAAAGCGCGTAAAGAAATTCGAAATTTATCGCTACGATCCGGACTGTGACCGCAACCCGCGCCTCGATACGTTCGAAGTCGATCTCGATGATTGCGGGCCAATGGTCCTCGACGCCCTCTTCTGGATTAAGAACAAGGTCGACTCGACGCTGACCTTCCGCCGCTCGTGCCGTGAGGGCATCTGTGGTTCCTGTTCGATGAACATAGATGGCGCGAACTGGCTTGCCTGCACGCGGTTCATTTCCGACCTGGCCACCCCGGCGACAATCTTTCCGCTGGCGAACATGGAGATCATCAAGGATCTCGTCCCCGATCTGACGCACCTCTTCGCCCAATATGCGGCGATCGAGCCTTGGCTCAAGTCGAAGACGCCGGAGCCCGAGACGGAGCGGCTCCAGTCGCCGGAGGAGCGTAGCAAGGTAGATGGCTACTACGAATGCATTCTCTGCTTCTGCTGCACGTCAGGCTGTCCAAGCCATTGGTGGAACGGGGATCGCTTTCTAGGACCCGCCGTACTCCTGCAAGCTTGGCGCTGGCTAGCTGACAGTCGAGACGAGGCGACTGGCGCGCGGCTCGACGACCTTGAAGATCCGTTCCGGCTATATCGGTGCCACACTATACTTAACTGCACCCGGACCTGTCCGAGGGGCCTGAACCCGGAAAGGCAATCGCCGAGATCAAGAAGATGATGATCGAGCGCCGAAGCTGACCGCCAGGGGAGAAATCGACAAATGTCCAGTCCGACGGCAAAACGGCCCAGACCGCTTTCTCCGAACGTGCAAATCTATCGACCTCAGCTCACGTCGGTCCTGTCTATCCTTAATCGGATCACCGGCAATATTTTGAGCGTCTGTGCCGTTGTGCTGGTGATCTGGCTCGTGGCGGCTGCGACGGGACCGCGGGCCTACACCGCTGTCCAGGGGGCCATCGCGTCCGGGATCGGCCAGATCATGCTGCTCGGGGCCACCTTCGCCTTTTTCCTACACCTCTGCGGGGGCATCCGTCATTTGGTCTGGGACACTGTCCACGGATTCGAGCTTCGATCGATCTACCTTTCGGGATGGGTGGTGGTGGCGGCGAGCATCGCGTTCACCATGGCGGCCTGGGCCGTTAGCTTGTTGATGGCAGGGTAGAGCCATGGACCATCGGAGCATGCGCTCGCCCCTCGCTCGTGCGATTGGTCTCGGCTCGGCTAAGGAGGGGGCCGGACCTTGGTGGGCGGAGCGCGTTTCAGCCGTCGCCCTCGTGCCCCTGGCGCTGTGGTTCGCCGCGTCGATCATGGCGCATACTGGCAGCAATTACGCCGCTTTCATCGCCTGGCTGAGGACACCTCTCGCCGCCACCCTGATGATCCTGCTTCTGATCGCTCTGTTCCATCACACCGCGCTTGGCTTACAGGTCGTGATCGAGGATTACGTCCATTCGAGGACCAAATTCGTAGCGATAGTGGCGGTGCGTCTTGGCTGCTTCGCGCTCGCCGTGACGGGTATCATGGCCACCCTGCACATCGCTTTTATCGGTTGATCGAAAGACGTCACGTGACACCGTCAACCCTCGTTCGCAACGCCAATAGGATGCGCTTCTTTCTGCCGAAGAGGATTGCATCATGACTTCGAGAACGTCACGCAAATCATTCTCTTGCTCGGCGCTCGCTGGGTTGTTTTGCGTTTCTCTCAGCGTGGCAGCTTTCGCCGAGAGCGATCGCTGGGCAAGATGTCGCGACGCCGATCTCGATGCGCGGATCGCCAGCTGCACTGAGGTCATCGCCGGTCGGAAACGGGAAACCAAGCGCAACCAGATCGCAGCCTATATCAACCGCGGTGCCGCCTTTCGCATCAAGGGTGACTTCGATCGCGCCCTCGCTGATCTCGAGAGGGCGCTGTACCTCAATCCGAAATCGACTCTCGCCCTTATCGAGCGCGCGTCGGTCTATCGCGCAGAAGGCGAGTTCGACCACGCGATCGCCGATTATGACGCGGCCATCGCGGTGCAGCCGAAATCCGCAGCGGCCTTTTATGGGCGAGGCGAAGCGTATCAAGCGAAGAACAATCTCCAGCGCGCTGTCGCGGATTACGACAAGGCGCTGCGGCTCGACAAGAATTTGGCGGCAGCTCATGGCGGCCGCGCCAGGGCCTATCGGGCCGAGGGAAATCTTGATAAGGCCTTGGCCGATTTCGACGCTGCTGTACAGCTCGACCCGAAATCCGCCTCGTTACGTGTCGATCGCGGCGTCATCTATCAGGCCAGGGGCGACCTCGACCGCGCCATTGTCGATTTCAGCAAAGCCCTCGAACTCGATCCCAAATTTGCGGAAGCGTTCCTCAACCGGGCCAACGCCTATCGCGGCAAGCAGGATCTCGAGCACGCCAGGCAAGACCTCGAAGCCGCGCTGAAGCTCGATCTGCGACTTGCCTCGGCGAAAGAAGCCCTTGATGAAGTGAACAGGCTCATCGCCAAGAGCGCCGCGCCTCCAACCGCCGCGGCTCCGACGACCCCGGCCGCGCCTGCGGCGAAAACGTCTTCGGCTCGCTTGATCGTAATTGTCGGCGGACTCGCTCTAATCGCCTTCATCTTCCTCATCTGGTTCTTTTGGTTCAAACGAATGAGAGGCATCCGCACGAAATCGGAATTGCATGCGGCAGAGGCAGCGCCCACCATTTCCACGTCTGGCTTACCCGAGCCCCTCCGCGCGAAGCTCAGTGATGCCGACGATCGCATCCGCCTCAACCACTGGATGGCCCCACAACAGGGGATCGCGCCACGGATCCGAATCGGCCGCCGCTGGATCAATACCTTGTGGGGCCTGCCCATTGCGGCCGCCGCGCTGCTCTGCCTGATCGCTTTGGCTCAGAGCCTGCGCGAGCTTCCCGGCGTGGCGGCCTTCATCCAGCAGCATCCCGGCATCGCGCAGTCGGCGCCGTCGGTCGACTCCGGCTTCCCCTGGTGGCTGCAGCTCCAGCACTTCTTGAACATGTTTTTCATGCTTTTCATCATGCGGGCCGGCCTCCAGATCCTGGCCGACCATCCGCGGCTGTACTGGGGCCGCGACTGCACCCCCAGCACCGATTGGTTTCGGTTCCAGGTTCCCGTGCCGAAGGGGCGCATCTGGACCGCCAAGGATGACTCCGTCACGTTGCCGATGTGGCTCGGCATTCCGGGCCTGCGCCATACAATTGGGCTCGCGCGATGGTGGCATCTCTCGATCAACCTGCTGTGGCTAGTCAACGGCGTCATCTTTTACGCGCTGCTGTTTACAACCGATCAATGGCGCAGGGTGGTGCCGCTGACTTGGGAAGTGTTCCCGGCCGCGCTCTCAACGGCCATCCAATATGCGTCGCTGAACTTCCCCGTCGATCATAGCTGGACCCGCTACAATGGTCTCCAGCAACTCAGTTATTTCATCACCATATTCGTTGCCGCGCCGGTCTCGATCATGACCGGCCTGATGCAGAGTCCAGCAATCTCCAATACGCTGGGCTGGTTTGGCCGGCTGTTTAACCGGCAGGCGATGCGGTCGGTGCACTTCATCTCCTTCGCCTGGTTCGTAGCCTTCATCCTGGCGCATGGCGCGATGGTCTTCGTCACCGGCATAAGACAGAACACCAATCATATGTTCGGGGGCGTTGACGACGCATCCTGGAAAGGATTTCCGCTGTTCGTGCTGGCGATGGCCATTCTGGCGGCGTCCTGGCTCGCGGCCTCGCCTTACACCATCAGGCACGCCCGTCTGGTGCAGCGCGCCGGAGCGTTCATGATCGGCTGGATCAAGGGGCTGGCCGAAGGCTGGGACCCGCGCTCGCAGCTCACCGAGAAGGACATATCGCCCTACTTCTGGCTGAACGGTACGATGCCCAATTCCAAAGAGTTCGATGATCTCGTGGCGGACGGCTTCGCCAGCTACAGGCTGCGGATCGGCGGCCTCGTCAAGGCCCCGCGGGACTTCTCCCTAGTCGACCTCAAGGCCATGCCAAAACAGGAGCAGATCACAACGCATTTCTGCATCCAGGGCTGGTCGGGCGTCGCCAAGTGGGGCGGCGTTCCCATGCGCGAGATCCTGGATCTAGTGAAGCCGATGCCTGAGGCCCGCTATGCGGTGTTCTTCTCGCTGGCTGATGGCGCCGATGGCGGCCGCTATTACGACGTCCACAAAATTGAGAACATGCGCCACGCGCTGACGATTCTCGCCTATGAGATGAACGGGGCGCCGGTCAGCGTCCCGCACGGCGCGCCCTTGCGGCTACGATGCGAGAATGAACTGGGCTTCAAGATGGTCAAGTGGATCACGGCGATTGAATTCGTGCACGACTTCGTCGACCTTGGCGCAGGTCAGGGCGGCTATAATGAAGACCATGAATTCTATGGCTACCGCATGCCGATCTGATCGCTCGTGAACGATTCGATGGATTAAAGGCACTGTCAACTTGCTGGAGAATAAGCGCGCTTGAGGCACCCTCGATTGCCGGCATGGTGCAGAACCGCACCCGTCCTGGGAGCCATGGCGGGCCGCCGATTTCGACCGCCTTCGTAGAAAGCGCGGTCAGTGAGTTTCGGTTAAAAAGGAACCGTCAAGTTAATGCATTTGGGTTACGTGGGCGCGAATTGCACGGCCTTCATGCGGCGAGGTCGGGTCGGGAGATCTCGCGTCAAGCGGCTAAGGCGCCGGCGCGATGCGCGCGGCGAATGGCGGCGGGCAACCTGCGTTCGGCCATCATTTCCACGAGATCCCGGTAGCTGAGCTTATATCGGAGATACCAGCGCACGCAGAGCACGATGATTTCCCGGTCAAAATGGCGACCTTTAAAAAGATCGTCCACACTCAGCATCGCGGCCGCCCGTCTTCGTGTCTCTCCCCTCATATGCGCCGCTCACGCCGTTCGCACTCGAGCCGTCCCACCCGAACGGCAGGTCATTCCGCGATCTTCCTTATCGGCCCACAGGCGATTGGTAGCGTCACCTGCGCTGGGATGTCGTCAAGCGATGCGACTGTTGCAGGCAATTTCGTTGCCGTCGAAACGCCGTGAAGGAAGACCACGCGTTGGTCGAGGTCCAATTGCTGGCCGGGAAATTTTTTGGCGAATGCAGCTTCCAGCGCCTTCAGGGAAACCGTTTTCTCATAAGAATAGGACCCGTTTGACCCAGCCTTAGGATATGTGTCGTTGACGATCGTCATGCTCGCCGGATCATCATGGAATGGCACCATGGTCGTCCCTGCGACGGGCTCGGTTTCGACC
Source organism: Methylocystis sp. MJC1 (assembly GCF_026427715.1). Lineage (NCBI taxonomy): Bacteria > Pseudomonadati > Pseudomonadota > Alphaproteobacteria > Hyphomicrobiales > Methylocystaceae > Methylocystis > Methylocystis sp. MJC1. The sequence goes on along the minus strand of NZ_CP107559.1, from coordinate 24,872 downwards.
ATATCAATGACCCCATCGCCATTCTTATCATCGCGCGACGACGGGCATCGGGACGTTCTGTCGCCAGTATTAAATCCGTGGAAGTGCTGGAGATGCTCCATCTCCGGGGCCACGCCCTTGGCGGTCACCCGAATGGTCAGACGGTCACCGGATATCGTGAAGGTCGCGTCTCCGCGGGCGTCGGACCCGGTCATCTTCTCGTTGAGAGGTAATAGTTCGGCTTTGTAAGTTGCATCCACCGTGGCGGCGTGGACGCCGGACGCTCCCGCAATGCCGGTCAAAACACCAGCGAAACCGAGGACGGCCAACGAGTGCTTTTGAAGTTTCACGATGCTCTCCTTCGGATCCATGGTATGCGGCTGCTTCCTTCATCGTGATGCGGATGTTCCCATCCTGGCAAGCTCTCAAATCGGCATGCGGTCATCCATAGAAATGCAAGGTGAGCCACCCGTTGCGGAGCGGCTCCATGAGATGGGGTTGCTGGGGAGGGATCAGCCCCGGACAGCCGGGCTCGAGGATCACCTCGGAGCTCGGGTCGAGGACCTGATAGCGCAGGCATCCTTCAAGCACGCCGATGACGCCCTCGCGCCCGACTTGGTGCGATGTTCGCGGCGCAGTCCGGCGGAAAAAGTGACCTCGTTTAACACCGGCGGGCTTTGCGGACGTGGGTGCAGGCGGCGCGGTCATGAGGGGTCTACAGTTCGGTAATGGATAGCCCGATCGACGAGATCGACCATATGCTTCGCCGCCTGCGTGGTCAGCGGGTGATGGGTGAATCCCGATCGTGGAGAGATGTAGGCCGCCATTTCGCGTGCGAGCTCCAACTGCCGATCGGGCCCTTCCGCGAGGAGCATGATCAGCAAGTTTTCGAGCGCGATCACGCGGATGCGGAGCTGAATCAGCTCGGCGTCAGTCAGGTTGGGGATTTCGGGCGGGAGTTTGACGGTGCTTTCTTCCTCCTTCGGGCCGTCAGCTCCCGCACCTCCCTCATTGTCCCACCGTGAAAGTGCTTTCAAGCGTAGTTCTGAAGCACTCTGCATGCCTGGATTTTGGTTGGGCATAGAGAAACTTCCTGGAGCAAGGAAAGGACGTCGATGCGCCCTGTCGATCGGCTCACGCCGGCGTTCCGACCTTTGACCGTTCGGGAACCTCCGACTGCTTACGAAGCGAGGCCATGATCGTGGGGACCAGTCGACCCTTCGCCACCTCCTGGACCATGTGCTGCACGCCATGCACGAGATCCGTTCCCGCCGTTTTAAGGAACGAACCGACCTGCCCGGACTTCAGCGCCGGCGCATCGCTCCTGTAAACTCCGTGGGCTGGCTCAACGCCGACCCCAATGTCATAGACGAGTTTCCCGCCAATGTAGGCGGTGTAGGCCAGGACGCCCACGCCCGCGAGGCCAACGCCGAGATAGGCCGCATTCGGCTTTCGATGATTGAGTCGCCACAGCGCCATACTGTTGGCGACGACGGTGGCGATGAAGTTCAGATTCCGGTGAGTGATCAGCATATCCTGCGAGGCGCCCTCCACGTTGACCTCCTCCCCGGCGATCAACCCGGTCACAGCGGAGGCTACGGCGCCTGCTGCGGCAACGCAGATCGCCTTCTGCCCGAAGGACAGAAGGGACTCTTTGTCAGTCACGCTCCCAGCAACGTCGGCGCCCACCGCCAGCGGTAGGAGCGTGATGGGCAGGTGAACGAGAGCGGGATGCATCTGTTGCAGGCGTATCGCCATGGTGTAGCCTCCTCGAATGAGCGACGAAACCGACGACGCTCTGGTCCTACTTCGCGCGGTCTAGGTTACCTAGGCGCCGTCTCAGGCGGATGCGGTATCTGGCGGCCTAGAATAACCTCCCTGAGCACGATCGCGTCGTTATGAACCTCGTCATGGGCCGAATAAACAAGCGTGAGGGGACCCTGTCGCGCGAGCGAACGCAGCTGGCTCAGTAGCTCGGTATTCTGGTGCAGCTCCGCACTATAGCGGCGGCAAAACTCGTCCCAGCGAGCTGGGTCGTGGCCAAACCATTTTCGTAGCTCGGTGCTGGGAGCAATCTCTTTTATCCATTGATCCAGAGCCGCATCTACCTTCGACACCCCACGCGGCCACAATCTATCGACAAGGACTCGCGTGCCGTCTTCGGCGTCCACGGGTTCGTAGGCTCGCTTCAGGCGAACATTGGCGGCGAGTATTCTTGCGGCCATTAGCGGCGCTCCGTCGAGTAGGAGGCTGTGCCTTGCGAGTCGACTTCGCCGGCCGCGATCGTCTGCTCAAACTCGAGCTCCGCGCGCAGCCCGTCGTGGTCCCGATGAACAAAAGCGTTGGCAAGCTCCCGGCTGCCGAGCCGGCAGTTCCTCACTTCGAGCGAGCCCTCGATCTCCGCTTCGTCCCATCGCTCCGCGCGATCGACATAGGCGAGGCTGAAGTCGTATTGCTCGGTCCAGAAGAACGGAACGTAGTCGGGGCGCTCGCGACGGCGCGGAATGTTGTGCTCCGCGACCTGCCCTTGGCGCTCGGCGACCACCCAGTGTTCGAGCCGGATGTGCTCGCCGGAAAGCCGGTCCGGCCAGCGGGCGATGTCGCCGGCGGCGACAATCCCAGGGGCGCGCGTCTCCAGATATTCGTCGACGGCAACACCACGATTGCTCGCGAGCCCCGCCTCCTGCGCCAACGAGATTGTGGGCCAGACGCCCATTCCTATAACGACAAGGTCGGCCGGGAGGTTTTCGCCGCTTTTCATCGTGACGGCGTCGTCATTGATCGCGGTGGCGGTCGTGCCGAGGTGGAACGTCAGGCCATGGTTCTCATGGAGGCTCCGGAGATAATCTCTCACCCCTGATCCGAGGACTTTCTCCATCAGGGCCGTCTCGGTCCCGACCACCCGCACTTCGATGTTCCGGCCACGGAGCCACGCCGCCACCTCCAAGCCGATGAAGCTCGCGCCGATGACGAGCGCCTCGGTGACGAGCCCGCGACTGACCGCCAACATGCGTAGGTAGCGCACATGAGGAAGGGCGGCGCTGGGAATGTCGAGGCGGAGTGGCTCGGCACCGGTGGCGAGCAGGAGCGCATCATAGTCGTGGAGACCGCCATCGGCGAGGTGCACGCGCCGGCTTGCCGTATCGACCTCGGGGACGCAGGCGCCCAAGCGCAATTCGATGTCGTGCTGCGTGCAGAATTTCGCCGGCCGGAGGACGTTCGACGCGTCGGGCGGGGCGCCGGCGAGATACGCTTTCGAAAGGTTTGGCCGGTCGCAGGGCAGCGTCTCGCCGGCGCTCGCCGGTATAGCCCTCGAGGATTTGGGCAGGCCAACTGATGGCCGCTGCGGTTGCGGCTTCCAGGGTTCCAGCTTTTCCCGAGCGAACACGGCACCGACCGGCTCGTCCACGGGGATGAACTGGCGCGTCACGTCGCGCACCGCCGCCTCGACGCGCCCGCGGGAAACTGGGTCTAACGCGGGCGCGCGGAGAGGGCGGAGAGCCTTGCCGGTGCGGAGGCGAAAGAAGGCATGATGCCAAGGGCATCGGACGGTGTCGCCAGTGAGAAGGCCTTGTTCAAGCGGAGCATCGTAGTGCGTGCGGATTGCGCCGATGACGAACATCTCATCGCCACGCCCAGCGAGGAGTACGGGCTCGCGTTCGGGGTGCCCCAGGAGCAGGGCTCCATCAGGGGTGGTCGAGAGCTCGATGGCAGGCGTTAGGTTCTGTCCTCTCAGCTTTGCGTTTTCTTCGCTCATAGGAGCCCATGTCGCGTCTTTTGTTCTGGATCGGTCTAGAGAACTTGTAGCTGTCGCAGGCCGCTTACTTTTCAATGAGTCGACACCGCCGCGCCTGCATAGAAATGCCGGCAAAAATGTTGTCATTCCGGGACCGAAGAAGCGACCCGTCCCGTTGGTAGTCCAACGCCCAGCGCTGGCGGACAGTTCCAGAACCGCCGATATCGGGGTGCGGGGGCACGGTCAGGTTAATGGAGCAACGCCGCAACGAGGCGTCCGTTGGCTTCGTCGCACACTTTACGCGACCAGCGCCCGGGCTATGATCGATGGAAACGAGTCCGGCGAGCGAGTGCGATGATCGATTTCAAGGGCATTTTGAACGCGACGTGATCCAGTGGGGCGTCCGCTGGTATGTGGCCCATCCGATCAGTTATCGGCAACTTGGGGAGATGATGGAAGAGCGCGGCGTCGAGGTCGACCACTCGGCGCTCAATCGCTGGGTGGTCAAATGCACTCCCTTGCTGGAACAGCAGTTCCGTGCTTGCAAGCCTGCGATCGGGTCTTCGGGCGGTCGACAAGGCTGGCGCGACGTCACACAACCCTGATCACTGCTGAATTTGGACCTTATCGGCTGAGACGCGCCGTTGTCGGTCCGAAAATTTACGCCGATGTCCGTAGGACCGCCCTCCGAGGCCCGTTCGTATGCCTCCCGAGCCAATTTGACTATGCTCTGCGGTGACCTATCCTCTTCGAGAAGAGGCGGCCCTCACGCCTCAACAGCATGCGGGTCCTCGGCATGTTGTTCTTGCTGATGGCGTTCGACGACCGCCTCAGTTCATATCGACACTTGCCCATCCTGCGGACACGAATCGGCTGAGACGACGCCGACCGATGCCTGCCAGTTCTTCTATGAGTGCGAGGGCTGCGGCGCACTGCTCAAGTCAAAGGCTTGGGACTGCTGCTCTTCTGCTCCTACGGGGACCTGCCGTGCCCGCCGATCCAGGAGGCGAGAGAGCATGGTCACGTCACGCCAGGCATGACCCGTCCGGCGGGCTGCGGCACCTTCATCTCGTTTTAGGGGGGCGCCATCAATCGGAATCACCAGTCCAGATGCCAGACGTCGCGCCGATCGGGCTTCTTGCGCTTCAGGCGGCGGGCGTAATCGGTCTCAAATTTCATGGCCCAGCGGCGGATGATTTCATAGGAGAGAACGATCTCGCGTTCGAGCAGCATTTCGTCGACGACACGAAGGCTGAGTGGGAACCGGAAATACAGCCACACGGCGTGGGCGATGATCTGCAGGGGGAAGCGGTGGCGCTTGTAGCTCACGGGCGAGGGTTCATGATGCCGAAATGGCGCACCGAACCCTATCCGACGGGTAACGTGATATCGCCCGACTGACGGCGTTCACAGTTGGAACGAGGGGCTATCCCGCCTGTTATCTCAACCAAGCGTCGCGCCTCGTCGCGCTTTTTCTTCGCCAATCGAGAGCCCCCACCATGAGCAACACCGTCGGCGATTTCTTTGTGCACCGGCTCTATGAATGGGGCGTCCGCCGGATCTTCGGATATCCGGGCGATGGCATCAATGGCGTGCTCGGAGCCTTGCAGCGCGCGAAGGAGAAGATTGAATTCGTTCAGGTGCGTCATGAAGAAATGGCCGCCTTCATGGCTTCGGCTCACGCCAAGTTCACGGGCGATCTCGGGGTATGCCTGTCGACCGGCGGCCCAGGCGCCGCGCACCTCATCACCGGACTTTACGACGCCAAATGCGACCACATGCCGGTGCTCGCCATCACAGGCCAGGCGCCGCGCGCATCGAGAGGCGCGCATTATCAGCAGGAACTCAATCTCGATCGCATGTTTTCCGATGTCGCGGCATTTGTGCAGGAGGCGGAGACGCCCTCGCAGGTGCGGATGCTCACCGACCGCGCGGTGCGGATCGCAAAGGCGCAAAACGCTGTTTCCGTCATTGTCCTGCCGGGCGATTTGCAGGATCTCAATTATGAGGAGCCACCGCGCAAGCACGGGGCCGTGCAAACGGGCGTTGGCTATTCGCGTCCGCTGGTGGTTCCTTGTTCTCAGGATATCCATCGCGCCGCCAACGTGCTCAACGCCGGGCGAAAAGTGGCGATTCTGATCGGCGCCGGCGCTCTTGGCGCCAGAGAAGAAGTAATCGCCGTCGCGGAGAAGCTGAAGGCCGGCGTCGCCAAGGCGCTCCTGGGCAAGGGCGCAGCGCCTGATACGCTGCCGTGGGTCACGGGTTCTATCGGCCTTCTGGGGACCAAGCCGAGCTATGACATGATGATGGCGTGCGACACGCTGCTGATGATTGGTTCCGGCTTCCCCTATTCGGAGTTCCTTCCGCAGGAGGGGCAAGCGCGCGGCGTTCAGATTGATATAGACGCCTCCATGCTCAGCCTGCGTTATCCCATGGAAGTGAATCTTCACGGGGACGCGGCCGCCACATTGCGTGAATTGCTGCTTCGCCTCGACGAAAAGACAGATGTGCGCTGGCGGGGCTGGATTGAGCGGAAAGTCAGCGACTGGTGGGAGCTGCTCGAAGACCGCGCACTCGCGCCGGCGAATCCGGTCAATCCGCAGAAAGTTGCATGGGAGCTTTCCCCCCGCCTTCCGGAAGATGCGATCATTACGTGTGATTCCGGTTCCTGCGCGAACTGGTATGCGCGCGATCTCAAAATCAGGGGCGAGATGATGTGCTCGCTTTCGGGCGGGCTCGCCTCCATGGGCGCAGCCGTGCCTTACGCCATCGCAGCGAAATTTGCCCATCCCCGACGGCCGGTGATCGCGCTCGTGGGCGACGGCGCCATGCAGATGAACAATATGGCCGAACTGATCACGGTCTCGAAATATTGGGGGGACTGGGAGAGTCCAAAATGGATTTGCTGCGTCTTCAACAATGAAGACCTCAATCAGGTGACGTGGGAACAGCGTGTCATGGAGGGCAATCCAAAGTATGAGGCGACCCAAAATATTCCTGACGTTCCCTATCACCGCTTCGCCGAGTTGATCGGTCTCAAGGGCATTTTCGTCGATGACCCTTCCCGCGTCGGGAGCGCCTGGGACGAGGCGCTGGCGTCCGACTTGCCTGTCGTGCTGGAGGTGAAGACGGACCCAGAGGTGCCGCCGCTGCCCGCGCATATTTCGTTCGAACAGGCGCGCAACTTTGCGGCCACGCTCTTCAAGGGTGACCCCGACGAGGGCGCGCTTATCGTCGGCGCGGTGCGACAGGTCTTCGCGCGCATTCTGCCGAGCGAGAGCGAATGAGAACGAAGCCGGTTCCCGCCCTGTTCGGCGCCCTCGTGTTGGGCGCTGTCTGCGCATCGGCCTGGCGCCGCGCGATAGACGCCGGAGGAAACGGGAAGGCCTGTCTCGCGCGGCGAGCCGTTCCGGAAGCGCGCGCGCTCCACTGTTCGGCCGCTCTGCTCGCCGCGTCCGTGCTCGCCGATGCCGCCATGGAGCATTACTGGCGATCATTCGAAAACCCCGGCATGTTCGCGCCCTTGATCAGTTCGCCTCTGGCGCTTACCGCCGGCGTCGAGGGCGTAGCCGTTGCGTCGCCGGAGACGTGTGATTTCAGGCGGAATTCATTCCGTCTTTCCGTCGGCGTGGCCGGTCTCTCCTTCCATGTCTATAACATCTTCAAAAGGCGCGGCACTGTCGCAGAAGTCGGGCTTTTCCAGGTCGTTCTTATCCCAGCTGTCGATTGGCACTTCAATCCGGGACTCGGGATGAATGGTCCGATCTGAGGCATTTCACGTGAGGCTATTTTGGACCGAGTCTCGTTTGAAATGCCTTTTTCGGCCGGGCCGTCAAGCGAACATGGTTTCCTTCTCAAGAACATGTTTTCATGACTCGATGTCCACATCGGTGATGGGCTCCGCGCCCGCTCGGATCGCTTCGATTGCCAATTCGTTGAGTATGGCGAAAACGCGCGCAGTGACCCCGTCGCTGATGCGCGGCAGATGACGCAAGCCCTGGCTTGATAGGGCCGTAGGTTGCTTGATGGGCAAACTCCGCAAACTGCGCTGACGAGCTCGTGAAATTCTTCGTCCACTTTCCATCGCGGCAGCACGATCTGATCGAGATGCCGCGAGAGTTGAGTATCGCCTGCGATAGCAACGCGGGCATCCATCACGCCGAGGCATACGAGCGACGTTTCGAGTTCGTTGCTCAGATATCGCAACAGTTTGAGGATTTGAGGTCAAATCCATCACCCGTCGCCGTACCATTCTGTAGTGTGGGGGATGTAAGCCTTCGGCAAGGCAGGTCTCGCGGATGCGCTCCATTAAGGCGCTGAATTTCAGTTTCTCCTTCCTGAGCCAGAAGTGTTCGATCTGCTCGGCGATAACACGCTGAATCTTGGGTGCGAGCCGAAATACGCCATCAGGCGTTCCACGCTGTTGTTGTGCGAGGCTCGAAGTAAGTCGTGTGCCCAAAACCGTGACGCCATACGAAAAAGCGTCGACCTTGGAATCCCGAGTTGTGTTCGCGCTAATTTCACGACTTCGACCATCACTTTCCAATTGGACCGACGAAGAAGCTGACGGAGAAAATTCTCTCGCGCTTCCGGGGCTTCCTGTCGTGCGTCTTGTGGTTCAATGCGGTCGAAATCCATCCCCCGACGTTACGGTCGATGTCGATTAATCCCATTTGACTGCCAAGTTTTCTTGCGTCAGTCTCAGTTGCAGTGCCGGTCTCTGCGTTTTGAAACGACCCTTCACATCGAGGGGCTGGCGCTGAGAGGTTTCCGAGCGGTTCACGGCACCGCCGGGAAAGGTTGCTCAGATCCTAGATAGTCGTGTAAGCACGACGCTCTCCCGTTCCTCGTTCATGTTGCCTCGAGGGAGATTCACGATCTCCCCCGGCGAGTATAAACTCGACTTGATCGGATGTCAGACCATGACACGCCTCAATCGCGGAGTTCGCGGATCTCAACATGATCCTATTGCTGCTTGTCAGCGCGTTTTTCGCAAGTCTTTCTTACCCACACCGTATCGCCGACTGCGACCGTCGTAATCTCTCTCATTGATAAAGACGAGGGGGAGAACACCGTAATTGATGAGATTTTGGCGATGGATTCGGGCGCAGCTCTTCGCGATCACCATTCTTAGACCCAGATAGCGCGGCGCCGCGGCGGCATGCTCGCGCGAGGAGACTTGCCCGTAGTTCTTGCCGGCGATAACCGCATGGCCTGGCGTTTGGCCGATGGTTCGGGCGTTATCGACATAAGATGGGTCGATCCGTTCGAAGGAAAAGTTTGCGCCTGGGCTTATGGGTAGAGAGATTGTCGAGAACGACATGGATTTCCTTCTCGGGATAGGTGGCGACGACCTTGTTCATAAAGTCAAGAAACTCGACACGACGGCGGCGGTTGTAATGTTTATCGACGATTTTGCCACTCTCGAGATCGAGCGCTGCGAACAGCGTCGTCGTTCCATGCCTTTTGTAATCGTGCGATTGACCGATCAGGGCGCGTCCGTTCGGCAGCTTCAAATAGCCCCGTGAGCGCTCCAGTGCCTGGATTGACGGTTTTTCGTGCACTGCGAGCACGATGGCGTTCTCGGGCGGCGCCATGTAGAGCCCGACAATCTCAGCGGCCTTGGCCGCGAACTCAGGGTCGTTGCTGACGCACCACAACTTTCGGCCCGACAGGTCGATCTTGTGCTTGCGTAGAAAGCGCCAGACATATTGGGCATTGACGTCGCCGAGCGCTTTGGCGACAAGCGGTCCAGTCCAGTTGGCGTAGCCTTCCGGCGGTTTGCGATTAAGCAAGGCCAGGATGCGCCGGTCGGTTTCCTCGTCGTATTTAGGCGCCGCGCCACGCTCGCCGACTTCCGAAAAACCAGCAAGGCGATCCTCGGCGTAGCGCACGCACCATTTTGACGCCGTGCCGGTCGAGCATCTGAGCGCGCGACCAATCGCCCGGATCCCGGCGCCCTCGGCCGCCATGAGCACGATTTGCACCTTCATCGGCGTCGCTTTCAATTGGCTGCTCATGCAGCCTTGAATCATGACTCATCAATCATCGATAGTGGGTACTAGCGGACTCACGCAAATGGGATTACTTGCCCTCAGACTGCTCCTGCTTTTGGCTTTCACTTCTCTGGGCGGGCGGAGGGTAATCCGCCAATGGAACTGTCAGGCAGACGCTATGCGCTGGTAGAACCTCCCGCCAGTCCCTGATCAGTTGCTTATAAGCCTCTCCGACGGGTCGGGGTTTGCGCTCGAGGTCATAAAGGCCAAGCGGATTAACGCGTCCCCTATCCTCACGCAAGGCAATGTCCCAGTCGACTTGATCGGTTAAGGAATACCATGTGAAGCCGACGACCGGCATTCCGCTATTACGGACTCTGAGAACATTCGCCCATTCCTTGCGAAGCCAACGAACCGCTTCATCGCCCTTCGGTCCTTCGCAGGTGTTCGTTTCCGTATGCATGACGGGCAGACGATAGCGCTCGTAATATAGTCGGGTGATTTCGTTATATCCGAAGATCTCACCAGAGGATGCGGTTCGTCCGTCCGCGTCGACGTCGTGTTCACTCATTTCGTAATAGTCGTTTCCCATAATGCAATGGCTCTTCAGGTGCTCGCTCATGAAAAAATCATATTCCCTAGGCGTCATGCCGTTGTCCATAAGAAACCGGTACATTTCGGAGTTGACCCGATATCCGTAATTTAAGTCTAGAGAGAGGAAGCGGCGTTCATTCAAAAGCTCCGCAGGCTGTATCGCCCTTGGATTAACAGGATGGAAGTATTCCGAGGATTCGCTTTGGACGAAAATCGCATCCGAGCGTACGGTCAAAATCTCGTGCATCGCAAGGATGTTCGCTTTGACGATGTGCTTTAGCGCCGTTACAAATGCGATATCGCTTCGCAACTGCTCGTTCCACCAGCCGTAGGCGGCGGAGAAGGTTGCGCAGACGTACATCTCATTTATTGGGGTGTAGAGCTGGACCCAAGGAAATCGTTGCGCGAATGCTCTGGCATAGGAGGCGAAAAGCCTGGGAAAGTCGGGGTTTTGAAAATTCCCAAGCCAGTCTGGCACACCGAAGTGACACAAATCCGCGATAGGGATTATGCCGCGCGCCTTCATATCCCCGAACGCCAAATCAGTGAACTCCCAGTCAAAGTGGTCGGGACCCAGAAAGGTCTTGTAGAGTGGCGGCCCATAGCGAAGGGTTCGAATTGTTAAGTCTTCTTGGACGAGCGCGAAATCCTCACGCCACAAGTCATAGTGTTTACAGGTGGCCATCTCGTCGATACGCTTCCGACCGTTCTCAATGGTTGGGCTGCTGTTTTCTATACCTGTGCTGAACATGAAGCGCGACATTCGCCCAACTCCACGATTGGCCTTTTAATGGATTAGCTAGGGAGCCTCAGACCGATTTACATCTTGAGGGTGATCACGAACGTTTGCGGTCGGATCAATTTTAGCCTCTGCCGTTCATTTTGGCGGCACCGCCTTCTTGCCACACCGGCGACGATGGTTCAGAACGGCGGTGAGCCATTTGTCGAGATTTAGAGTCATCTGTGGACCAAGCGGAATCTTGAGCGAAGCGAAACGGATTTAAGCGAAGCGGATTTGCACGTCTTTTCCAAGCTCTTTGGTGATGGCCTGGAAGGGGGTCAAGAAGCCGAGGCATTTTCTTGGCGTCAGATTGACGGTCATTACGATGTCCTGGATTTCTTCGTCGGACATCCAAAGGCAGCAATGTGTGACGGCGAAAGGCGACAATGATCGCCTCCTCCTCGATCGTGAGAATTGTGGATCTGGGTCCTTTAGGCCCCGTGCGCTCGTCGCAAACCGACGCCCGCTTCTTCCACTTGGCGATCGTCTTCTGGTCGCGTAGTCGCGGCAGTCTGACAATTTGGTTTACGCCGGAAGCGATTGCAGGTTGGAAGGCTCAGCCTCGAACAACGCTGGGTGGACAGCGCCATTATCCCGATCTGGCGATCGAGATCGCCCTGATTCTGCGAACGGTTTTTCGAGTGGCCTTGCGCCAGAGCTAAGGCCTGATCGGATCTATCATGAAAATGCTCCGGCCCGCGAATTCCTCGCTGAACATCAGGGTGGCGCGCGGACGGAGCTGCGATCGTCCAAATACCTCAACAAATCGGTGGAGCAGGATCACAGATCATCAAGCTCCGTTTGGGCCCAATGCTCGGCTTCAAGAATTTTCGTAATGCGTCAATCACATCTCTGGCGTCGAGCTCACGCAACGGATTCGGAAACGTCAGTGCGCATTGGGTAAGGTTCGAGTAGCAGGTTTCGAGTAGCAGGCAAGACTGCGCCGGAAATTTGGTCCGCCATGCATGCCGCCTTGTTAAGTGAACGACCAAACGCCGTTTCGCATCCATTCACGGAATATGCACCCGAGCCGGATTATCAGCTTCGGAAATCGCAGGCCGATTGATGGGGCCGAGCGCCTCACAGACTTTGCCTACTCTTGCCCAAGCATGAAACCCCTCAACATCTCCCGCCGTCTTGCATTCAAGCGCCTTTGTGTGCGCTTCGTGTGGGGCTCTGTCGTCATACCAGTATTTCAGCACTCCGGCATGAATGTCGATCGCCTGATCGAGAGAAACTTACATGTGCCACGCTATTACCATGTTCGGCTCCCTTGGTTGAACTTGGTTGCGCCTGGTCCGAGAGGAGGAAGTCAAACCAGGCGTCAGACGGCGCGGCATTGCTTGGGACGAAACGCCTGCCAGTCAGCTTTGGTCCGCAAGCAGGGGGCATCGTGCCACGAGGAAGCATCGTCTGCATCGAGTCGCAAAGTAAGAAGCGTTAGGGACAAAGTCTGTGCAAAGCAGCTCATAGATGGTGCGCGTCCTCACTGAAGGTCGCGTTCGGAGCTAGCTTTTTTGTAACCACGAACGGAGCGCGGACCATCGTTCAGCACGACGCTCAGCAAGGAACTGTGCACCTGGAGGTGCCCATTATAATCGATGAAACCCAGTTTCCGGAACTTATTCTTGAAGAAACTGACACGAGATCGAGTTGTGCCGATCATCTCGGCAAGAGTTTCGTGACTGATTTCCGCCACCACCGGCTCCGGTTTACCCTCCTTGCCGAAATTAGCGAGAAGAAGAAGGAGCCGAGCGAGACGCTTTTCGCTCGAGTTGAAAAGCTGATCGATGAGGTCTGCTTCCATTCGAATGTTGCGCGCCAGCAAATAAGCCATGAAGCGCTCTGTGAAAGCAGGCTGCTCATGGAGGGCGCGGATCACCGTTGGCTTGTCGAGGCGAGATATCGTGGAATCGAGTATCGCCGTTGAGGTTGAGATGCGAAGGGGTTGTCCGGTCAGACATCCTTCCCCGAAGAAATCGCCGGCGCCAAGGATTGCCACCACGGCTTCCTTGCCGTGCCTTGAGACAGTGGTGACCTTGATTTTTCCTTTCTGAATATACAACAGCGCATTGGCAGGGTCACCCTGAGCAAAGATCGCTTGGCCCTTACGGGGGGTGCACCAGTGGAATGAGGGGCACAAGCACGCCGTTGACGCTCTGCACATTCGCGATGAGTTAATTGTGATGTATCTGTTTAACCCATGCAGAGATCACCTTTTTATACGTCTGCGTGATAGAGCTTGCTTCACGGTGATCGCCACGGATAAGCGCGATGCTTTCGGCGTCCCGCAGGCGTGTCAGCTCAGCTAGAAACTGCCCCTCGGCCTCGTTTTTTTGCCCCACAGCTCGAACCAGCCCGCGCCCGGAGACGTAAGCGAGAGAGCCGGTTATGACCGTGTAGGCGACAGCGGCCACCCCAAGATAGCCAGGGATGACGACGACGTTGGATCCAGGGAAGCTTAGGTCGATCGAACCACCAACTCTCCATAAGACGCTTACAAAGGCGAATGCTGTGGTGATAGCCGTGAGAAGACCGATCGCAAACTCTACGAGCAGTTCAATTGCAAGCTGCACATCACAGGCTAGGCGATACTCTGGCGTGTGAATGTCGTCGACTGCTATGGCCAGACGATAGTACCGTTGATCCTTGAGCCACCAGCCTGCGATTGTTTCAGTCAGCCAGGCTCGCCAACGCATTTGCAATCTCATGCTGGCTACGAGCGAACCGCTTGCCGCAAGGCCGCTGCAAGCAACGAGGAGGGGGAGGGCGAGGATTGCCCATTCCAGATCCAAGGAGTTCTTGCGCTCGAGCGCATCAAAAAAGGAGCGACTCCAAAAATTGACCCCAAGTTGCGTCGCGAGCTGAATGCCGACCAAAAGGACGACCGAGGTTGTTATCAGCCATGCCCGCCGCCGCGTCCGGCCTGTCCAGAACCTAAGCGAGAGCTTCAGGAACTCTAGCCAACGGACGCGCGTTGAACCAACAGGTTTCGAGGGGGCATCCTTCAAAGGGTCGCTCCAACCAACGCCATCTCGCCCAGGAGCGGAAAAGATAGGCCGGACGTTCCCCTAACCTTAACATCCTGCGCGCGAGGTTGTTCCTCTTCTGTTGGTCGGAGAACCTTGAAAAGCGTGTCGATGCGGCGCATCTCTCCGATCTGCGCCGGCGATCGGCGCACCATGCGATCGTTCGTTTCTTGCTGTTGATTAGGAGATTGCCCGCTGAAACGTTTCCATGCCAAGCCTGAATTCCCGCGCCCGCCACCGAAAAAATTGCGGGCGCGTTCATGCCCTAGGTCCTTAACCTGATATCGCAAAGTCAGGTCGCCTTGTGGGTCTTTGTATTGGACGTATGCTTTTCATGCTTATGCATGTGTTTATGCTTAGCTGGTTTCGCCTTTGCTGGTTCGGAGGCGGCGGCAGGTTCATTGCCGCTAGTGGCCGCAAAACTGGGTTGAGCGATAGCTGGGGCGATTAGAAGCGCGAAGGCGAAGAGAGCAGTACGTTTCATTTCAGTTCTCCGTGTCCAGCCCCTTCAATGATGAAAATAAGTGGCACGGTTCTGCTGAACATGCCCTGAAAAGATAATATTCGTCGACGGCGACCAGAACGTCGAAGATGAAGACCGCGAATTCGAAGAGGCCGAGAGCGAAAGGCGATCGCGGCATAGCCGACCCAGACACCTGGCGGAAATTAACACGCGGAGAGCAAGGCGGGTTGAAAAGGGACGCCTGACCGCTTTGCTATCGCCAAAGACACGCTGATAATCGACTGGTACAGGTACCAAGAACCCAAGACAACAAACGCGCCGAGCCCAAAAGTTAAGTGTGGGGCGTGTGCTGCTTGGAGAAAAACATCTCCAGCGTCGCGGGCCGATCACTGGATCATTCTGACGGTCTTACCCACGCTAGGCGCCTCTTGCGCGCTATCTCCTGATGGCGCAATCATTTCTGGGACCCAGGTCAGCGCGAGCACGACAAACGCTACGAGCCCGATCGCAATCAAGGCGACCTTGCCGATCTCGGATGTCTGATGCACTGCGAGTGACATTTCCAAATCCTCCGTTTCTTCTTCGTGAGCCGGCGAAAAACGGGCAAGGCTGCTCCCGAGGCGGAAGCGGAGCGGAACAGGGGAGACCGCGCCACCGCCACGCCGCATTAAGCAAACCGCTGGAATTATGTGGTGTTCCACCGGGCGGGACGGCGCGACGCCGGAACAATGTCCTCGCTTGGCAGTTGGGTTGGTAGTCAGGAGCCCTCCCAGCGGTTTCCTCCCGACTTAGCCCGACGATTTCGCCGGGCACCTTTTTGAGTTCTTTCCCCGTCTGCACCGAAGGTTCCTTGCGGGATCGCAGGATGGGGGAGCGGGATGAGGCAGCTTGTCTGACTAAGCGAAACGCCCGACCGTGGAGGTAACGGCGGGGCGCTTTTCCTACAGTCGCAAGGAGTCATTGGACGCGATCGAGCGCTCTCTCGTCGCGGCGCGGCACAGCATTTTACTGCGCGGCCGCCGATGCCTCCCAGTAAGGCCGAGCGCGATAATGTTGATGCACCCGTGTTTCCCACTCACGGTCCGTCCAGCTTTCGTCGCTATATTCCGGAGCGCCCTCAACTAACTCCTGGCTCACGTCCGTCACGTAGCCACGACGATCTCTGTCGAATTTTAGCGAGGTCCAAGGCATCGGATGGTGTCCCGGATGCAGGCACATGAATCCGCAAAAGTTTACGACCGCGTAAAGCACTCGGCCCGAGACCATATCAATCATGAAATGGTCTATCTTGCCGATTTCCTTGCCGGCCGTGTCAAAGACGGCCGCGCCATCGATGTGTTGGCTCGAGATCAGGTTGATTTTTGAGTAAGGAGCGGCGGTAGCCATTTCACTCTCCCATGCGTACGACGGCCACCCTCGCCTTCCTGCGATATGTCGTGCTCACGCTCTTTGTGGGGCTGGGCGTCTCGCATCAAAGGCAAGCGTCATGTGCACCGTGAACGCGCGGGCCAGCGCATCGTTCCTAGGTCGATGCTGCTAAACCACCTCGCCACGGATCTTGAGCCCCGGAATTTTATGCCGGGCCTCTCAGATCACGCGTGAGATAAGGATCATTCAGCGATCGGGGATTACGGGAAACCTATCGGCAAATCGCTCGTAAGCAGTCCGTCGGCTTGTCCCATGTGGCGCACAGTGTGTCTGCTCTGGCTGCCACCGCCGTGCTGCCCTCCCATGAGGGCGAACGATCGGCTGGCGGAGAAAGGGACCGGTATGCAGCCAGATGCCAGAGCCGTCTGCTCTCGCAACCATGGGGGGCCGTCAGTGGCGCGGCTTGGGTCCGCCACTCTTGTCCTTGGCCGGTCTCTCTTTTTCCGCGGCGCGCTTGCCTTCCTCGACAAGCTGCTTCACGCGTTGGCCGCCCTCGTGGCCAGTCGCTCCTTGCGAATCTCGCCACCCACCTTGCCGGCTTCCTGAACCGTCATCGCGCCCTTGGGCTTCTCCTTTCCCTTTTCGTGTTCGGTGTCAGGACTACGGGGCATCATGCCCTCCCGTTTTTTAAATGGCTACGCTAGGGGTTTGGGGCTCTTTGGCCCCCTCCGAAGCGAACGCCCGAACGCATGTTCTGGACTTTGAAGATCGCTTGCCAAGCAGCGCGATTATCCCCAACGAGCGACCTCCCGCCCGGATGTTGCGGCACCTTTGGAACAACGCTCGCCGGGGCGGACAGCGGCGCAGGCTCCCTCCAGTCGAACTTCCTGTTTTAGCGCTTGTTCCGTCCTTGAAACGTTGGCGGAGAAGGTGGAAGCGCTCCCCGGAGGGAGCGCTTAGTGCAAAAGAATTGGCGAAGCCTACGAGGGTCGTCTCCACCCGCGAGAACCCGAAGAGGAATATCTGGTCGCCAGGGACGTAGTTCTGCGCGATGAACCTGCGCGGAACCCTAAATAAGCGGCCCCCGTCTTGACGGAGAACAATGTGGCTGTTGGACGGCGCGGCCGATCGCTTACGCCACCTAGCAGAAGATGAGCGAGTGGCTCAGGGCTCAGCAAGCCTTTCTTGGCGGCCAGCGTATTGGCCCTGACTTCGACATGGACGATGATGGCCACCCATGAAAAGCCAACACTGCCGAGCGGGTAAATTGGGGGGGCCGCTCTCGGTGCAGAGCAGCAGGCGGATCGTCCTTGCCATGTCGTGCGCAGTGCGAATTCCAAGAACGAGGCGGGCGTTGTAAGTTGCCGCCAAACAGCCACGCTTGCGTATGTTGAATGCAACTCAGATATAACTTCCGTAATCTCAAACAGGAAAGGCGCACAATTCACTATGAGCGAGAAGAGCACCGATAAGCGTCTCAAGTATGGTTTCGGCGAGTTCAATCTGGGCGACGCGTGGCGCTACTACAATGTTCCGCTGGCGCGCATCCGCAGTGCCGCTCAAATGTTCGGCCAGCGCCACGGTATGAAGTTTCGGGTCCGGCAGAGCGCCAAAGCGGTGCTGGTCGAGCGGCTGGCGTAAAGACCTTCCTAGCTTGAGACCGTTAAAGAGCCCGGATCATGTATCCGGGCTCTTCGTTGAGTGCGCCTATGATAGACAAGCAGCCAAGCGCGCGGCGAAGGGGCAAAGGTCTGGAAGCGCCTGATCTTCGTCAGCAATGCGCTCAGAGCTAGGACTGGGTTTCGATCTTAGACTTTCAGACCTTGACCAAATCAAGCGGTCGTGCGCGGCGCGCGGGCCACCGTCGCGTGGTTGCGAAGGTGAACTCTCGAGTCCTCCAGAAAAACCAAGACTCGCGCGCGTAAGTCCGCACGGCCATACATCCTAGGATGCGTTTCGGGCGTCCCAATCTTGAACTCGCGCTCTTGAGGATTGGCATCCCATAGGCGTAAGGAAACGGCCCGCCAATACGCTACACGGCGGGCCGTCCGTGCCAGGTCGACCATGAATCTAGCGGGGACCTTCTGCCATGGCATGTTTTGACGTGGCGTTAACGAAGTGACCCCCGCAGGTTTCGACCAGACGCTATTCTATTTCGAGCAAGGCGACGTCCGACGTGCGGCAGTCCGAATGCATCGACAGCGGCGTTCGGTGTCGACGCCACATTGCGTGACACGCCGGCCTCGACAACCGCCGGTTCACAAGTTCGCGAAGATCATCGGCGGAAATTGGTTTTTTTCGCGCGCATGATCTATATCTCAAGTTCATTCGACTTGTCGTCAAGACGGCCCTTCAGTTCGACCGTCGTAAGATCGACGCGCACATTCTGCGCCGCACGCGCATGAATGGGGGGCGGCACATCCGAGAGCGCGGACCCAGGCGGACATCTCCTGCTCGACGCGACGTCCTTGACCCGCCGCCCGAGACTTTTTCACCGGAATTCTTAACTTTTGCACATGTTCGGGAGTGCACCATTTTTTGCGCTCCTCAACGACATAGGGCGTTCGTCCTTGTCGAACGCCGCGCCCAGAAAGGGGCTTCGTGCCTCATCGCCGGGGCCGATCTGCCGGCCCGTCGCTGCATCCCACAGCCACAATTTATCGTCAGACCACAGGATGCGACGCGTGTCCTTAGACGAAGCCGGGCCGCATCGGAATGTAGCTTATGTCCGTCGCCCAGACCTGATTGGCCCCTCGATCTTTGGCGCTGGCTTGCTCGTGTTCGGCCACCGATAGATCGCCTCGATCCCCATGCGCTTCATCAGCGTCGCCACATGCCGACGGCCCACGACGACGCCCTCGCGGTTCAGTAAATCGCGTAACATCCGGGCCCTGGCGAAAGGAAATTCGAGATGCAGCTCGTTTATGCGCCGCATCAGCTTCAAATCCTCGACGGAAACCGGTCGTGGCTTGTAGTAGGCTGAGCTGCGGGCGACGCCGAGCGCTTTGCCTGGCGGGCGATCGGAAGCTCGTGATTGCCATCGATCATCGCTTTGCGCTCAGCAGGCCGGCCTTGCTGACCGTGCCGGACAAAAAATCGTTGGTCAGGGTCAGTTCGCCGATCTTGGCGTGCAGCGCCTTCAAATCGACGGCCGCCTCCTTCGCTTCCGGCTTCTCCTGACCGAAAACACCCGCCGCGCCTTCCAGAAGCTGGCCTTTCCACGTCGTGATTCGGATGAACGTCGAATTGCTGCGCCAGTTCCCCCAGCGTCTTCTCGCCTTTGATCGCGGCCAAAGCCACTTTTGCCTTAAACGCCGGAGAATGCGTCCGGCGGCACTTCTTCGTCATCGAATGATCCTGATTCGCAGCGAGATCCTCGCCGCTGTCAGGCAGAAAATCCACCTAAGCTACTGTTCGAATTTGCGAGGCCGGCTCTGTCCAATTGCGCAAGCCGGCCGCTTCAGGTCGACTTGCTATGAACAGCGGCGGCAAAGTGTACCACTGAACCGGCTTTGCGGGCAGCTGTGACGGCGGCGCAAAATTGTACCGGTCCTGATAGGCCGAACTTGATGTCATCGACTGGCATGGAGAGGCCGAAAGGATGTTCACAGTGGAACTCTATGCCCGGGTGAGACGCGCGGTGATGGCGGAAGGGCTGAGCCGCCGGGAAGCGGCGAGGCGCTTTGGCGTGCACCGCAATACGATCACGAAGATGCTCCAATATTCGGTTCCGCCGGGATATCGGCGCCGGGAGCGACCGATTTCGAAGAAGCTGGGGCCTTATATGGCCTGGATCGACAAGGTCCTGGCGGGTGACCGGCTTGTTCACGCCAAGCAGCGGCACACGGCGCAGCGGATATTCGAACGGCTACGGGACGAAGAAGGGTTTTCTGGCGGCTACACGATCGTCCGGGAATATGTCGCGCAGGCGCAGTTGCGGTCGCGCGAGATGTTTATTCCGCTCAGCCATCGCCCGGGGCATGCGCAGGCGGATTTTGGCGAGGCGGACGGTTACATCGCCGGCAGGAAGGTCCGCTTTCATTATTTCTGCGTGGACCTGCCGCATTCGGACGGCTGCTTCGTCAAGGCCTATCCGGCAGAGACGGCGGAAGCCTTCTGCGACGGCCATGTCGCGGCGGTCGCCTTTTTCGGCGGCGTCCCGCAGTCCATTCTGTATGACAATACGCGTCTCGCGGTCGCGAGGATCGTGAAGGGTGGAGAGCGTCTGCGTTCGCAAATGTTTGCGGAACTCCAGAGCCACTATCTTTTTGCCGATCGCTTTGGCCGGCCTGGTAAGGGGAACGACAAGGGCAAGGTCGAGGGGCTTGTCGGCTATGTCCGGCGCAACTTCATGACGCCGCTGCCCGTGGCGGAGAGTTTCGAGGCGCTGAACGCGAGGTTCCTGGACGCCTGCACGAAACGCCGGCAGGCGATCCTGCGTGGTCATTCGACGCCGATCGGCGAACGCATGCAGGCGGATATGGCGGCATTCCTGCCGGCGCCGCCGGCGCCCTATGACGCCTGCCACAAAGTCGCGACGCGCGTGTCGTCGATGGCGCTGGTGCGCTACCGCAACAATGATTACTCGGTCCCGACGCGTTACGGCCATCGGGAGGTGCTGGCGAAGGGCTATGTCGATCGGGTTGAGATTGTCTGCGGCGGGGAGACGATCGCCGTGCATGCGCGCAGCTACGACAAGGCCGAGTTCATCTACAACCCGCTGCATTATCTCGCCTTGCTCGAACACAAGAGCCGCGCGCTCGATCAGGCCGCGCCGCTCGACGACTGGCGTCTGGCCGACTGTGTGCATCGCTTGCGGCGGCTGATGGAGGCGCGCATGGGGAATAGCGGGCGTCGCGAGTTCATCCAGGTGCTGCGGCTGATGGAGGATTTTCACCAGCATCAAGTCGAACAGGCGGTTGCGGAGGCGCTGCGTCTTGGCGCGATCAGCTTCGACGCGGTGAAGATGCTGCTGCTGGCCAAGCTGGAGAACCGGCCCGCGCGGCTCGATCTGACATTCTACCCCTACCTGCCGGCGGCCACGGTCGGCGCGACGGATCCGCGCGCCTATCTCGGGCTCGTCGCCGGCGCGAGCGTCATTGTGGGCGTCATGGAGACGACCGCGGGAGGTCCGGCATGACCACCTCGCATGAGCCGGGCTCGCAAACGATCGTCGCGCCGCAGGTGCTACTGGGCAATCACCTCAAGGCGCTGAAGCTTCCCACCTTCGCGCGCGAATATGAGAAAGTCGCGCTGGAGTCGGCGCAGGACCGCGCCAATTACCCCCGCTATCTGCTGCGCCTGTGCGAACTGGAGCGCATTGATCGCGAGCGGCGCAATGTCGAGCGCCGCATCCGGCTGGCGCGTTTTACGCAGGTCAAGAGCCTCGACACTTTCGACTTTACCGCCCAGCCTTCACTCAACAAGCCGCTGGTGCTGGAGCTGGCGCGGTGCGAATGGATCGAGAAGCGGCAGAACTGCATCGCTCTCGGTCCATCCGGGACCGGGAAGACTCACGTCGCGCTCGCCCTGGGGCTCGCCGCTTGCCAGAAAGGGTTCAGCGTCGCGTTCACAACCGCCGCGGCTCTTGTGCACGAACTGATGGAGGCGCGCGACGAGCGCCGCCTGCGCGCGCTGCAAAAGCATCTCAACACCGTCAAACTGCTGATCGTCGACGAACTGGGCTATGTGCCGTTCACGGCGGTCGGCTCCGAGCTGCTCTTCGAGGTCTTCAGCCAGCGCTATGAACGCGGCGCGACGCTGGTGACCAGCAATTTGCCCTTTGATGAATGGACGTCCGTCTTTGGGTCGGAACGTCTCACCGGCGCGCTGCTCGACCGGCTCACCCATCACGTACACATTCTGGAAATGAACGGCGAGAGCTATCGCCTCGCGACCGCAAGGAAAGCACAGCGCCGCGGCCGCGATCTCGCCGACGCGCCCGCCATCGACAAAGGAGACGCCGACACGAAGAACTGAACGCCGCCGCGCGCGTTGAGCCGCGCTTCGCTACGCTCCGCGCGCCTCAACGCGCGCGGCAACGCAAACTACAAGGGCCACAGGGCCCTTTTCTCGAAACCAGACCGGTACACTTTTGCGCCGCCATCATGCACATTTTGTCCCCGCCATTGACAGCCCCACCGCTTTCTTGAAAAAGCGCAGAGCGGCTCTTTTGTCGCGATGGGCTGCCAACAAGAAGTCGATGGTGTGCCCGTGTTTGTCGACGGCTCGGTAGAGGTATTTCCACTGACCGTTGACCTTGATGTAGGTCTCGTCCATCCGCCAACTGTTGCCGACCGCCCGCTTCTCGCCTTTCCGGAAGGCGGCCTCTAACTGCGGCGTGAACTTCTGGACCCAGCGGTAAATGTTGGAATGGTCAACCTCAACGCCCCGCTCGAGCATCATGTCCTTCAGATCTCGGTAGCTTAGGGGATAGGCGAGGTACCAACGGACACAAAGCAGGATGACGGTCTTTTCAAAGCGGTGTCCTTTGAAGTCGATCATGGGGGCCGATCTAAACGGTGTTGGGCGGGCCCACAGCTTACCCAAACCGCGCCGCCTCCGCTAACGCAACAGAACCCATAGCTCGATCCCCCGCGTCCCCGCCGCTTTGGCGGCGTCTGCGCCGGTGTACCCCTGATCGACATAGATCAATTCGACCCGTCTCGCCGGTCGCTTCTTGCACCGCATCTTCGAACGAAGCTTGAAAGGCATGAGCCGCCCCCGACATGAAAATCGGAAGCCTTTTGCGCCGCCATTCCTTAAGATCCTGATTCCCAACCCTCCATGCAACAAGGTTGCGTCGAGCCTCATTTTGCCGTCGTGTCGCCCGCCATAGCGCTATTGTCAGCCGCTTCGTCAAGGTTGGCCGTCAATTGTTCGGCGTTGTCTTTACAGCCAAGCTGACGCTCAACTTCGACGTTCAGTCGTTGGTAGGCTCCCAGCCCGAGAACGATGAGAATTGCGGTCGCGAGAAGAGCGGTCGGGTAGGGCATTTTTTCCACGTCGTGTTTGCTGACTTGAAACACAATGACCAATCCTTCGATGAATACCGCGATCGCGATAGTCGAAATGAATTTAGTAAGACTGCGCCGCACGTCGGATGTGGTGACGGGTGAACGACTTCGGAGGACCTCTTCTTCAACGAAGTATTTGGCCACGTCGAAGACAGCCAGAGCGATAACGACGTAGCCAATCGCGGTAAGAAGCGCGTCGCCGCCCTCATGCCAGTTTTGGCTTAGCGCGGAGACCAGCTCGAACGCTCCGAATCCGACAAGCGCCAACGCTAGAAGCATCAAGGTGACGCTTGCGACCGCGAAGGTCGCGCGCGATAAAGTTTCCATCATTTTGTCTCAATCCTTGAAGCGTTGTTGTTTACGAGACTCCTGGCCGAGCCTCGCTGATAGGTCAATCGGTGTTAGAGCGGATTCGTCTTAAACCAGCTCATATCCTGAGGCGGCGAAGAAATTTGCGCATTCCGTGGGGGAGAACTCCTTCAGCAATGCGCCGATCCTGTTCCATAGGGCGTCGACGTTCCGCTCTGCGGCTTTGCGGAGCAGAGCTTTGAGCTTGGAGAAGGCCTTCTCGATCGGATTGAAGTCGGGACTGTAGGGCGGAAGATAGAGCAGCGTCGCGCCGACCGCTTCGATGGCCTTGTTCACGCCCGCGCCCTTGTGGCTCCCGAGATTGTCCATCACGACAATGTCGCCCGGCGACAGCGTCGGAACAAGGACCTGATCGACATAGGCCTGGAACCATTGACCGTTGATCGGGCCGTCGAGAACCATCGGCGCCGTCATCCCGGTCAGGCGCAGGCCGGCGACGAATGTCGTCGTCTTCCAGTGCCCATGCGGAACGCCGGCGCGCAGCCGCTCCCCTTTCGGCGCGCGCCCGTTCTTGCGCGCCATATTGGTCGTGGTCCAGGTCTCGTCGATGAAGACAAGCTTTTCGGGATCGAGATCAAGCTGGCTGTCGAACCAGGCTTCGCGCCGCTCTTTCACGTCCTCCCGGTCCTGCTCGCTCGCATGGGCGGTCTTTTTTTGTAGGTCAGACCGCAGCGGTCGAGAAAGCCCCACAGCGTCGCTCGGCTGGCCTTTATCCCGCGTTCGGCGAGGACGCGTTCCAACAGCTCGCTGATGGTCAGATCCGGCGTCGCCTCGATCAGCGCCAACAGGAACTCGCGATGCGGGTCGAGCTTGCAGCGTTTCGGCTGTCCCTGTTTGCGCGCGCCGCGCTCGCCGGTCTGACGCGCGCGGCGAACCCAGACGATCGCGGTCGCATCACCGCCCCCGAAACGCGCCGCCGCCTGACGCGCCGAAAGGCCCCTTCAACGCGGCGTCGATCACCCGGTCACGCAAATCCTGGCTGTAGGCCCGAGCCATCTTTCTCCTCCGTCATGCACATGACGCAAGGAATCAGGCTCTCGCCGATTCGGGAATCCTGTCTTGAATCGGAAAATGACGAACCCGCTCTAGCTGTCGAAACGACATTGGGCCACAACGCCGATCGACGCTATGCCTTTGACGCAGTCGATGTGAGTTGGGTTATTCTGTCGAACCAATTTACGGCGCCACTGCTCGTCGGCGAACGTCCGCATTGCAGTTGCCGCTGCCTTGGCCACGTGCTCTTAGATTTGAGTCGCAGTAAATCATCTAAGATTCATTTAATAAAACTCAGGTAAGAGGCGAGCATCTCGATCTCGCGCAGCGACAAACTGTTTGCAACGTGTGGCATGGGTCCTGCAGCTGCGTCAAATCCGCGAACCCATTCTTCAAGTCTCCTCTTGAGATAGTAATAAGATAGCCCTCCCAAACGTGGGATACCCTCAAACCCTTCGGCGTTGGGACCATGGCAGACGAGGCAAGAAGCGATATTGGTATTCGCGACCCCTCGTTCGTATATCGTTCTTCCAATGGCCACAAACTCT